>PLUJ01000288.1 GCA_003165455.1 Acidobacteriaceae bacterium | reverse complement strand
GTTATCCAGCGAAATGGGTCAACAGCCGGCGTCCCAAATCCCGTCGGCTCCCGGCGCCCTCTCGCCAGATGACGACGCTTTTCTGGAGGAATTGGAGAGGAGAAATTTCCAGTATTTTTGGGATCAGGCGAGCCCTCAGACCGGGCTGGTGAGAGATCGATGCAACGTCTTGAAAAACGAAAATTCGGTCGTAGCTAGCATTGCAGCGACCGGCTTTGGCCTGACGGCATTGTGCATCGCTCAAAAACGGGAATTCCTCGCCTTTGAAGATGCTCGCGACCGAGTTTTGGCGGCGCTGCGTTTTCTTTGGAAAAAGATGCCGACGCATCGCGGATTCTTCTATCACTTTGCCGACATTAATACCGGAGAGCGAGTTTGGGATTCCGAAGTTTCATCCGTCGACACATCCATTCTGCTTTGCGGATTGCTGACCTGCCGCCGGCATTTCGAAGAGCATTCTGAAATCAGTCTGCTGGCCTTCGAAATATTCAATCGAGTGGATTGGAGTTGGTTGTCGGAAGACACATCTCTGTTGCCACTCGGCTGGACTCCGGAATTCGGTTTTCTGCCGTACCGCTGGGATTATTACAGCGAGATGATGATGATTTATCTGCTGGGGATGGGTTCGCTTCCGCATCCCCTGCCGGCGGCTGCATGGAACGCCTGGAAGCGCCTTAATTTTGAATATGACGGCATTCGCTACATTGGTTCGTTCGCCCCGCTTTTTGTGAATCAATATTCGCATGCATGGTTTGACTTTCGCGGAAAGCGGGACCAGTATGCCGATTACTTTCAAAATTCAATTCTGGCAACCGATGTTCACCGCCGGTTCTGCATCGAACTTGGCAAACAGTTCAGCGATTACAGCGAAGATCTTTGGGGTATTTCGGCCTCAGACTCGCAGAAAGGATATGTGATTTGGGGTGGGCCGCCCATGATGGGACCGATCGACGGCACGGTCGTTCCGAGCGCATCCGCTGGATCGTTGCCCTTTATGCCGCAACCGGTGATGCGCGTTCTGCGAAATATAAAAGATCATTACGCAAAAGCCTGGTGCCCGTATGGATTTGTGAACGCTTTTAATCCTCTGAAGAACTGGTATGACACCGATAGCGTAGGCATCGATGTTGGCATCACAATGCTGATGGCGGAGAACGTGCGCACCGGTTTTGTATGGAATACATTTATGAAGAATCAAGAAGCGACGCGCGGTATGGATCGCGCGGGATTTAAGAAATATCAGCCTTGATGGGAGAAACGTCAGAAATTGATGATTGTCGATGGATGATTGACGATTCGGTACCAGGGTGGATGCAGTTTTCAATCAATCATTAAGCATCAATCAATAATCATCAATCCGGCCAGTCTTACTTCAGTTCAATCACGGCAAGGCCGTAGGTGGGAAGGCGGACAACGAACTCGTCCTGGTCAATACGGATGGTTTCGGGGGCAGGCAGTTCTGCCGCTTTTTGCAACTGTTGAATTTGCTTCTGATTCGGATACTGTGGGTCGCCCATCTCATCGTAGGTACGGTGAACATCTCCGTGGCTGGCGTCAACCCGAGAAATCGTCGCATCTTGGATGTTCGTGTTCTTTAGCCGCACGGTGAATGTTTTCTCAGCGCCGGGCTGTTCCGGCGGAGCGTAATTCCACAGTGCCAATATCAGCGTGCCGTCTTGCCTACGCGTAAGCAGAGCGGAATTGGAATCCAACTGGATGCGGATGTCTCCTAGTTGGTGAAAAAGCTTGAAAGCGTTGAATGCGGGCTTGGGAATATCATCTTCTGCGATTAGCCCGTAGCCGCCATAGAACAGCGTTTTTACCACGCCTTGCTCTTCGAAGACGTCGGAAAAAGTCCAGTACGACATTCGATCAACCAAGCCGTCGCATTGGCGGATAATTCCGGCCATCCATGGGCCCATATAGATGGAATCGGTAACGTCTGGCTCATTCTTATAGCTGGCGTTGAACTCACTCCAGATCAAAGGCAAATTGGGCAGGCTAGATGACTTGATCTGGGTGTGCACCTTCTCAACGGCCCGGCAAACCATCTGATCGCGGGGAATGTTTTCCTGCGTCCCAAAAACATCCCGCGCAGTGTCGTTGGCGTAGACGTGGGTTGAAGCGAAGTCGACTGGAATATGTTTCTCAACGCAGTGTCGAATGAAAGCGTCCACCCACGCGGCCTGGGCAGTTGCAGGGCCGCCCACGCGCAGCTTCGGATTCACCTTCTTCAGCGCGATCGCGGCACGGTCATATAGATCCCAATAGGTCGGCTGCTTTGGCTGCCCGGCCCAGAAGTCAAGATTGGGTTCGTTCCAAACTTCGAAGTACCATTGCGAGACCTCGTCTATTCCATAGCGATCCAGCAGATGCTGCGCGAAGGCTGTGATCAAACCATCCCATCGGCTCCAATCCTTGGGCGGCGCAACGTTGGGGTGATACCAAAAAGCTTGCAGGGACTGGCTGGCGGCCAACTGGTTCGGCATAAAGCTAAGCTCGACAAATGGGCGTATGCCGTTGGCGAGCAATCCGTCGTAGATTTGATCGACATAGGAAAAGTTATAAACCGGTTTTCCCTGAGCATCCTCGCTATAGACACCAACTTCGTCGTCGAGGATGGCGTGAAAACGAATGTAGCGAAAGCCTGTGATCTGCTTCACCGCCCGTAAATCGCTGCGATAACTGTCACGAAGGCTCAGGATGGCGCGACCGGAGCCAAACATCCCCTCCCAGAAATGGGGGAACGGATGAGATGAAGCTTTAGCATCGACAACAATTACTTCTGATTGTGAGGATTGCGCATTGAGTTGCGGAATGGTTGCCGAAAAGCTCAACAAAACCAGGACAGCGAAAAAGTGTTGGAGTTGCATAAGTCCTTATGGAAAAAACGTGCTGATAAGCTGCCAGGCGGAATGACTTTTAGCCTATGCCACACGCCCGAGCGGTTTTTCCTGCAATAGTAATTCGGTAGCCTGAACGCGGGGATGGCTGTGGAACCAATTCTGCACCACGTCATGGTGAAGGAAATTTGCCATCGAAAGCAAACTCATACCCTGGTGGTGCGCCATCCAGCAACGTACAGGCTCAACTCCGCGAGATTTGGTCTGGCCGGAACTGGATTGGCGTTGAGCGCTGAAATCCAGGGCTTCATAGAATCCGTAACCTCCAAGCCAGTTCTTCCGCTGCATATTCCGCAGATTTCGAATAGCCGAGGTGGAATCGACATCCAGCGCAAGGAATGTTGAGTAGGGCGAGATGACCGGACCGTCTTGCTCAGGTTTCGATATCGCCAACTCAGGAACGCCGAACGCGAAATAGTGGTAGTTACCGGCCGAGTCCAGTTTGCTGGAAGCAGACTCGGAGATGCCCCAGGGTACGTTTTTTCCGGCAGCATAAGCTCGCTGTGTGCGCACCGCAACCTGTGCCGCACGTTCCAGCAGCGTGTTCGGATAAAGTCGCATCCACAGCGCGGGCATTAAATATTCGAACATCGTACCGGTCCACGAAAGCAGACCTGTAACCCCGTCTGCCTCGAAGGGAGGACGGCCAAGCTGAAACCAGCTCTCCTGAGAGATATCGTCTTTGGCGATAGCGACAAAGTACGCGATGCGGGCTTCGCTCGCCAACAAGTCGTAGCAGGCGGGATGGTTTCGCTTTTTCTCTAGTTCGAACGCGACCGAGAGCAGTTTCCTACCTGGATTCAGCAGGAACCGGAAGTCCATTTCGTCGACGAAAGCGCTCGACTGACTTGCGATCTTTCTAAGATTTTCTACAAGGGAGAGTGCACGGGTGCGCGCTCCCGGCAATAATTCCAGAAGTTCGCGCTCGGACTGAGCGGATCCAGATCCAGCAGAAATTCGTGCCGTAAGTTGGCTAATAAGATCGTCAATAAATTGGGGAATCTTCTGGAGCGGAAGCTCGGCAGCTTCAGCCCGATCGGCGGTAACCAATTCGCCCCTTACAGCGGCATATTTTGGCAACAGCCACGGGCTATGAAATTTCACGCTGCGCACAATCTGATGGATCCGGACTAGTGTTTCTTGCAGGAACCAACTCGCATCGGAGTTCTGCGAAGCATTGGACGAGGGCTGAAGGTCTTTTAGAATCGTTTCAGAACTATCGAGAACGTACTCCAACCATCTAGGTTGCAGAAGGAACTTTTCAGTCGAAGAAACGATCCGGCGAGGAATTGCGTCGAGGCTCGACAGAACCGAAAGATGATCGATGAGGCCGTCTGCAATTTCGCGCCCGAATAAAGGCCGTCGAAGTAATTCGAGCGCCCCCTGTTCCAAAGTCCATAGTGAGGCGACGAGGTTGCCGTTATCCACGCTTGAAATGACGGCGGGGGTCAAAGGTTGCAATGACTGGGTGTCATACCAGTTTAGAAGGTGGCCATGATGCCGAGGCAGGTGCTGTACTGTTTCCAATGTAAGTAAAGTCTGCTCCGCAAATTCCGGCACGGTGAGATAACCAAGCCTGCATGCCACTTGTCGCGCGTTCAGCAGCAGGCCAAGATTTGTCGTGGAAACGCGCGGCGCGACTTTCCTGTTCTCTTCCTGAACATTGTCGGGAATTAGATGGTGGTGCTCGGCCGTACTAAACTCAGCAAAATATCGCCAGGTACGAATGGCTGCGGCACGGACGAACTCCCGATCCCGCTCCGCGAGTTGCCTTCTTGGCGCGCGGGCGGGACGGTCCAGCCACAATGAAACCGGTTTGCTGAACGCCCATAGAACGAGGATTGGCAGTGCCGCGAAAATAGATCCGGGACTCTCCAGCCATAATAATAAGAGCACGCCCAGGGCAAGCGCCGGAGTCCAGTTCAAGTAAATGTCCAGCGCGGTACGTTTGTCGCCAGCGATTTCAGCCTCGGCCGCAGTCTCCCATTGCAACAAGCGTTGACGGGTGATCAAGCGGCGAACCATGGTCCGTACCACAGCGTCCAGCGATAACAACGCCTGGTGGGCAAGAAAAGTGATCGTGAGAATATTCGCGATGGACGCATTCACGAAAGTGTCAAAAGCGTCCTGAATCACCAACCGCTTTCCGGCTGTAGCCGCGTGGGCCAAGTCGAAGGCCAATTGGCATAAAGCCGGCAGGAAAAGAATCGCCACAGTAGCCACGGTCCACGCCGCAGGTCGTCCGGGTAGGCAAAGCCATCCTAGGAGGAATAGCAGGAAGATTGCCGGCTCTACCAAACTGCGGCGCAGATTATCGAGAATTTTCCATCTCGAAATCACTGAAAGCGGATTCGGCACTCGATGGCCCGATTCCTCCGGAACCATCGGC
This sequence comes from Acidobacteriaceae bacterium, assembly GCA_003165455.1. GTDB lineage: Bacteria > Acidobacteriota > Terriglobia > Terriglobales > Acidobacteriaceae > Sulfotelmatobacter. The sequence continues at coordinate 42,944 of PLUJ01000288.1, read as the reverse complement.
AGAAGCCATCCGGCGATCTGCCAATCACCGCGCAGCCAGCGATGTTTGCGCTTGTTGTGGGCGCTGTAATGCGAGGGATAATCCTCAATGATCTCAATATCGCTAACCAGGCCGGCGCGCGCGTAGGCGCCTTCCACAAGATCGTGGCTGAGCAGAGCATTGCGCGGGAATCGGCGATCCAAAACCCGGTTCAGCGTTTCGACTTCGTAGATTCCCTTGCCGACGAAAATGCCTTCGCCATAGAGATCCTGATATACGTCCGAGGTCGCGTGAGTATAGATGTCAAAGCCAGTCTGCCCCGAATAAATGCCCGCGAGGCGCGATCGCACGGAACTCTGAACGCTAACCCGGACTCGCGGCTGTAGAATGCCGTATCCGGCGACCACAATGCCTCTCTCCGCATCGACGATTGCCTGGTTCAACGGATGCGCTAGCGTCCCAACCATCCGGCTGGCAGAGCCACGCGGCAGCTCGGTGTCGGAATCCAGCGTGATCACGTAACGAATGCTGGACAAGACCGAGAGGTCGCCGACCTTCACAGGGAAGCTGTCAAATTGACCGCGCAGCAGCTTGCCGAGATCCATTAACTTGCCGCGCTTGCGTTCCCAACCCATATAAATCCCTTCGCGCGGGTTAAAAATGCGGTGTCGATGGAACAGAAAAAAAGATCCCCTGCCTTCTCCGGCGTACTTCTTATTCAACTCGCGGATCAGGGCCGACGCTAAATCAACCAGCGGATCGTTTTCCCGCGGTTGCGAAGCGGAGTCCGGAAGATCGGAGAGCAGAGCGAAGTGCAGATTCGGATCGTGGTTGCCGAGATAACGAACTTCAAGATCATCCGCCAGTTTGCGAACCTGCTTTTCGTTCAAGAGCATGGTCGGGATGGCCACCAGACTCATGCAATCCACGGGGATGCCTTCCGAAAAGTCGAGCTTCGGTAGAGTCTGCGCGGGTAGCAGCAGCGTGATTAGATAATTCATGATCTGGACTGCACTCTGCGAACCGGGCAACAGTACGGCCAGAATTGAAAGCAACACCATCCAAAGCGAGGTGGTAGGCGGGGTAAGGAGAAGAACGATTCCCGAGACGATTGCAAATGTCAGAGCCGCGATCCCAGGAAGATAAAATTCATCGGGATGCCGGAGAAGAAAAGTGCGCAAGCGCCGACCCAGTGGTGGATGAAATCGCACTCGTTCCTCGAGCAGCGTTCTGCCCTCTCCCAGAAGATACGATCCCACGTGCGAGTCGCGCAAAGTTACCCGCGGATCTTGATTGGAATGCGCCTGAGCTTCGCGCGAAAGGCTAAGTACCGTGCTGGCAACCTTGATTTCGGAGCAATCGCAACGGTCGGCAATCCGCACCAAATTATTGCGGTATAGCTCACGAGTCTCATAATCCATCCGCGGATAGACTCCGGCCGGATCGTCCCGCAGGAGCCGATCGAACAAAATAAGGGGCTCAATTACATCTTTCCACGCAGCTTCTTTGATTGCATGCAAGCTGCGAAGCGGGCTCTGGACTCCATATGAAGCAGCGGAATCCTCCAGCAACCGGCGTGCCCGTTCGGCTATTTGTTCCAGGAGCACCAGCTTCATGACGGGGACGAGCATCCATAATTCGGCTTGACGAAGCACCGTCACTTGCTGAAAAGCCTGGATATACGCAGCGAATTTCGCTTCGCTAAACTGATACGAAGTGGCGAGAAGAAAGTCTCCAGCCAACGCTGCGACTCTTGGAATGATGGACCCGCCGGGAGTGCGCACCTGAGGAAGCTTGTGCAGGACGTGAAAGGTGGCACAGGTTTCCTCAAGTTCGCCTTCCAGCAGGAAGATTTGTTCTTGCAGTCTGAGAAAATCTTCGGACACGGGTTTTACGCTGCGACGAGTCTGCAGCGCGGCCAGTAATGGCCGGAAACCTCGAGTCAGTACCTCACAGCGCTCACGGAACTGCCGCGACTCCTGCTGCGCCGGTACCCAGGCAAGATTGTGGGCAAGCTGGGTTGCGCCGGCGGCTAAGCTAGAAGCGGTTTCGAGATCACGCATTTCCAGGTTACCCATGGAAGCGGGAGCCGGTTTGGGCGCGTTCTCCGGTTCGACATTCACGAGTTCCAGCGGACGGCTCTGTGGTGTCATTCCTTTCATTCCTAGCGATAGCTCGAAGCTTGCATCTCGAACATCTCCGCGTATCGCCCTCCCTGGCTTGCGAGTTCGGTGTGGGTCCCCTCCTCTGCAATCACGCCATTTTCCAAGACTAAGATGCGGTCGGCCGAACGCACGGTTGAAAATCGGTGAGAAATAAAGAGCGCCATTTTGCCTGCGGTCAACTCGGCAAAACGATGGAAAACCTCAAATTCGCTGCGCGCGTCGAGCGCCGCGGTGGGTTCGTCCAGAATAAGGAGCTGCGCGTCTCGCAGGTAAGCCCGCGCCAGAGCGACCTTCTGCCACTCGCCGCCGGAAAGATCGACCCCCTGTTCGAAGCGGCGACCTAGCATTTGATCGAAACCGTGAGGGAGCCGGCCGATGGTTTCATCGGCCATACTCTTACGGGCGGCACTCTTCAAGAGTTCAACGTTCTTGATCTCTTCAATCCGCCCGATCGCGATATTCTCCGCCGCAGTCATCTCGTAGCGCATAAAGTCTTGAAAGATCACGCCAATTTCCCGATGCAAATCGTCCAAGTCATACTCTCGAAGATCTACGCCGTCCAACAGAATCGCCCCTTCGGTCGGATCATAGAGGCGGGTGATTAGTTTCACGATCGTCGTTTTGCCTTGGCCATTTTCACCGATTAATGCCAGTCGCTCGTTGGTATGCAGCTTGAAATTGATTCGATCGAGAACCCGCCGCGAGTTGCCGGGATAAGAAAAAGATACATTCCTGAATTCAACCCCCCGGACAATCGGGCGAGGCGCGGGCAGGGCGTTGGGTTTGGATTGGATCGTTGGCTTCATTTCGAAAAACGCCAACAGGTCCGTTAGGAATAAAGCCTGATCGCCAATGCCCGCGAACGTGGAGAAAATCTGCTCGATGTTGCTGCTTGCCTGCTGAATGGCTCCGGCCAACAGAGTCAAAGTGCCAATCGTAAGCGCCCCAGCGACTGTGCGCCAGATCACAAACACGTAGGCAGAATAGTAGCCCATGGTCCCGATGGTAGAGAGTAGAGTTCCCGCGATAAGCTTCCGCCGGGACAAAGCGATATTTTCCTCGTAAATACCATCAGATAAAAAGGTGAAGCGGTCGCGCAGGAACTTTTTCAGCCCGAAGAGCTTCAGTTCCTTGGCAGCTTCCTTGCTTCCCCCAAGAATTCTCAGGTAATCGAGTTGTCTTCGCACCGGCGTCTGCCGGAAATTTTTGGCGTAGCCGAGGAAAGCGAAGTGGCTCTCTCCAAGGAAGGCCGGAACTACGCCGGCAACCAGCAGCAGCATCAGCCACGGGGAAAACACCATAATCGTGACGGAGAGAGTGACCGTGGTGATCGCTTGCTGCACCAGTCGTCCGATTTGCTGGATCATTACCAGCCGGTCGGTGGCCTGTACGCGGGCACGCTCAAGTCGATCATAGAAAACAGGATCTTCGTAAGCCGTCAGATCCAGGCTGGCTGCATGCTCCATCACTCGAATGCTTACATGGCGCGTGTACTTATCGCCCAATAATGAGTCGGAATAGTCGATGGTACGAAGGAGAATACTATTGAGGACTGCCAGGGCAAATTCCGCCGCCACCAGCCACCAGAAGCCGGGTTTCACCGCCTGATGATGGTTGACTGCATTGTTGATCCCGTCAATGATCAGCTTTGTGATCCACAGCAGCCCCACGGGAAGGAACGATGCAAAGACTCGCGAGACAAGACCAAACGTCACAACCCCAGGGCCGGAGTCCCACACAATTTTGAGCACAGCCGGAACGTTCCGAAGCGCAGAGATTCGTTCCTGCCACCCCGACCAGAAGTTTCGGCGTTCCGTCATGCGTGCTTCTTCCCGTCTTCGGGCGGATCTGTGCCGACGGACGGAGGCGCGAAAAGAATGCCCTGAAGTATGACAGCCTCGCCCTTACGAATGCAACGGCCCGTACAAAAGATGCCAAATCTTATGCAAGGTTTGTCCCCGCAGTGTCCCGCTGCTACGATTACACCTATGAAACGGAATCGTGAGGCTATTGCTCTCCGCCAACCTCTAAGGAGCCACCATCAACCAAGTGCAGTGCAAATTCCGCGAAATAGAATCACTCTGAACGTCGCACTTTTGCTGGTCGGCGCGTTATGCAGTTTATGTACCGCGCAAACCCCGCAAACCGCCGATAAGACGCACAAAGCTACGGCGAATTCGAAGGATCCGGCGATCTCTCGGGGAGAATATATCGTCGAAAACTTAGCGGTGTGCACACAGTGTCATACGCCGCGAGATAGCGCGGGTCGTCCTGAGCGCACCCATTGGTTGGAAGGCGCCCCGTTATGGCTGCAATCGGCCGAACCCACCGAGAACTGGCCCTTGCGCGCTCCGCGAATTGGCGGCGCGCTTCCGGGTACCGATGACGAAATGATTACTCTTTTGACAACGGGAATTTGGCGAACGAAAACGCATTTGCGCCCGCCGATGCCACAGTTTCGCATGACGCGCCAGGACGCAGAATCGGTGGTGGCGTATCTGAAGTCGGTGAAACCCGCGCAAAAATAAAGATCTGCTAGACCGAGGTCAGAGAAGGATCCTAGTAGAAGCGTGATGGTTGAAGACGGCAATTCCGACGTCATTGTGATTGGTGCGGGGGCCGCCGGAATCTCCGCCGCCACCGCGGGAAGAAATCAAAGCTTCTTGATGTCAAAGCAGTTCAAAAATCACGCCGCTTTCAAGTCCGCGGAATGCGAATCCTTTTTCTGCTCGGCTCGAATTTCAACCTGCTCGTGCTTAATATCCAGCCGCAAGTGGTTGTAAATACTAATGTACTGATTCGCCACCCAAACGAGAGCGAAGAAAGCGATTACGTAGCCGCGCCAATCGAAAAACAGTAGTTTGAATCCGGTCAGGACCAGGAAAAACGCAGCGACATAATGGCTGAAACAGTATTCACAAGTGAATAGGTAGAAGAATTTTCTGCGGTAGAAGGTTGTGGCATTTTTGGATTGCTCCTGGCAATAATCCCGCGGCTCACGGAAGACCTCTTCGTGCGTGACTGTCCATGCGACGCAGGCAACCGGTATCGACAAAACCAGTAGCCAGAGTATTTGCACGCCGATCAATGCCATTACGATTGGATGCGCGGCGCGCCTTGCCCGCCGGCGAAAAAATCTGCACTAAGAGTGCTACGCGGCTGCGGATCCGAAGGCGAGGCAATTCTGGTCTCTCAGCCATCGATGGAATTACGGGAGGGAATTTAGAGTCGTCATAAACACCTCTTCTTACAGGTTAGAACCTAAGATTAATCCTGAACGCCGATCAAGAGGGATCCGGTGAATTATGTAGAAGCCTAACTTGCGCTCAACGCTCAGAATCCTGAAAGTAAAGAGCGACGGGGAAGTTAGTTAAGGCGTCCGATAGGGGCACTCTCGACTCGTCGGCATTGGTCTCGCGATCCAGCAATTCGCCTGTAAACGCGTTGCGATAACTTTTAGCGCTGAAATGATCGGGCAAATCAATATATGTATCTTTCCAGATTTGTGGGCCGATCGGAGGTATCTCCGCTCCATCCAATAAACTGGATATTAGCCTGGGAACGACTACCAGAACCCGTATTCCATGGTACGCCCGCAGAAAAGCGACCACATGATCTGCTTCGCTGCCGGTCGCATTCAGAGGCACATAATCTCCGCGCTGAAAAAGATCCTCATGTCCTTTCCGCAGGCATAAAGTCTTCCATGTCAAAAACATCTTGAGTTGCCCATCCTCCGGTGTGTCGAGCATCCTACTCAATGCCGATCCACCCGAGACGCCGCTCAGCTTCTCAATGCGGTGAAACAAGCCTTCACGGAGCGAGTAGTCGACCGGACGGCGGTTATCCGGATCGACCAAGCTAAACTCCATCAGGTCATTGCCCTGGTAAATATCGGGAACCCCCGGGCACGTAAGCTTCAGTAGAGTCTGTGAAAGGCTGTTCCACATGCCGATGCGGGCCACGCGGTTTTGAAACGGCAGAAAATCATCGAGAAAACGATTCTTAGAACCAGGAGTTAGGACCGCTTCGATAAAAGATGAAACTGCCTTTTCGTATTCCGCATTTTGGTTGATCCAGCTTGTGTTTTGCTTCGCTTCACGGAGCGCCTTCAGCATGTAGGCTTCAATCCGCTCTCGAAAATCTTTCCAATCGTTTTCCTCGTCCAGCGCTCGTTCCGGCCATGCTCCGACTAAGGTCTGATAAAGAAGGTATTCATCGTTCGACGAAGGTGCGGGTTCATCGTTGACGACGATCTTGAACTCGCGATTGAAACGTCTCCACTCATGCACGTGCAACTTCCACAGCCCCGGCATTTCCGATAACACGTTGATTCGTGCGCGAACGTCCTCGGAACGCTTGGAATCGTGGGTGCTGGTCGCCAGCATGGTATGTGGCCAATTCGCGGCTCGTTCCTTATTGGCCGCATGAAAATCAGCCGTGGTGACTCCAAAACGGTGCAGATCGCCGCCGACATCGTTCAGCGAGACCAGTCGGTTGTATCGGTAAAACGCCGTGTCTTCCAATCCCTTGGCCATCACCGGACTCGTAAACTGCTGGAACTTCATGGCGAAAGCGAGCACGGCTTGTTGATATGCGGCATCCTGAACTTGGGCGATTTGGGTCAATAACACATCTCGAATAAAATCGAAGATGCTGGTATCGCCCGCTGGAGTTCGGCGTTTCGCTAATGCAATCGCTTTGTCGATGTAGCGGGCATCGTTTTCCGAGACCTCCGATGAGCTCACGTAAGTGCGGTAGACGGGGAAATTTGCGACCACCTCGGTGATCGCGTCGCGTAAACTGTTGAAAGTGAAATCGCAAGTCCTGCGCTTCGCAAGCGCGATTCGCGAGAGATGATTTGCGAGCACGTTCAGTTCGCTCACCAGAGCGATTCGAATGATTAACTTGCGGCAAGCATAGGCAAGGTCTTCATACTCGATGTCGTCTCCCGTAAAATTCGCGTAGATACCATCAACCTGCCTGGCCGAAGTCCCATCCACAAAAAGCCCATTCACCAGGTTGGAGAAGTCGTATCCCGTCGTACCGCAAATCGGCCACTCCTTCGGAAGGCGTTCCGCGCCCGTGAGAATTTTTTCTATGATCGTGTAGTGCGACTGCGGGTGGTGCGACTTGGAATCCGAATCGGTCGCAGTGTCTTTGGCTGCACTCATGCGTTGATGCAAGCGCTCAAAATATTGCGCGGGATCGTACAATCCGTCCGGATGATCCACGCGGAGCCCATCGACTTTCCCGCTTGCCGCTAGACTCAGGATGAATTTGTGAGTCGCTTCGAAGACGCGCTCATCTTCCACCCGTACGCCTGCCAGATCGTTGATGTCAAAAAAACGGCGGTAATTGATATCGTCGGAAGCGACCCGCCAATTCGCCAGGCGAAAAGTCTGCGCCTTGATAAGTTCGTGCAACTCCTCGAAGCTCGCCGGCACAACAGGGTCGCCGTTCATCTTTTCGACGGCACCCTTGATTGCCGCAGTGACCTGGGGGACGCGAGCGCATAAAGTTGCCAACCGACGTTTGTTGATTTCTTTATCGCGGTTACGCTCCGCGATGCGATCAGGTCCCACCTCCTGCCTCCCGGGAAGGTTGCCGAACGCAGTAATCAGACTTTGAAATTCCAACAAGTCAGGATTTTGTTCGCCAAGGCTAGCGGCCAAGCCAGATGAGCAGCGTTGCAGTACTTGTGGGTATTGCCGCGGCCCGATGGGGAAACGGTTTCCCCGATAAGAGATGTCGAATTCTCCAGACTCCTCGCGGAAAACAAGCTTCAATTCTCCACTCTCTAATACGGCTCCGTAGTGATCGTGTAAAACCGGCACCAGCACTTTGCCCTGCAGTTCCTCCTTCAAGGGATGCCAGTCGATATCGAAAAAGTCCGCATAGGAAGATGATTCTCCATTCTCTAGCACATCCAACCACCATGTGTTATCGCTTCCCATCACCCCCATGTGGTTTGGAACGACGTCGAGAATCAGGCCCATTCCGTGTTCATGCAGAGTCGCGACCAAATGATCGAACTCGTCCGGAGTGCCGATCTCCGGGTTCAACGAGCTGTGATCGACAATGTCGTAGCCATGCATGCTCCCCGGCCGCGCCTTGAGGCATGGAGAGATGTAGAGGTGACTGATGCCAAGCGCAGAAAGATACGGAACTATTTTCGTCGCTTGCGCAAAAGTAAATTCATGATTCAGCTGCAAGCGGTAGGTTGCGCGCGGGATGGCGGAGGTACGCTTCATACTCGCAAAAACCAGGACAAGGACCAGGGAGGTAAAGTGGATTGCTTTAAAGCTTCCCGTGTTTTTTGATCGCTAGCAAAGATCATGGGCGCCGATGGGGGAGCCAGGCCCGAAAGCGAGGCGGCCCCAAGATTCGCCAAAAGCGTAAGTTGGGAATTGCTCGAAAACTTCCAATCAACCTTCAGCCCTGTCTCTTTCAACACAACGTAGTTTGCCGTAACTGCGCAACTGTTCGCGGTCAGAGGCCAGATGTATTGCGACCTAATCTGCAAGAGTTCGCGGTGCAATCGCAGCCATTCCTGATGCTGGAGATCGTCGAGCTCCTGCCAATCGATCCGCGAAGATTCGAAAGTTGAATCCGCATTTGGGTCGGGGATTCCCGCACGTGTAGCTGGGTCGTTGAACCGGGTGAAACGCGCGAACTCGTTCCGTCGCCCCGCCGATACGGTTTGAGCTAAGTCCTTTTCAAAGTTGCAGAAGAATAGAAATGGAGTTTGGGTACCAAACTCTTCCCCCATAAAAAGAAGAGGCACGGAAGGCGCGATGAGTAAAAGTTCGGTTGCAGCACGAATAGCGCGAGGCTCCGAGATAGTTGTGATCCTTTCTCCGAACGCCCGATTTCCGATCTGGTCGTGATTCTGCAGGAAGGAAATGAACGCTGTGAGCGGCAGGCCATCGGTCGGTTCCCCTCGGATCTGGCCGTCTCCATACAGCGAAATATCGCCTTGATAGGCGAACCCTGAAACCAGGCAGCGGCCCAGTTGATCGAGCGGGTGGGATGAATAATCGGAGTAATACCCATCGCGCTCGCCCGTGGTGAGCACGTGCAGAGCATGGTGAATGTCGTCATTCCATTGCGCGTCGTATTCACGGACCCGGCATTGCGCGTCCCTGCGCAAATACGCGGACTGATTTCGCTCGTTTTCCAGAATCAGGTGAACATGCCGTTCAGGATCGACTCCTTTACGAACGGCATGGGCGAGTTCATCGAGAATGTGCGGAGTGGAATCATCGACGATGGAATGAACGGCATCCAGCCGCAATCCGTCGAAATGATATTCCTTCAACCAGTAAAGGGCGTTATCGATAAAGAAATCGCGAACGACACGGCTTTGCGTGCCGTCAAAATTAATGGCGTTGCCCCACGGGGTCTTGTGACGCGTCGTAAGGAATTGCGGGGAATAAAGTCCGAGATAGTTTCCCTCCGGTCCAAAGTGGTTATAGACCACGTCGAGAAAGACCATCAATCCACGCGCATGCGCGCTTTGAATGAGTTCCTTTAGATCTTCAGGACGGCCATAGACACTGTCGGGCGCGAAAGGCAGCACGCCGTCGTAACCCCAGTTGCGCCTTCCGGGGAAGTCGGAAAGCGGCATCAACTCGATTGCCGTGATTCCAAGCTCGACCAGATAGTCGAGCCGATCCTTTAACGCGGAAAAAGTTCCGGCCGGCGTGAAAGTTCCCACATGCAACTCGTAGATAACCGCTTGATGCCACGGCCGCCCGCGCCACGTATCATCCTTCCAATTAAAATTCCTGGATGCGATCACTTCGCTCGGCCCATGAACATCTTCTGGTTGAAACCGAGAGGCCGGATCGGGAACTTCCTGTCCACCGTCGATTTGAAACTTGTAACGGGTTCCAACTTTCGCTGCATCGGTAACGAGTTCAAACCAGCCTTCTTCGCGTGGATTAAGCGCCAAAGGTTTGGGGGAGTGATCCAGACAGAGATCTACTCGGTGCGCCGTCGGAGCCCATAATCGAAAGCGTACGCTGCCATCACCGCGGTATTCGGCGCCGAACCGCATGTCATGATGACGGTTCATTCACTTCTTCTTTCTTGCCGTTTGTATGGCGCTCCATGAGCACCACTAAGGACCGGGCTTGCAACGGATACACGGCGCCTGCGTCATGCGTGTCAGCGGGACGCAGCCCGTTTTCTCTGGAAGTATCCATCCAGGCGATCCAGCGCGAACCTTCGCGGAATGTGGGCAGGGTGAATCCAATGTCTTCGTGGTGCGAATTCAAGAGCACAAGAAAATCTGTGTCGCTCACTTTTCGTCCTCGCTCGTCGGATTCCTCAAGGCCCTGGCCGGAAAGAAACATTCCCAGACTATGAGCCGAAGCATTATGCCATTCGTCTTCGCTCATTTCATGGCCTCCGCAATTCAGCCAGAGGACATCTTTTACGTTTGCACCTTTAATGGGTCTACCTTGGAAAAATCGGCGACGGCGGAAGATGGGATGACGTTTGCGGAAACTGATCATACGCTGAACAAATGTGAGCAGATCGCGGTCTTCCGGCTTCAAGTCCCATTTCAGCCAGCTGATCTCGTTATCCTGGCAATACGCATTGTTGTTTCCTTCCTGTGTGTGACCGATCGCATCCCCGGCGTACATCATGGGAACGCCCTGAGACAGAAAAAGCGTAGCTAGCAGGTTCCGCTTTTGCCTGGCGCGCAGGGCTTTAATGTCTGGATCGTCAGTCGGGCCCTCGACGCCACAGTTCCAGCTGCGATTGTTACTGTTGCCGTCGCGATTTTCTTCGCCATTGGCTTCGTTGTGTTTGTCGTTGTAGCTGACCAAATCGTGCAACGTGAAACCGTCGTGGGCTGTGACAAAATTCACGCTGGCGTAAGGGCTTCGTCCACTGTGGCCGTAAAGATCGCTGGATCCCGTGAGCCGGTAAGCCAGATCATTGACTCCAGTGTCACCCTTCCAATATGAGCGGACCGTGTCTCGATAGCGATCATTCCACTCCGCCCATCCGACGGGGAAATTGCCGACCTGATACCCGCCTTCACCCAAGTCCCAGGGTTCGGCGATCAGTTTCACTTGAGAGAGAACCGGATCCTGATGAATGATGTCTAGAAATGCGCCCAAGCGATTCACTTCATGGAGTTCGCGTGCCAGAGTCGCTGCAAGGTCGAAGCGGAAGCCGTCGACATGCATATCGAGGACCCAATAACGCAGGCTATCCATGATCAATTGCAATACGCGTGGATGTTGCATGTTGAGCGTATTTCCGGTGCCCGTGTAATCCATGTAGTAGCGCTGATTCTGAGGCGTAAGCCGATAGTAGGTGCTATTGTCGATCCCCTTCAGGGAAAGGGTTGGGCCCATATGATTGCCTTCCGCGGTGTGGTTATAGACCACATCCAAAATTACTTCGAGGCCCGCGGAGTGCAGCGTTTTCACCATGGTTTTGAATTCGCGAATTGAATGCGTGGAAAGATAACGGGGCTCGAGAGCGAAGTAACCGATAGTGTTATATCCCCAGTAGTTGCGTAGCCCACGGTCTACAAGTTGCCGGTCGTCGACGAAACTGTGAACTGGCATCAATTCGATGGAAGTGACTCCCAGCCGGGTCAGGTAGTCGATGACCGGAGCGGTCGCCAGACCTGCGTAAGTACCGCGGAGATGGGAGGGGACATCCGGGTGGCACATGGTGAAGCCTTTTACGTGGAGCTCGTAGATCACGGTTTTGTGCCACGGTATGTTTGGAGGAGCATCCGTGCCCCAGGTGAAAGCGGAGTCAATCACGCGATTTCTTGGCATGCCGGCGGCGTTGTCGCGTCGATCAAATGACAGGTCTTCCTGTTTATGTCCGACGCGATAACCGAAATGCGAATCACTCCAGTGAATCGTCCCCTGGATTTGTTTCCCATAAGGGTCGAGAAGAAGCTTGTGAGGATTGAACGTCTGCCCCTTTTCTGGAGCATAAGGACCATAGACGCGGTATCCATACAGTTGGCCGGGACGTACCTCGGGCAAATAGCCGTGCCACACCATGTCGGTTTGCTCGGAAAGGGGTATACGCAAGGTTTCACGCCTTCCGAGAATGTCAAAGAGGCACAACTCAACTTTTTCCGCATGCTCTGAATAGAGGGCGAAGTTCACGCCTTCGCCGTCCCACGTCGCACCTAACGGATAAGGATGCCCAGGCCAGACGATTGGCTGAGATGAGCTCGGCATTTAGAGTACGCTCCTCTTGGCCGATAAGAGGAGTCGATTCACGAGGTGGAGATGGGGACAATGCGGAGAAGGTTGCATGCTTTCGATCCTCTTTCGCTCTTCACGGCCGGGCGATTTCGTGAGACAAACCAGTACTGGAACTCCGTGAGGAGCGCTACTTCGATGCAATTGGTGCGGCGGGGTTTGCCGAATGCCTCGGTTCCGGGGGGCTCAATTTCTCATTTTTCTTCCTTTAATTTACTTGCAAGTTTCTTTATCTCGTTTTCTCGATCGATGTTTAAAACCCCTTTTGCATCGTAGTACAAGCTTTGGGTTAGGAGATTTACCAGGTCAGCCCTGAGTCTTGCCCGCTCCAGGAGAGCAGCGCGGACTTGCATATGTGGCGGGTTGGAAGGCCGGGAACACGTCAAATTATTCTCCGCGGGTGCGGTTGCAAGGCCGAGATCCGAACGATTTGACATCTGAGCTTTTACACTCGCATGAAAACAAATGAGGGCGACGGCGGTACCAAATTTGATCTTCCGCACATCTTTACCTTTCGCTGATACCCCTCGGCAACTCGTCTTCTACCTCCTGGAAATTAGGCTGCTCCGCTGGAACTTGAAATCCGAGTATCACAGTAGCTCACGACAATGAATTGCCTCGGTATTCGGTCTGAGACTAACTACGGACTCGCAGCGCCTAGCTCGTGTATCCAAGGAGGAAACTTCAGGTTCAATCCTTATTGCAGCCGCAAGCTGCTGCCCTCATATTTCCAATGACTGCACGTGTGGTCTGGTCGACCCCGCTCTGATTCTGGATTTTCCGTCGGCGATGTCTCTCGGAGGATTTTGTTCTATGTATGTAGTGAACCGAGCCTCTCGGTTGCTTTGCGGAATATTGACACTAGTGTCAGTAACGGTAATGCTCATCGGATGCGGCGGCTCTCCTAACACTGTCACAACGACTCCCACCCCGACGCCGACTCCACCACCAAGCCCGACACCGTCGCCGTCGCAAACTGCCTATCCGTCGACGCCTCCGGTAGCAATCACATGGTCGGCGAGTAGCAGTAAGTTACCAGCGCCAACTGCGGCCGATCCGGCGGCCGCCGATTGGGGAACGGGGTCGGATGATTTCCCGCTAACCGTTTCGCATCCAACAGCGGGAGCTAGCGTGACGTCTCCGATTAATGTTGTGGCCTCGGCTACGCCGACAAATTCGATTTTCTTCATGCGCGTATACGTCGACAACGTCTCGGTTTATTACACATCTTCGAACTCCATCAATACGCAGATCTTTGCGGCGGCTGGCGCACACACCATGCTGGTGATGGCGGAGGATTCCAAGGGTTATATTTCGGCTACACCGATTAGCATTACAGTGACATCGCAAGCCGCGACAAAAATCACCGGCATTCAAAACTCGCCAGGGTGGCAATCGTGTTCCGCAGTATTTCCAGCAGGGGTTCAGCGCGCGGGGCAGCTCTGTGCCGCGGGCGAGAGCACGTATGTTCCCGTTTCAAGTATGACAATGGATTCTTCTCCCCCGGCGCCTGCAACTTCGATGGATGGCAAAGCGGCACAATTCAGTATGAATCCGGGTACGGCGGCTCTCGCAGCGGCGGATTACGGCTATTCCAACTATCTCTATTTCAATCCCATCGCGGGAGGCACCGGTGTCAGTACATTTACTTACGATTTGTATTTTTGGATCGACAATCCGGATACGCCGCAAGCGCTGGAATTTGATGTGAACCAGGGTTACGACGATACAACGGTGAACACTGCCGCAGACGGCGGCACCGGAAGTCCGCAGCGCTTTACCTGGGGATCGGAGTGTAACCTGAAGGGCGATAAACCGCCCGGACAATGGGATATTTGGGACGATTCAATTGGATATTGGGAGCCGACGGGAATTTCGTGCCAGGCGGAAACCCAGATCCTGCCAAACCGGTGGAACCATTTGACATGGAACCTCCACCAAATGGGAGGTATGGTTTACTACGACACCTTGACGGTGAACGGCGTGGTGAATCCTGTAAACATTGCATACGTCAATCAGTCGGACTGGACGCTGGAAGAAATCGATACGGCGTTTCAAATGGATCTCGCGCAGCCGCCAGTGGCTTACAACGTGTGGCTCGACGAGGTGAGCTTAACGGCCCAATAAGTCGAGTGGTTGCGACTTCTTTGATTAAGGCACTACGCCTCGACTGTGGTTTGTCTAGAGTCGGCATCGGCAGTCGATGATCTGGGTCGAGGAGTAGCCAACCAAAAATAGAAAGTTGCACCTTGCTCCACGACAGCCTTGGCCCAAATCTCTCCTCCGTGCCGGCGCACGATTCTTTGTACTGTAGCCAATCCGATTCCGTTACCGGGGAACTCGGCTGTGGGATGAAGCCGCTGGAAGGGCTGAAACAGGCGGTCCGCTGATCTTTGATCGAAGCCGGCGCCATCGTCGCGCACGTAGTAAACCGTACGTCCATTTTCGAAAATCGAACCAAAGTGAATTCGAGCGTGTTCGTGGGCGGAAGTATATTTCCACGCGTTCCGCAACAGATTATCGAGCACAATGCGTAGCAAGCAAGCGTCGCCATGGGCGCGGTCTACTTTGGAAACGATGAAATCCACGCTGCGGCTGGGTTGAAGTCTCGCCAACTCATCTGCAATGGAGTGGGCGATCGCACTGAGATCGACGGGTTCCGATTGCAATACACTGCTGCTAACCCTTGATAGATTGAGCAGATCATCAATCAGTTGGATCATTCGCCTGCCGGAGCCGCGGATGTGCTGCAGCAGTTCCTTGGCCTGGGCGTCGAGCTTGTCGCCGTACTCTTTCAGGAGCACGTAGGTGAACCCATTCAAAGCGTCAACCGGACCGCGCAGATCGTGGGAAACGGAGTAGGAAAAGGCTTCCAGTTCGCGATTTGCCAGCGAGAGTTCACGCGTACGTTGAGTGACGCGATCTTCCAGTTCATCGTGCGCTTTTTGCAGTTCGTCATCGCGTCGCTGAATTTCCGCAAGCATTTGGTTGAAAGCGGTAATCAGCAAGCCGACTTCGTCGGGTTCCTGACTCGGAGCGGCGCGTATCGAGTAGTTTTTGTCCTGGGAAACGGTGGCGGCGACTTTCGCCAGGTCCACGATCGGCTGAGCGACGGATCGTCCGAACAGCGAGGACACTAGCAGCGCCGCAATCAAGGAGAGCAACAAGACGGCGAGAGCAGTGGCGGTATAGCGCTTCAAGCGCTGATCGATTTCCCGGAGGTCGGCTCGAATGTACACGAGTCCCACGGGCTGTCCTTGAAAAACGATAGTACGTACAAGAACCACGTGCGAATTGCCGAGTTTGTAGGTTTCAACTTGCCCTTCCGGAATCGTGGGAAGCGACACGATGAAGCTTGCATCCTCGCCCTGACGCAAGTACTTGGCGAACGGTCTTCGATCGAGTGTAAAAATGCCGGCTGAGGCGATGGAATTCGAGCTCTTAAGGGCGGAAAGTGTATTAGTGGCAGACTGCGGATCAGCGAACAGGATGGCTGACACGCTGGTTGAGCCAATTATGTCTGCTTGCGCCGACAGCGTGCGGATAAGGCTTTGGCGGAATGTAACCTGGTCATAGGTGAAGAAAGCCAGACACGCCAGTGACAAGGCTGCACCGCTCACAAGCATGTTGACTAACGTGAGCTTCCTCAGAATCGAGCGACGGGGCTGCAGAGGCATTATTTTGTTCCTCCGCTTTGGCCGATCACTTTTGTAGCAACCTTCAGAAGCTCGGAACTAAGTCCTATGCCGGCCTCACGCACCGATGAAATATTGACCGCAAACCTGATCCGGTCATCCAAATTGACAAATTCGATCATGCCGCCGCGTTCAGCAAAATGTGGAATATTGCTTACGGTCAACGCTCCCTGATGCCGTATTGCCGGAAGAATGGCAGTGAGTCGCCCTTCTTCAGACGAACTTACAAAGAGGATACGGCAGCTTTCGGTCTCTTGCACGGTGAGAACCGTCCTTGCAACTACCGGACGACCCTCGATCGTTTCTCCTCTAATAGTAGATTTCAAGACCGAGCCAAATGGGTCTTTGCCGAGAACGCAGATTTCGAGCGAATCACCAGCTGCCACAGGTGTATCTGTATTCGAAGGCCACCTGACAAACTTCCCAAAATTAAATAGATATGCAGCCTCCACTTGCAGATCCGTTGGCCGATCGCGTTTGGACTGAGAATAGGCTGGAAGGAGAGCGCAGGAAATGAATGCAAAAACCCTTAACCAGGGAACCGGCCGCTGTGGAATGCGCATACCGTCACCCGCAATCGGCGAAGCGCGACCTTTGGTTCCCGGGCGTTGAAAGACGTTCCGCAAACTCAATGTCTCCAAGCGATCTGTCCGTAGACGCTTCGTTTGATTCCGATTCCTTGAGGTTCGGGATCGCTAATAAATTCGACGTGATGAGGCTGAAATAGATTGCGGCCCACTACGGAGAATTGCAAGTGCTCTCGGGCTTGCCATGCGAAACGAGCGTCGCCGGTGGAGTAGGAGGGGACCACCGGTGTGAGCCCGGGGAGGTCGCTGACAAAGCGGTAGTCGAGGTCGAGATTAAACGCTTTCGAGATATCGAGAGCCGATTGGGCCATTACTTGATGCTTTGGGCTGGATCCCTCCGTAGGTGAGGCCGAGCCAATATCGAGCGATCCTGTCCCTTTTTCCAACTGCATCAGGAGATACGAGTAAGAGGCGCGTAATCGCCAGCGATTGGTGACTTTCCAATCTGGTGCGATCTCACCTCCGGTGGTGGTGCCGACAAGTCCGTTGCCAAAATGAGCCGGGATCAAGATGTGGGGAGGACCAGGATTTGTTTCAATGTAGGGTGCCCCAAGGATGTCCTCACTGAAGAGATCGCCGTAATGATTATAAAAGGACGCCAGATCGAGATAAACATTCTTGGAGATCAAACGGCGGTAGCCGATTTCATATCCGTTTAGTTCCTCGGAGTGAAAATTCGGATTGGCGTTAAATCGAGCTAAGAACGGAAACCCTTCCACGGGGGGCCCGGCGACCCCTAGCAGATAGAAATCTCTTTCGCCGTCCGATGGAGTCCGAAGGGCGTGGGTAAAAGCCGCCCAAAGAGTTTGATGCTGGGTTGGAGTCCACAATAAGCGGCCGCTCGGCTCCCATTGGAGGCCAGTATAGTTCGTCTTCAGCGCTTTGGTTCCAAAGGAAAATGACAGTTTATTAGGAACAAGAGCAATTTCATCCTGCAAGAATGCGGTAAAGAGCAAATCCGTTCGATTGTAGGGGATGAAGACGAGACCGGAAGTTACGACACGGTCGTCACCCTTGCTGGATCGGGCGCCGAGCCCCCAGGAAATCTGCTGGCGTGCAGGAAGCCTAAAGCGTTCCAGAAAATCGACGTCAAAGGTATTTCGAATGTCGCTAAAGTCGGATTCCTGGCGGTTGGTGCGGTCATAATACGCTGAGAGTTGAAGATCATTTCCTTCGCTCAACACTCTTTTCCATTGCATGGTGAGATTTGCCCCAAAAAGAGGGGCGGTGGAGTTGACGATGACGGAGTTCGGAGCGGTATAGCTGGTGACGTCCACGCTCTCGCCGTTTCCCTGATCGTACATGTCGCCATGCAGGCTGAAGCTGTCGCGATTATTCGCGGCCCAATCCACACGAAAGCCGATTTGCGCGTCCCGCCAGCGATCAAAATTGACGTTGTCGGGGTGGTATTCGGGGCCGCGGTCGAAGCCCTTGGCGTACATGCGGTAATCGAAGGTTTTTCCGTCGCCGCCGCCGTAGCGCGTATTGAAAAAGCCTTGATCGACACTTCCGCCGCCTGCGCTCACGTATTCGCCGTGAGTATCCTTGCTGTTTTTTGTGATGATGTTGATGACGCCATTTACGGCGTTTGGACCCCAGATAATTCCGCCCGGACCGCGAATCACTTCGATGCGGTCGATGTCCTCTAGCAGGTAATCCTGAACTTCCCAATAGGTGCCAGCGATAAGGGTGGTGTAAACCGTGCGGCCATCGATCAGGACTAAAACGGAGCGTGACAATCGGCTTCCAAATCCCCGAATACCGATCGACCACTTGCTGCTGTCGATGCGGGCAACTTCCACGCCGGGGGCGAGCCGCAAGGCTTCAGGAATGCTAGAGGCGCCGGATCGCTCGATATCGTCGTGCGTAATGACGTATACGGCGGCTGAGGTGTTCCAAACTTCCTCCGGTTCTTTGGAGGCGGTAGTTACTTTAACGCTCCCCAATTCCTCCAGGCTCAATTGTTTCAGAGGATTGTCGGAGCTTTCTGCCTCTGGTTGAGCGGTTTCAGCCTTAGCGGTCAAGGACAATGCAGAGAGGGCAAGGGAAAACGCCAGGAGAGACACGGAAAGCGCGCGTTGCCAAGCCATAAGTTTCGGCACAGCAATTAGAAATCTGCAGAAGCGCTTACCCATTCAAGCGAGTCCCAAGTGATTTTTAGACTGCGGTACGATACTCAGCGACTACAGAGTAATCACGCCGTCGAATTCCGTGTATTGCGCTCTATGAGCCTCTTGATTTCAGCCAGGAGTTCGTCAGGTTCGACATCGCGCTTCTGCAACCAGGAGTCCACGATGCCGATGGTTTCATCGGGAAGAGCTGCAAAGCCGGACAAAACTAAGATCGGAGTGTTCGGCCGAAGCAGTTTCATTTCACGGGCTACGGACACGCCCTTCATTCCCGGCATCCAGTAATCCAAGATCACAGCATCCACGGAATGGGTCTTGAACACCTGCAGGGCTTCGGGTCCGGTCCGGGCCAACAATACCTCGAAACCCGCAGACTCGAGAACCAGCCGGCGCGAAGTGAGTTGATCTTCGTCATCCTCAGCACAAAGGACGGTCTTCTGCCCGGGTTTGGATTCATGCATGGGTACCGCCTCTTTACCGCTTGATTTCACAAATCGGGAAAC
Source organism: Acidobacteriaceae bacterium (assembly GCA_003165455.1). GTDB lineage: Bacteria > Acidobacteriota > Terriglobia > Terriglobales > Acidobacteriaceae > Sulfotelmatobacter. The sequence goes on along the minus strand of PLUJ01000288.1, from coordinate 23,636 downwards.
TGCTCTAAGCAGAACGTCGGGATCCTGTCCTTTTTGAACGTAGCCATCGATAACGGATAGTAAGCGCTCCGGCAATTTAGCAATTGCGGAAACGACCACCACCGGCATCTTTGGATACTGGAATTTCAGCTTTTCGGCAACTTCATCGCCGTTCATGCCCGGCATGGCGTAATCAAGCAGAACCAGGTTGATGCTCGCGCTCTCCGAAAGAGCGCGCAGTCCGTCTATTCCGGAACAAGCAGTAACTACTTCATATCCGCAGCTTTGCAGAAAGTGTTGCCGAACCGCGAGCGTCTCCGAATCGTCATCGATGCACAGTATCGTAGGGCTGCCATTCCGCATCATTCAGTTTTGTCGTTCACGAAAGGGCTCGACGCAAGAAGCCGATAGATAATTGCAGGGCCTCACAATGCTAGCCATACTGTGTTTAATGTAGGGCAGGTTATTTTGGTTAATTGAATTGATGCGCGGCGTTACCGCTAGGGCCTGCCGTGTTCCTCCCCACGACCCCGGCGCTCCACATCATTATTGTTCTTTGGCAATCAAGTGGTCATAGCCAGACGGATACGATTCGACCCGATTCAACTTTTGCGCGGACACTCTGACACTAAAACTCATCCGCAGGGCTAGACTGCATCCCTTTTTTCTCTCTTGCAAACTTTAATCTCTACACAAAACGAGACTTACTGGATTGAATTTCCTATCATCGTTTTTCCCACTGATTGCACCAGTTGGTGATCGGCGAAAGGACCAAAAAGAAGACGTTCCCCAAGCCCGACCAATTTACCGCGGAAGTGAGTTATTTTTCCGATTGCGTATCAAACGGAAAGCAGCCGGAGCCCTCGGGAAGGGAAGGTCTTGCGGATATTCGAATTGTGCGGGCGATCTATGAATCGGCTCGAACTGGCAAGGTAGTTGAACTGGCAGATTTTGCCAAAAAGGATCGGCCTTCCATGAAGCAAGAGATTGATCGGCCGCCGCACGACAAACCGGGAAACGGTAAAAGCTAAGGGGCCTTCGGAGGAGTCTGCATAGACGGATCGTTATCCAGACTGAGAGTCATTTCTCCGCGCTTGTCAAAGCCAACGTGAAGCATTTTGTCGTTTCCGCTGGCGAAATCACCAGTTATACTCCCCGTTTTCTCCGTGGCTGGATCCCCGCCGACGACCTTTACCCGCAAACCATGATTCCCTGGCGAAATCTGAACTGCGTGAAATTCATGACCCTGAACGTGATGAAAAAGTCCGAGTCTTTTCTTATCTATTCCTTCCAGTGAGTGGCTGTAGGTTAGCCGGTCATCGACCCATATCGTCAGTTCCGCTTCGGCGAACTTGTGTTCGATCTCAATTTCCAGGGTGGCGGGAACAGATGCGGGAATGGGAGCCGTCGCACTTAAGCTCACAGGCTTGATTTCGGCCGGCAGGGGCTGTGCGCGCGCTTTGACGACTTTTTTCGCGGGGGGTGCGGGAAGAATGGCCGGTGCTGGACGAGCCCCTCTAAGATGAGCGGATGGTGCAGAAGCTGCCAAGACTAGTGTGGTGGGGAGGGCATTCGGAGCATTTTTCGCGACCGGAGGCGCGCTTTGCTTAAGAGTTGCGACCTCTGCCGCCGTCGGAACTGGTATGGGATGCTGTTGAACTTGATGTTGAAGCTGGAGAGTAGATGGCAACGCCTCCGACCTAAACGGACGGCTCACTCGCACGGCAAGAATAAGTATGCCCAACAGCAGCGCCACCGTAAAAACATTCCTGCGGATATTGTCAAAGCGTAAAGAAAGAGCCCGTTCACTTTGCAACGCAATGGAGGTCCCCTTCTTGGGCGTGCCCAACGCTTGGGACGGGGCAGCGGTATGCTTTGTCTTGCTGCGAAGCGGACGGCCTTCTTTTAAATCTTGAATGTCCAAAGCGACTTCCATCCCCCGCTGATATCGCTCCGCTGGGTCTTTCGCCATCGCTTTATCGATGATGTAGTCGAGCCCTTCCGGCAACTTCGTTTCAAGAACAGTGGCAGGAATTGGCTCGCGGTTTACTACTTTGAATGACACTGTGAGGGCGCTATTTCCCTGGAACGGGCGATGGCCGGTGACCATCGTATAAAGGATCACTCCCAATGAAAATAAATCGGAACGTCCATCTACCGCTTCACCATTCAGTTGCTCTGGAGACATGTAAGCAGGGGTGCCCAGGGCTCGCCCGGCGAGAGTGTGGTTAGCAAGATTCAGCTTGGCTACACCGAAGTCGGCTATCTTGGGGTGGCCCTCTTCCGTTATCAGAATATTGGCGGGCTTAAGATCGCGGTGAACCACGCCCTGAGTTTGGGCGCAATCCAGGGCCTCAGCCAATTCGTGCGTGAGTTGAAGGGCTCGCTCCAGAGGCAATTTTCGATCTCCGCCGGTCAGCAACTTGTCGAGAGATTCTCCCCCGACAAATTCCATCACGATGTAAGGTTCGCGCGTTTCTGGTTCCTCACCTACATCGAAAATGGTAACAATGCCAGGGTGAGACAGGCGACCCGCGGCTTCCGCTTCGCGGAAAAAGCGCTCACGATATTCGCGCTCCTCCTCGGCAGGCTGGCCAGCCATCGAAATAGTCTTAACCGCGACGGTGCGGTTGATCTTGGGATCGCGAGCCTTGTACACCACGCCCATGGCTCCGCGGCCAACTTCGCAGAGAATTTCGTAGCGCCCGAAACTTTCGCTCTTGAATTTTGCCATCTTTGCCTATGCCATTTCGGTGAAGATTCCATACGGATACCCTCTGCGAGAGCGGTCGCAGAGCGGCACCCAACTGATGCGCTCATTGTCTCCGGAAACGGTAAATGGTTCCAAGTTACCGACGTGTGCGAATTGATGTGAAGTGGCAAGGTGGGGCCCCAAATCCAGACGTTTTGGGGACGGAGATCGCGCAGGATTCTGAAACCTGGGAGGCAAACAAGAAAAAGGACCCACCGGAAGTGGGTCCCTGTTCAGATCTACGATTCACCTCACTGATAAGTGAAGGTCAGCTCATCGAGGTAGACGTCGTAGGATTGCTGTTTGTCATTTCCATCCATCTGATAGTTGATGGTTACACCCCACCAGCTCGAGGGCGCCGATCCCGGACTGTACGTCCAGTTCAGGTTGTTGGTGACGCCGTTCAGAGTGATTGATTGGTAAAGCAACTGGTTGCTGGAGGTGCGTTCGACCTTGATAGTGAGATGGTTCCAGGCATTGCTGTTAGGAAAGCACGGAATTCCGGTGGGAACCCAGTGGGCACTTTGATTGTCCCACACGTCCCATTANNGCCAGCGATGCGACATTCATGTCCCCAGATGAAGCCCTTGCTGTCGTAGAACTGATTGATGTCAAACTCGACGGCTTGCGAAAGCGACAAATCCGTTCCGTAGAAGTACACGTCATAAGTAAAGTCGTGAAGGGTTGGAACTAACGTGTGATTCGAGTCTGGCATGCCTTGGGAAGAGAGGGCACCGATGAGATGGTTGTTGTATAGAGCGTCGGAATAGTCGGCCGTGCCGCCAACATTAAATTCGGTGGCGATACTGTCCATGGAAGGGGACTTCACATTCTGGGTCATCCAGAAAGTAATGCCATCGCAAGGAGAAGGCGAGCAGTCAACAAAGTTTGGCGGACCCTGTCCGTATGCCGACCACCCTCCGCTGTGCTGCAGGCTGGAGAACGAACTCCCACCGCCGTTACCGCCGCCACCTCCACTCACGGTGATCTTTACCGGGGTGGTCGCGGCTCCGCCGCACTTGTCCCACTCTTCGACGACAGTGTTGTAGGTTCCAGGGTTGAGGGACAGGTTGTAATTCATGCTAGCCCCATTCACGGTATAGGCCAGTTGGGATGGGGCCGTGTAAATCCCCATCGAAGAGACACCTTCCGCGCAAGTGGTGGTCGCCGTAGCGGTGAAATTTACCGGACTGCCCACTGTGCTGTTATTTGCTGGAGAGCTAACAACCACACCGGAGGAAGAAGTCCCACTGACTGTGACAGTGACTCCCTGGGTCTGGGCGCCGCCACAATTATCCCACGCTTCAACCGTCGTGTTGTAGGTTCCGTCTTTTAGGCTAAGATCGGTATTCATAGAAGAGCCATTCGCGACGTAAGCTAATACGCCTGGTGCAGTATAGATTCCCATGGAGCCAATGCCCTTGGAGCATGAGGTGGTGGCCGAAGCTATATAGTTCACGGCTCCCTGGACGTTCGAGTTGTCGGTGGGGGAGGTGACTGTGACCTTAGCGTAAACAGAGGGCGCGCACACAGCCAACAGGCACACAACTAGCACATTCTTGGACATGCAAGACTTCTCCAGTATGAGTATTTAGCTTCCGGTAATCTGAACCGCTTTGTGAACTGCATCCTCACGCGCGAGCGGGCGCGATCTGGATTTCGGAAGTGGCGAACGGCTCGGTTTCGGCAACGGATTATGAAATTCTTAAGCTTCGCAGGTCAGAATTTCTGTTCCGATAACCTTTCCAAAAACTTTAGAGACCATACCAGAAGTACTGTATTCCCTCCAAGAGAAAACCGTGGATTTTTTACTCGAAAGTACTACCCACGCCTTTTCTTTTGGGGCTGTGGAATCACTTCCAATCTGAGTCAACTTGCAACCCAATGGCGGCGAAACTCAACTAAAGCAAGTCGCAATCGTGTCGCGTGGTTATGTAGGTCACCGTGAATTGAGTTGTGGTCTGGAGTTCAAACTTGGCGCTTCCACAAAGCGTTGCGGCCTCCTCGAAATCGATAGTGCTTATCGCTTCCGTTCTGGTGATTGCGGCGCTCTATTTTGGACGACAGATCTTTATTCCGCTGGCGCTCGCTTTTGTCTTTGGTTTTCTTCTCACGCCAGCGGTCGCTCTGCTCGAAAAAATCAGGATCGGGCGGGTGCCTTCTGTTTTGACAGTCATGCTGCTTTCGTTCGCCCTTGCAGGAACAGTTTCATGGGCGGTGGCGAGGCAACTGGTTGAAATCATCGATGAACTTCCAAGTTACAAGGCCAATCTCGACGCGAAAATCAAGTCCCTTCATGCTTCAAAGAGCGGAACATTAAGTAAGGCGGCGGCTACGGTCCAGGAGTTGAATAAAGAGCTGGCCGCACTTCCCGCAGAAATTTCCTCGGCACATGGCCTGGAAAAAGAGACGAGGGCAGAGCGCGCGACGAAGCCGATATCTGTGCAAGTGGCCGCGCCGGCTTCGAACTTCCTGGAAGATTTGCGTGAGTTGTTGGGTCCTCTGGCCGCTCCGGCGGAAACTGTTGCCATCGCGATCATTTTCACTCTGTTTATGTTGGTGAAGCGTGAGGACCTTCGGAATCGAGCCATTCGCCTTGCGGGACGCGGCAAACTGAACCTCATGACCCAGGCCCTGGATGACGCTGCCAGGCGCTTGAGCCGCTATTTACTCATGCAGTTCCTGGTGAACGCCGGATACGGCCTACTATTTGGGGCAGCGCTGCATTTGGTAGGAATTCCGCATGCCCTCCTTTGGGGGGTGTTTGCCGGAGTCCTGCGCTTCGTTCCTTACGTGGGCCCCCCCGTTGCTGTTGCCATGCCTTTCACTATGGCGCTTGCGGTATTTCCCGGGTGGCACCAAGCGGGTATGACGCTGGGGATCTTTGTTGTTCTCGAATTGGCGGTCTCAAACGTCGTTGAACCTTTACTTTACGGCGCTCACACCGGCATTTCATCGCTTGCCATATTGGTGGCGGCAGTTTTTTGGGCGACCCTATGGGGCCCAGTGGGCTTGATCTTGTCGACCCCGTTGACTGTTTGCCTGACTGTCCTAGGCCGGCATGTTCCTCAGCTGAATTTCTTGGAAGTGGTGCTGGGCGACGAACCTGTCCTACTACCGCAGCAATGCTTCTATCAACGTCTTCTGGCTCTCGACCAGGAGGAGGCTAGAGGGATTGCCGAAGCGCACATCAAGGAAAAGTCTCTGGAAAGTCTCTATGATACCGTCGTTCTGCCCGCGCTCAAGCTGGCGGAGCAGGATCGTCACTCCGATGGTTTTGACGATCGCACTCTCGACTGCATGTTCCAGACAGTTAGGGATCTCATTGAGGATCTTGGCGACCGGGACGCGGAAGAGAGCCATCCAGCAGAAGAAACGTTGAAGGATAAAGTTGCATGCATCCCCGCCAGCGGGGGATCGGATGAGTTGGTTACAGCCATGCTCGCGCAATTGCTTCGGCGTTCAGGATACGAGGTTGGCGAGCTGAGCCCGGGATCGTTGAATACTACGCCGGTGGGAGTATCGCGGAACCCTTACGACGTTATCTACATATCTTCTATTTCACCGTTCGCAGTAGCGCAGGCACGGTCGTTGTGTAGGAAACTCGGTGCGGCCTTTCCCGGAGTCCGGATCGTAGTCGGCTTGTGGAACTTTGAAAACAGTGTAGCTCAGCAAAGACTCGGAGCCGGGTGTTCAGCTTTTGTCGTCAATACTTTGGCAGATGCTCTCGCGCAGGTTCGCCAGAGTGCCGATGTTGCATTAGCCGAGCCTCCCATGGCGGATACCGCTACAGCTATCCATCTTTAGTCACAGGTGAGCGCAACTCGGACGAAGCCATCAATAGCATAAACATACCTGCCCAGCGATGACAATTTCTTTGCGCACATTTTTTGCCACTAAGGCGACAGGTAGTATTCCTTTAAAGCTGCGGAAACGCTATAATTCTCAGACAGCGACTCCGCTGTCGCTGATTTCCCGTCCGAATTCAACCGAAATTAGGAACCCGTTCATGAGCGAGAAAGCCAGCACCACTTTGCCCGCAACCGTTGAGAAAGTCATCAAACCAGCATTCCCGAACGAACCCGAAAAAGCACAGATCTCAGTGGAAGGGGCCGACCATCTCTACCGAGAACTACGAATTGAGAACACACTCGTCGACGATCACGGAGATGCGGTCCGGCTGAAGCCCGGGGCCGAGGTGGAGGTCACGATCACCGCAGAGCCGAACAATTTTGCCGCAACCGATAGCGACAAGTCTGCCAGTTCATGAGGTCAAAAACGACAAGACCAGTCAGGCTGCGGTCACACTGCCGCGATGTTGTGGCTTGGTTTTATCACTGGGGTCGAGCCTGAGCTCGCAAAGTTCCGTGACCAGATTCGCGGCCCAGCGGTAAATGTTGTTTTCTCGGATGACTTTGCGCATGCGATGGACTCGCATTTGTTTTTCTTCAGGTTCCATCTCCAGGGCGATACGGATTGCCTCGGCGGTCTGGTCGATGTCGTAAGGATTTATCAGGAGCGCGTCGCGAAGCTCCCGGGCCGCACCGGTAAACTGACTCAGAATCAGGACGCCGCGCTCGTCCTTGCGAGCGGCTAAAAACTCTTTTGCTACCAGATTCATGCCATCGTGCAACGAGGTCACCAGGCAAAGATCGGCGGCGCGATAGTAAACTTCGATCTCTTCATGACTGTGTTGCCGCTTTAGAAATAAAATCGGTTTCCACTTGCCGGATTGAAAGCGCCAGTTAATTCGTTCGGCCTCCGCTTCCACTTCGGCCAAAAGGTCGTGATACCGCTTAATGTGAGTGCGGCTCGGTGCTCCGATCTGTACAAAGGTGAACCGTCCCTGATATTTCGGATATTTTTCCAGGAATCGTTCAATCGCGCGAAAACGTTCGTGGATTCCCTTGGTGTAATCAACCCGGTCGACGCCAATCCCTAGGAAGGCTGACTCCACGCCAAGGCTGTGCATCAACGCAGAGCGCTCCTGATAGTTCGTGTCGTATCGTGCCGGCACGAACACCGATTCATCATCCGCCAGCTCAACACTGATTGGGAAGGGCCGAACAATGGTCCGATGATTCTGGCGCAGGACGGCAAAATGATCGCCTTCAATCCGCGATTCGACGACACGATCCACAGTTTGCAGAAAGTTGTTGCAATGCGACTGTATGTGGAAACCAATTAAATCGGCTCCCAGCAGTCCGTCCACAAGTTGTCTCTGCCAGGGACATATACCAAATGACTCCGGATTTGGCCAGGGAATGTGCCAAAAGATGGCAACGCGAGCGTCAGGTCGCTTTTCCTTTATCATCCGCGGAAGGAGTGCGAAGTGATAATCCTGCACCAGCACAACGGGTTTAGGAGTGTTGGCGATCTCTTCTAAAACGGCGGCGGCGAATTTGCGGTTGACTTCCTGATAAATCTGGAAATCTCGCTCCCGAAAGATCGGCCGGGTGTGCGCGATGTGGCAGAGCGGCCACAGACCCTCGTTGGAGAACCCGTAGTAGTAACCTTCTTCTTCCTCTTTACTCAACCACACCCTGCGCAAAGTGTAACGAGGATCATGGGGAGGCACCCGCAGGCGATTGTGCGAGTCTACGACTTCGCTATCCGCATCGCCACTGCCATGAGCGATCCACGTACCGTCGCAAGCATTGAGCACCGGCTCAAGCGCGGTGACCAACCCGCTGGGTGGCACGCTTACTTCAATGGACTTGCCATTCCGCGAATGAATGTAAGGTTCGCGATTGGATACTACAAACAGACGGCTTCCGTCCAGGCGGCTTTGAATCTGGACGGCCAGGCGATCCGCGGTCCAGGAGGATTCTCCCGCTTCCCGCAGACGAGCTTCAGTTTCCGCCGCATTGCGTGCCTGATTCAAACTTTCCGCAAAAGTAACCACCTCCCACGCCAGCGGTTTGAACAAGTCCAGGTCCGGCATTTGCTGACGGGAGGAGATTCTGCCCATGCGCAGGGCACGCATCCACTGAGCGGCGCGAGCGATAGGCCCGGCAATGCTCCAGCGCACGATCAACAATGTGATGAGGACAATCAGAAAAACCTGGACGAGAATGCCGAGAAACGCTTGCCGCCAAGTCCGCAGGTTCTGTGCATGGATGTAATCCACCTCGTGCACCAACGCCACCGCGCCCACGACTGTATCTTGGCGATGAACAGGCGTGGCGAAAATATGAACTCGTGTTTGATCAAGAGTGAAAAACGAACTTTGTTGTTGATTGGCTGCCATCGCCTCAGTGACTTGGTGTGGAGGCACTCTCAGCATGAACGCGAGGGCTGGGGATATTGCAAGCACTGCTCCTTGCCGATCAAACACCGCTACCCCAAGCAAGTGTTCCCGATTACCGAAACTGTTTACCACTCTTTGTAGGCGGCCCGCCGTCGAGCCACTGTCCATATTCTTTTCAACGCTCTGCGCAAGACTCAGGCCGAGTACTTCAGATCGCCGCTCCAGTTCGCTCCGCAAGCTGCGCTTTTCAAGCAGGACCTGCTGGTAGGAGAACCCCAGCGAGACTAGCGTAATACCGACGATCAACGAAATGATAAGCCTGAGGCTTAGTAGGCGCATGAGTGAACTTTCCCCAACTTGCGCTCTTCGGCTGAATGAGAAGTGACGAAGCGGAAAATAGATAACGCGTGAGATTGCAAGCGGCTCACATCCGCAGCAGCAAGCTGCGGAACTGTAATCCCGAAAATTGGCAACTCCCGGATTTGCTGGCTTGCGGGCACTGTCTCACTCAGTTTCGCTTTAGTTTGCGTAAGATTCCGCTGCTGCGGACGGTTCCTTCGAGCAAACCTCTTCAAAATCGTAAAGATCACATCCCGGCTTCAACATAGGTAAATCCCTGTAAATCTATAGGGAGCAGAAGATTTTGCACGAGATCAACCCGGCATCCGACTCCTCGAACACCAAGTATTGCTGAGCCACCCACACTTCAGTCGCGCCGGCGCGCTAGTGGGGATGGGTATCCCCGAATATAAAGCCAAAAAATATCAAGGACGGCTTCAAAAGGGGGGAATTCTGGTCGCCGTCCACTGCGAGACCGATGAGGAAGTGAATCGTGCGCGGCAAGTCTTTCTGGCTCAAGGAGCTCAGGATATCGCCACGCGCGTGAAGATGTTTCAAGAAACCCAGGAAGCCGCTTAAATTATGAGGGAAAAGTCCTGCGGAGCGTCAGTTCAATCAGGTCCAAATTGTATCTGGCTTACGTACGAACCTTAGCCTCCTGTAGTTCGGTTCCGCCCATCCAGTCGGTCCGCTACGTCCATTTTGTGAAGTTACAGGGTGCACCGGATGGAAGGGACAAAATTCCATAGTTAGGGTAAAAGCGTAGGAAAATTCCATAAATAGTTGCTCGCTTCGAGCACGGAAGAGGTTGGCTTATGTCAAGAATCAGTTCTATTCTACCGAGATTTGTGCTGGTGCTCGGCGCTAGTATGCTGTTACTCGTCGGAATGGGATGGTCCCAGGACGACAACGATAATAAAAACGAATCCAACATCCAAAAACGAATCGACAATTCGGCGCACGTTCTTGACGAAATTATGGGGACGCCGGATAAGGCGATTCCAGACAAAGTCATGCATGATGCCAAGTGCATCGCCGTAATCCCATCGATGGTGAAGATCGCGGTTGGGTTCGGAGGAAGCCACGGCAAAGGCGTAGCGGTTTGTCGGCTCGAGAGCGGACGCTGGAGCGCTCCGGATCCCATATCGATCACGGGTGGTAGCTGGGGCTTGCAACTCGGCGGACAGGCGATTGATCTGGTATTGATTGCGATGAACGAGCAAGGCATGGAGCATTTACTGTCAGATAAGTTCAAGATTGGCGCGAGCGCATCCGCGGCAGCCGGTCCGGTAGGTCGAGATGCCGGCGCAGACACCGACTGGAAGATGAAAGCCGAAATGCTGACTTACTCCCGGGCGCGTGGTTTGTTTGCTGGAATCGATTTGAACGGCTCGGTTATCTCTCAGGACAAAGATGAAACTCACCTTCTGTNNAAAGTTCGTACCGTCCTCAGCGATCCTGACCGGGAAAGTGGCTCCGCCCGCCGGCAGCGGCGCTTTTGAAACTGCGGTGCGGAAATATGCTGGTCAAGCACGTGATCACGGCCAACTAATAACGACCCCCAGCACCGAGACCGCCAGTCGCTAAAACAGCGGTAGGTCGGCAAACGGACACAATCGGTGCGACTGATTTCAGGTCAGGGTCCAGGCCCTGACCTGAATGCTTTATGGAGTAAGGTCGGAGGCGGAAATGCTGTGTCTTAGGCCCTACTTTACAGCTTGGACCGGATGGAAGGGAAAACGGGGTCGGTTTACAGTTCCCCCGTTGACCAAACAAAGTTTGGCTCAGACGAGCACAGAAAAGGTCCATTTATGACAAGGCAAACTCTCCCCAGGTCTATCTTGACGGTCGCAGTTAGTTTCTTTTTTTTGGCTGCAACGGCATGGTCCGCCGATCAATCCGACATCGACAAACGCATTGATGCGTCGGCGCGCGTTCTGAATGAGATTATGTCGACCCCCGATAAAGCAATTCCCGACAAGGTAATGAGGGATGCGAAGTGCATTGCGGTGATTCCCTCCATGGTGAAAGTTGCGGTTGGTTTCGGAGGCAGCCACGGTAAGGGTGTCGCTTCCTGTCGCACAGCAAACGGCGCGTGGAGCGCTCCAGCGCCTATCACGATGACCGGTGGAAGTTGGGGCTTTCAGCTGGGCGGCCAGGCAGTGGATGTAGTGATGATCGTTACAAATGATCAGGGCATGCAGCACCTGCTCTCTAGTAAGTTCAAGATCGGGGCAGACGCTTCAGCCGCCGCCGGCCCCGTAGGTCGGGACGCAGGGGCAGACACCGACTGGAAGCTGAAAGCCGAAGTTTTGACTTATTCGCGAGCTCGCGGCATATTTGCCGGCATCGATCTGAATGGAGCGGCCATTACGCAGGACAAGGATGAAACGCGCACTCTGTACGGGAAATTCATTCCTTTCGGAGACATTCTCGATGGAAAAGTTCAGCCAACCCAGGGATCCGATCCTTTCTTGGCAGCAGTTCAAAAATATGCGGGCGCGCCGGACCGTGGAGCGTTGCAAACACCCACAGTCGGAGAACCTACGGGTCACTGACGTTTTTGCTTTGAGCCGACGTCCGGCCTGAGAAGCGCCGGACCTACGTTGTGAACCGATCGTCAACCTTTTAGTGGAGGCTTCAATGTCAACAATACTACTGATCATCCTGGTGCTGTTGCTGGTCGGAGCACTGCCGAGTTGGCCCTATAGTCGCGGGTGGGGCTACTATCCGAGCGGCGGACTTGGGTTAGTTGTCGTAGTTCTATTGGTGCTGCTATTGGCCGGTCGTTTGTGATTTGATGTATCGTGGCACGAAGCAAAAACAATTTTTGGACTGACCCCATGCTGTTGTGCACGAACCGGCATGCGGGTAGTGGGCCCACTCAGTCCTTGCTGCGGTGTTGAGCTGTATCTGTTCCACATGCGGAGATTTTACCGACATCTACGCTAACGGAATCGCGTAAGGTCTCATCCGATGCAAATCCGGAAAAACCGCTCTCAAATACGACATTTACCGTATAGGAAAAGAGCCAGCCCTCGACTACGTTAGGGCTCTACTCGAAAGACGCCCCTATGGAGCTGGTGCCGAATATCTGAACAGGTAGTTGGCGCCCGCTCCTTCCTCATTTCTGCATCGTTACAGCGCCTACAGGCCCAACATACATACTGCAATGGATTGGTGTCCCCCGCACCCACGACTACAGTTGTTGGGCAGGTACGAAGTTCTTTAGGAGGGATGATGCTTTACTGGACAATTGTTTTTCTAGTGGTGGCGATTATTGCCGGAGTTCTGGGCTTCACGGGAGTGGCGGTGGCAGCTGCGGGCGTAGCCAAGCTGCTGTTCTTCATTTTCCTAGTTTTGTTTGTGATTTCGCTCGTGACCCATCTGGCTCGGGGACGCAGCAGCGTCTAGCTTGCTTTAATGCTGTTGGTACGGAACGCGGGTGAGATCATGGCATCTGGCAGTCGTCAGAACGATCATGATCCACCTTGCGGACTGCCCTCCGTCTTTGAATCCGTCCCTCCGACTCTTTCTATTCCGCGATTTGTCGGTCACTAGCCTCAATTGTGTGCTTTATTGGACATACAAGCTGCTGTAAGAGGAGTACTTTGTGAATTGTCTCGTCTAGCAAATTCCGCTAAGCTCGTTGGCTAAACCGGTTCGCGCGAAGTAAGACTACATTTCTTCGTACTATGTAGCAGCAAAGGAACCGTCTTAATGGCAAGCCAGGTGAGCCGAGGTTCGACAAATAGAGCGGCTAAGATAGGCAATGATAGAGAAGTTGGGAACATAATTCTCCGCTGTCTTCCCCGGGCCGAATGTACGCAAATCTTTTCTTCGCTGGAATTCGTGCGATTGAGGCTCCATCAGGTACTCCACGAGGTGGGTGAGGCCATCAAGTCAGTTTATTTCATGAATGATGGGATGTGCTCGGTCTTGACGGTGCAGCCCGACGGGCAAAGCGTGGAAGTCGGCTTGATTGGGAAAGAAGGTTTCGTCGGTCTCCCAGTCATCTTCGGTTTCAAAACAAGCGCGCTCAGAATCATTACCCAGGGGGATGGGTCCGCGTATCGCGCAGACGTGGCGATTCTTAGAAACTTTCTGCCCCAGTGTCCCGCTTTAGAGCGGGAACTTTACCGATATTCCATGATTCTGAGTATTCAATCGACCCAGCTCGCGGCCTGCAACAGCTTGCATGACGTGGAGGAGCGGTTGGCAAGATGGCTGCTAATGAGCTATGACCGCATCGGCAGCAAGACCATGCCACTTACTCAAGAATTTCTTGCGCAAATGTTGGGGACCCGCAGATCCACTGTTAGTGTAGCGGCCAGTGTTTTACAGAAGGCCGGAATGATTTCCTACACGCGAGGAAACGTTACGATCGTCGACAAGTCGAAGCTCGAAGCCGCCGCTTGCGATTGTTACGAAATTATCGAGCAGCAGAGAACTCGATGGCAGGCCGAAGGCCGCTGAGGGTCTATCCCCAGTAAGATTCGCAGTTGGACCATTAGCCCTGATGAGCTACCCGCCCCACGTCGATTGCCTTCTCCCTCTCTCCAAAACAATCGGCAACGCCGAGTCTGCCGCGCGAATCCTAATTGCGCGACTTCTCCGCACGGACGAGCAGAATGAAGCTCCCTTTCACCCTTGGTCGGTTGGTTTTTTGGCGGTTTCTTCCTCTATAACGGCATCGATTATAACGGCATCGATCACTTCCTGAGTAGGCTTGCTCCGAGATGCGAAGACTTGCGAGTTCCTCCATGTCGTCTGAACAATAGGGTAAACACTGTATGTCCTTTCAAGATATTGCTTATCAATAGCTTGGTGCCTGGTACGCCGTGCTTTCTCGGCCCTCCATGTAAACCGCTTCTTGGTTCTTGGCATCTATACCACAGTCGTTTTTCCGGGTAGTGCCAGGCGACGAGAATTAAAGGAGCGCCAATGTCGAACTCTCAGGGTCAAAATCAATCCGCTCAGACTCTGTCTCCAGTTGCTCCATTCAAAGGGCCTGAAACTTCCTACACTAGCCGCGAACCGGGGTCCGGTCGCCAGAGGGCTGTTCCAGTGGTCAGAGTGTCGTCTCGCGCGCACGAACCGAAACAACTTGCTCCGGATGCGATTTGGGGTCAATACAATAATTATCGGTCGAATGGTCTGGCTGGCTCGATCGCGATACACGTGGTCGTCGTCGGTTTGATCCTCTCGGCATCGATTTTCGGCCATCAGGTGGTGTCGCATGCCCCGGAACATGAAACAGTGACGCTGATTGCGCCTTCGCCGGATTCTTATGCGCTTCCGGTTGCAAAGAGAATAGTTAGCGGGGGCGGAGGTGGCGGCGACCATGACTTGCTTCCAGCGCCAAAGGGAAGGCTTCCAAAGCTGGCGATGCAGCAGATTACGCCTCCTAGCATTGTGCTTCACAACGAGCATCCAAAGTTGGCGGTAGCCCCCACAGTAGTAATTCCTCCGCAGGTCCGTGTGGCGCAGAATAGTATGCCCAACCTGGGGGTTCAGTCTTCTGCGCCGCTGCCCTCCGCGCCCCCCTCGAATGGGACAGGTTCGGGCGGCGGGATCGGTTCTGGTTCTGGCGGGGGAGTGGGTGTTGGCCATGGAGCGGGCGTGGGTGCCGGTAGCGGTGGTGGAATCGGAGGAGGAGTATTTAAGGTTGGGGGTGGAATTTCCGCTCCTGAGCCAGTATCGACGCCGGATCCCGAATACACCGAACAAGCTAGGCTGGCAAAAACTCAAGGAACCTGCATTCTTTGGATGATCGTCGATGATCAGGGCCATCCGCGGGACATTCGGGTGGTTCACGGATTGGGATTCGGCTTAGACGCCAAGGCTATCGAGGCGGTGAAACAGTGGAAGTTTCAGCCCGCAATGAAAGATGGTAGGCCAGTTAATGTGCAGATTAGCGTAGAAGTCGGGTTTAAGCTATATTGACGTTTTTTTCTGTTAGTCAGGAAGCGGCAGGCTGCGCATGAGTGCAGTCTGCCGTTTCTTTCTTCCCCGTGCGCAACACTGACCCTCCAAAAAAGTTTCGCGCTGAGCCGGATAAAAATTACTCGATTTGATAAAAAATTACCTACTCTGAGTACAGCAAATCTGCCATTCAATTACAGGTGCGCCCTTATGGGACTGTAGAGCTTGCTCCGTTAGGCTCGTTCTCGACGCTGATCCTGGAGTGATACGGAGACCAGCGCGGTTCAACGGAGGAGACTAAAAGTGGCTACTTGCGTAATTTCCGCTGCAGCAACAAACCTGCTTCCAGTCCGGATCGAACAAAAGGACGATTCAGAGCGCATTCTTGTACAACGCGCTCAGCAGGGCGATCAAGAAGCTTTTGCCATGCTCTTCCAGATGCACAAGAAGCGCGTGTACTCCGTTTGTCTGCAAATGACGAAAGACGTGGCAGACGCCGAAGATTTGACTCAGGAAGCGTTTCTGCAGGTTTTCCGGAACGTGAATTCATTCCGGGGCGATTCGGCCTTCTCCACTTGGCTCTATCGGATCGCGGTGAACACTGTGTTGATGAAGCTGCGACGCCGCAAAGCCCCCCCTCTTCTTTCCCTCGACGAGCCAGTTTCGGCGGATTCGCCATCTCTGAAGCGAGATGTGGGAAAGCATGACCCAAGTTTGTCTGGTGCCGTCGATCGCATTGCCCTTCGCAGGGCGATTGAGGAGCTTCCCGAAGGTTGCCGGCAAATCTTTGATCTGCATGAAGTACAGGGCTTCCAGCACCATGAGATCGCTCGTCAACTGCAATGCTCAATCGGGAATTCGAAATCGCAACTTCATAAAGCAAAGATGAAAATGCGCGATCTCCTCTTTCCGAAGACCGCGTGAGGCTGTCCGACAGGGGCGCAAGCGCGGAACGTACCGGCTGGGTCACTGCATAGCTCAGTCGCGCAACTAAAAACTGTTTGGCGAGTTTGAATGGGAAAGGGAATACGGCGTGGGGCAAGGGGCGATCTTAATTGTGGGGGCATCCGCGGGAAGCGCCGGGGATGGAAGCTCCGTTTGTCCAGGTCCTTTGGAGTGTGTCGAGATCGTCGGTCGCTCGTTGTTAGAGCGGATGGTCGATCGCTTCATTGCGGTTGAAGCCGATCCTATCTCAATTCTGCTGTTGGGGGGGGACGTCGCGCCATTCCGAACAGCCCGCACGAATGTCACAATTGAGAAAGTCAGCGATCTGTCGACCGCTGTAAGGGCGAAACTTAGTTCATTTGCCCGGCGCGGCATCCAGCACTCCTTTGTTAGTTGGGCTTCCGCCTATGTTGAAACAGATCTCCTCGATCTTTTTTGCTTTCACCGCGAGTCCCGACAGAGTGTGACACCCACCTTCAATGAGAACGGGCCGCTTCCTCTTTGGGTGGTCGATTGTTCATCAAAGGTGAGCCAGTCCGAGGCCTGTGGATTTCAAGAAACCGGACAATTGTCAAAGTCAAAGTATTTTGTCCGCGAATATGTAAACCGAGTGACCGCAGCTCAACACCTGCGCACATTCGCTGCGGATATCCTCAACCGACGCTGCGAAACCGATCCTGCGGGGAAGCAAGTGCGGCCGGGAGTTTGGATGGATGATGGTGCGGATGTTCATCGCCGCGCCCGGATCGTGGCTCCTGCTTATATCGGTTGCCAGGCTACCGTGCAGGCTGATGCGTTGATTACGCGTCTGAGCCATGTGGAACGGAACTGTCGCGTGGAATATGGAACCGTAGTGGAGGACAGCTCGATTCTTGAGAATACTACGGTTGGAATTTGCCTTGATGTCTGCCATTCCGTGGCCAGCGGAAACCGGATTTTGAGTCTGGAGCGGGGAGTGGTTGTTGAAATCACCGACCCGCGCGTGATGCGGTATAG
This sequence comes from Acidobacteriaceae bacterium, assembly GCA_003165455.1. Lineage (GTDB taxonomy): Bacteria > Acidobacteriota > Terriglobia > Terriglobales > Acidobacteriaceae > Sulfotelmatobacter. The sequence goes on along the minus strand of PLUJ01000288.1, from coordinate 6,450 downwards.
TGCGCCACCGCGCAACAATTCTTTGCGCGCGAGCCAAGGTTTGCCACAAGCAGTCGATGTAACGGCAACCCAGCTTCTGCCCGCGTTTCAGTTCGAAAACATTTAACAAGGAGTGACTTTAATGCAAACACGATGCCCCGTTATTGTGATGGAATTACCAGAAACGCTGAACCACGTAGAATCAGAACATTTCTTGAATGAGTTACAGCCGCTTCTGGAGGATGACCGTCCGTGCGTCGTGCTGGACTGTTCTTCGGTGAAGTCGATGGACAGCGCCGGAGTTGAGATGCTTTTGCATTGCCTCCAGGAGGCGATGAAGCGGGACGGAGACTTGAAGCTTGCGGCGGTGCCGGCATCTTCCGCGGTTATCCTCGAGCTGATGCGGGTAGACCGGCTATTTGAAGTTTTTGATACGGCGGAAGAAGCTGTGCGCAGTTTTCAGATATTCGCGCCCGCCGGTATTGCTCAGAGTCAGCCGTGGTATGCGCCGGCTCAGGGTCTTACAGACTTGAAGGTCGCGTGAACGTTCGGGATGAGTCGAGGATCGTATGCAAGTAAATCAGGATCGAGCGGTACGAACGGGATTTATACTCTTCAGCATCCCGTTGTTAGCCGTTGTAGCGTCCGCGCAACAGGGCGGAGCAACGAACATTCCTCCTGCGACTGGATCAGTACGTTCTCCGGAGGTGGTAGTTGTCCTTCCGGACAGCCCTGGGAGTACCGTCGCCAAGCTGAGGTTCAACTCCGCTTTATCTGAACAAACTCCGAGCACATCAAATAGTTCGAGCGCACCAAGTACTTCGACCGCGCCTCCACCAGCGACGCCACAGTCATCGCAATCCGCGACACAAAGTTCTCAAAGACCTGTGGGTACCGCCGCCGCCGAACCTACGCACGCGAATGGGATCGCGGCGTCCGAGCCCGCTGGAGTGGCTATTGCACCTGGAAAACAACGGCGCGCGCGTACCATCGTAATCGGCATCGGAGCCATCCTGGGCGCTGGCGTTGCCATCGGCTCAGTCGCGGCGCTCACGGCCGGTACTTCCAGTCGCCCGCCCGGAGCGCACTGAACTGGTATGGCGTTAGGGAATGCGGGAGCGAATCCAGTGAAGATTGTGAGCTTTTCCGGAATCGATGGAGCTGGCAAGAGCACTCAGATCACCGCGTGTGAGAAGTGGCTGAGGGAATCTGGTTTTAGAACCACGCTCCTCACATTTTGGGATGATGTTGTACTCTTCTCGCGCTCTCGCGAGTTCATGAGTTATAAAGCCTTTAAGGGAGACCGAGGAATCGGCAGTCCAGAGAAACCGCTCCAGAGGCGCGACAAGAATGTGACTTCCTGGCCGGTGACGACGGCGCGCCTATTGTTCTACCTCGCGGATGCGCTCAATTTACGTAGAAGAGTGGCTGAAGCTAGGAGAAGCACAGCGGATGTCATCATCTTTGATCGCTACATTTACGACGAACTCGCCAACCTTCCATTGAAGCGGCGTGCAGCAAGATTTTTTGTAAGAGGCATTTTACGATTTGTTCCCACACCGGACCTTGCCTTCGTAATCGACGCCGATCCAAACGCTGCACACGCCAGAAAACCGGAGTATCCTCTGGAATTTGTCAGGCGTAACCGGGAAGCTTACATCGCCCTTGCAGGGCTGGCTGGCAACATAATGGTTGTGCCTCCAGCTTCAGTCGCCGCGATGAAAGGGATCATACAGCGGCAGATGCTTCAAATAGTGTCGCTAACGGAGTCCGCGCGAGACGATTACTCAGTTATTCACCCTCCAGCCAACATATCCTCCGGCGAACTCATCGAACCTTGATCAACGCGGCGAAGATCAACGCGGCGAAGATCAACGCGGCGAAGATCTAGGCGGCGAGGATCGATGCATCGCAGATCCTAGCGGTGGATCGGCAAAGCCAAGCCGATCGATGAGGCCGGAAGAGTAAATGAAAATTTGTTTGGTCACCACTTTTCCACCCAGTCAGGGTGGTCTTAGCGAGTACGGTCTCCACCTTGCGAACGAATTGCAGAGCAATCCGTTCATCCGCCTCACCGTGCTTGCGGATACGATCTCTCCATCCGCGCCAGAGCTGGAAGGATTTACCGTCGAACGGTGCTGGTCTTTCAACGAGCCTGCGAGTACCTGGCGAATCCTAAGAGCAATTCGGAAATCGAAGCCGGATGTGGTGTGGTTCAACCTGCTATTCAGCACTTTCGGCCGCAATCCATTGATTGCATTTGCCGGACTTCTTACTCCGGTCCTTTCACGGTTGATGGGTTGCTACACACACGTCACGCTGCACCATCTGATGGATACGGTGAATTTGAAAGACGCCGGGGTTCGCCACGCTCGTACTTACCGCTTGGCGGGCGCCTTCGCTACGCGAATGGTGCTGCTGGCGAATTCGGTGTCTGTACTCATGCCTGGATACCGCAATATCTTGCACGAAAAATATGGCCGCGATAACGTCCATCTGCGATCGCATGGCATCCTCTCTAGAGAGCCGCAATTTCCAGATTTCTCCCGCCGCGGAAATCCTGATCATCGGGTTTTGGCCTTCGGTAAATGGGGTACTTACAAGCGCCTTGAATTGATGATCGAAGCCTTTCAATACGTCTCGGACGCATTACCAAACGCAAGGCTGCTGGTGGGCGGGGGCAATCACCCACACGCCGCGGGATATGTAGAGTCGATGAAGAAGAGTTGTGAAGTGAATCCAGCGATTGAATTCACCGGATACGTTCACGAGAACCAGTTGCCGAACCTATTTCAAAGTTCGTCTGTGGCTGTCATGCCCTACTCTTCCTCCGCCGGATGCAGTGGAGTAGCACATTTGGCTTGCGCGTACGGAGTTCCGATCGTATGCGCGGATTTGGAAGACTTTCGGCAGATGTCAGACGGCGAAGGCATGGCGATTGAGTTCTACAAGCCCGGCGATGCTAAGGACTTGGCCGATTGCCTCATTCGTTTTCTCAGCGACCAGGAAAAACAGAGAGCCATGGCGGAACAGAATTTTTCAGCGGCACTCCGCATGACGATGCCCAACATCGTGCTGAAGTATTTGCGTCATTTTGAACTAGAGAAACGGACCCAGGCGCTTCGCCAGGTGCTCAGACTTCGCAAGTTGCCCAGTTGGGTTCCCTCGAAGCCGCTTTTGCTGAGACTGATGACTCGCAGTTCGCTCGGCTGGGTTCCACGCTCCGCCCTGCATCGGGCACCGGTGCGAACTGCGAAATCATCGAATAATTCACTGAACAATAACGTTAATGGTGGTGGAAAGCTTGCCGGCGCTGGAACTCCCATTGACAGTGATGGAGTAGGTGACGGGAGTGGAAGCGCTGGCAGCTTCCGCTCCAACGGTCTTACCTCCGCCGCAGGAGGTCGCAGCCATCCCGAGACCGAGAAGGCCACACAAGAGAAGCGCCTGCACTCCGAACTTCCGCTTATTTTTCCCCAGAAAAGCGAACCCGACGAGGCCGAAGGGAAGCATCCAGCTGGCGCTAATGGGCAAAATTTCCCCATGTCGCTGCGAATTCATCCCGCCATTGACGGCCGTAGTAGGGACGGAAGTAGAGGTGACGGTAAGCGTGGAAGTGGCAGTCCCGGTTCCCGGAATGATGGTGGCGGGGCTGAAGGAGCAGTTGAGATTGCCCGGAAGAGAACCACAAGTGAGTGATATGGGACTCGTAAAGCTTCCCGATTGAGGCGTTGCCTTCACTGTAAAAGTTCCAGACATCCCCGGAGCAATGGTCACCGTTTCAGGAGCCGCACTGAACGAGAGCGTCGTCGTTGATGGCGGACCAGCGGTCGCTATATTGCAAGTAGAGTTATAGTTAGTGCTCCCGCTCATCTGGTTGGCCAAGGTAGGCTTGCCGACCGCTTGTACAAACATTTTGTAAGTCGCATTCGGAATGGAGAAGCCGCACAGATTCAGCGAGTTTTCTCCGGTCGAGATATCGGTCAGAGGCATCAAGTTCTGGCCGTCTTCACTGATGTAGACCGTGTAATGATCCACGGTGTTTTCGTTGCCCTGCGCGTTCCATTGCAGGGTGTTGGCGTTCACTGAGGCGGAAACCGACAAACAATTGTCAATCCCAGACTCAATCTCCGTGGCTTCTTCGTAATCGTTCCAGGTTACGAGTTGCAGATCGGGCAACTGATTTCCGGAGTTGTACATGTTGTCGATTTTGGAGAAAGTTTGCAGCCAGGTTTGGCCGCACTGCTGCCCCATGATCCGGTGCGATCCCCAGGACGCCAGCGTATCATTGAAGCCTTTGTATGTGGCACCCATCGTTTGCTCGTGGTGCGCCGAATCTCCCGCGTCGTAGAAGCTCGTCAAGTAACTCATTCCGTAGTCCGAGGCGGTCGGCATCACCCACGCGTAGCTGCCTTCACTGGACCATTGGCTGAAGCCGTTGTTGTTCTGATACACAAGGGCAGGGGGCGTGCTCATCGCTGCCGTCGCGGTTTCCCAATTGATGGACGGATAAGACAAGCTGACATTGAAGTTCGTGACCATTGGCTTCCCGTCAATCTTCATGTATGCGGGCGACGGAAAATAGGTGCGTTCAATGTACTGGAGTTCGCCGATCAATGCCTGTTGCGGCGAGCACCCCGAACAGGAGTACCACTCGATCGCGCCTTGATCGATCATGATGGCAAAGGTGAATCCGGGATGGCTTTCTGCAGCAGCCATGACCAGTTGAGTTGCATGGTCTATGGAATTACCGGGGCCGTACCAATCGATGACCGCGCCGTCGATGCCCCGACTTACCATGTCATCAATTTGACTCTGTACTTGCTGCTGGTTCGTCTCGCTGTAACCGATGTTCATGTGGTCGGACTGGCCGAACCAAAGCACCATATGAGCGTAAATTTTTGTCGTAGCTCCGGGATAAAGAAGAGTATGAACATCAACTTTGCTGATGTTTCCTGCTCCCCGATTGTCGTTGGATTGAGTTTTGAAAGTGTTAGCGGCGCTGGTGTTGTTGGAAGTTTGAGCGGCTAGGGTTGTAGTGGGTACTACGAAAGAGGAACTGGAAGTACTCGCTGACGCGAACATCGAGGCGACCAGTAGTATAGGCAGAACTGTAGCGTGTAGGCGGCGCATGTCTCCTCAGGGGCGGAGAAGAACCGAGGACCTTGCTTCGGAACTCCCTTTCGAGCTCTACCATCCCAAGAAGGCACGCCGGCCTGTAAATTTCTTAGGTTGGTTTAATTTGTTTTCAGGGACGGCAGCCACAGTAGGGCAAAGGTGTAAGGCGTAAAAGATATCGTTAGTACATGACCACCCTGGTAAATATCGATGTGAATACTTTTCCGCGTCGTAAGGCAGAGGAAAAATGATGCCGGCGGCTCCGTCGCAGGAAGGCTTTTTCCGGCCAGTTAGCTTCTAGTGGCGCACGGCTTGTGGGCGTCTACGCAATGTGAGCAGTGGCGAGGTGACGAACAGAGGGGAAATGCCGCTGAATCCAGAACAAAGCTCGATGGCCAATCATTTTGTGCTAGGGGTCAAAATGAAAGTAAGGCTCGTGTTATCAATTCCGTACGATACCAGAGAGGTACCTCCGCTACGGGATTCGAGCCAACTTTCAGGTCGCAAAAGTCATCGTACTCAGATCAAATTCTGCCGAGGGCTCACTTTTCATGCGGGAGCAGCGCTGGGGATTTCCCGTAATTGGTTTGATAATTCTGCTGATGTCGTTCTGCGGTTGCCGCGGTTTGGTAAATACGCCTGCGAATCCTCAATCGATTGATCATGTAATTTTCATGCTGCAGGAAAATCGCAGCTTTGATACCTATTTCGGGATGCTGAATCCCTATCGCCAGTCCAAGGGTTGGACAGTAAGTGAAGATGGCAACACTTATACCGTGGATGGTATCGACGACAAGCTGTCGAAATTTGCCAATCCCGACGACGAAGGAACGCTATTTAATCTTTTCAAGTTCAACAGTACCTGCGTCGACGACATGAGCTCGGCATGGCTGGAAAGCTACGGCGACGTCAACCGGTACGACTTTAGTCCGTCGCGCGCAATCTCAATGAACGGTTTTGTTCATACGGCCGAGGGCTTCGCTAAATCAGACTCTGGCGACGGCACGTTTACCGATCTGGTCGGTCAGCGGGCCATGGGCTACTACGATCAGGATTTACTCAACTACTACTACTACATGGCCTCACAATTTGCGGTTTCGGATCGTTGGTTCTCGCCGGTATCCAGCAAGAGCACTCCCAATCGCATCGCAACCATGACCGGCGGGACAACGCAGGGCCTGGTGAACGATCCGTTTGTGGATGACAAGCTCACCACTCAGTTGAACATCGAAACCATCTTTCAGGAACTGGATCAGAATAACGTCTCGTGGAAGATTTATTACTCCATTACCGCGGGGGGCTGCACAGACGAGGATGGCGATTGCGGTCCGACGGGACACTCGAGCGCGTATC
>PLUJ01000211.1 GCA_003165455.1 Acidobacteriaceae bacterium | reverse complement strand
AAATCAACCCTGGGGAATCGCCGTCGGCAAATTGGCTGGAAACGACAATCTCGACATCGTAGTGACCAACTCAGGCGACAATATCCCCAACGTAGGCGTGTTCATAGGGTCGGGCACGGGAGTCCCATGGACCCTTGCAACACAGGTTAAGTACAACACTGGAACCAACCCCGTTTCGGTTGCCATCGGAGATGTGAACGGCGATGGCTATCCGGATCTTGTAGTCGCCAACGATAACACCTTCGATACGGTGAGTGTGATTTTTGGAAAAGGAAACGGTCTGTTCCAGGGTGACGCGCAATTTTCGATTGGTGCCCCTGCAGTCTCCATCGCGCTGGCTAATTTGGGGAATGGCTATCCCGACATCGTGGTTGCGGTTGAGGACCAGACCACCAAGGTGAACGCGGTTGACGTGCTAATCGGGGATGGAACGGGTTCGTTCGCGCCCTACGTGCAATATTCCACTGGGTTGTTCCCCACAGGATTGGCTGTGGGAGATTTCAACGGCGACGGGAACCTCGATGTAGCAGTGTCGAATTCCGAGGGAAATACTATTACTGTGCATTGGGGTGCCGGGGATGGCACTTTTCAAGGCCAAGTCAATGTCGGCACAGGCGGCAACCCTTACGCGGTCGCTGCCGCCGACTTCAACAATGATGGCGCGACCGACCTGGTCGCGGTAAATTATGCGGCAGGTTCCGTAAGCGTGATCCTGAGCAATGGCAATAGTGACAGTTTTCAGGCGCGGCAGGACTATGCCGCAGGGAGCGATCCTGTCTCAATTGCAGCTGCCGATTTCAATGGTGACGGGAAACCCGATTTGGTAGTTGGCAACTATGGCGCGAACACTGTATCGATTGAGTTTGGCAATGGCGATGGAACGTTCCAAGCGCCCACTCCTTCCACCACCTATGCAGCCGGAACTCCCCGCGCGCTGGCTGTGGCCGACTTCAACGGCGACAATATTCAGGACATCGCGGTAGCAGACTACGGAAGCAACACAGTCAGCATTTTATTGGGCCAGCCAGGCGGAACGTTCTCGGCCGCCACGAAAGTCTCCGTTGGCAGCGAACCAGTTTCAGTAGCGGTCGGAGACTTCAATGGAGATGGCATCCCGGATCTGGCAGTTGCAAACTTTAACAGCGGGAGCGTCAGTGTGCTCCTGGGAAATGGTCAGGGTGGCTTCACCGAGGCGCCCAACTCCCCCATTCAGGTGGGGATTCAACCAATTTCTGTGGTGGTTACTGATTTAGGAAACGGCGAATCCGATTTGGTAGTGGTCAACAAGAATGCCGGCAGCAATTACGGCACAGTCAGCATTCTTCTGGGAACCGGAAATGGCACTTTTACTTTGCAGCCGAATTCGCCACAGATCGGACCCCAACCAATATCCATCGTGGCGGGAAATTTCGGTGGGAAAGGCTTCCCTGACCTCGCTGTTGCCTTCAACGGGAGCGAAGACATAAGCGTGCTCATCGGAAACGGGGATGGGACGTTCGAGACACCTGTCGATTACGGAATTGGCGCGTACCCATCTTCCATCGTCACCGCGGATTTCAATGGGGACGGCAATCCCGATCTTGCGCTCACAAGCATTCCATCGGGAGCTTCTTTGGGCAATGCAGTCAGTTTGCTTCTGGGTAATGGCGACGGTACGTTCAAGTCGCCTACACTTTTCGGCGTCGGGTATCTACCCTCTTCCGCGGCGATCGGAGACTTCAACGGTGACGGAGCTCTGGACCTGGCCGTCGCCAACTCCGGCAGCAACACAGTAAGTCTCTTGCTAAACGCCGCGCAGGCCGTACCCACAATGAATCTGGTATCGTCCGGCAGTCCTTCATCCTTTGGTCAGTCAGTTACTTTCACGATCACCGTCACCGCCAGCGTTTCCAACGGAGTTCCTCCGACTGGAACTGTGACCATTGAGAACGGAAGTTCCGTCCTCGGTTCGGGACCCCTGGTTAACGAAGCATTCTCAGTCAGCACCCCCGCCCTGCCAACCGGTAGTGATCCGATCTCAGCTATTTATTCAGGTGACAGCAACTATCAGGCGCACACGGTTGCGATTACGCAGACGGTGCAGCAGGCAGCAGCGAATGTCGTTTTAGTCTCTTCGCTAAATCCTTCCAATCCGAATCAATCAGTAACGTTCACCGCTACGGTCACCTCCACCACGAGTGGACAACCTACAGGCACGGTAACTTTCCTTGACGGCGCGACTGTCCTCGGTTCTTCACCTTTGAATGGCGAGGAGGCGACCTTCACGACTGGTCCGCTCAGCATTGGAACGCACACCATTACAGCCAGGTACAGCGGAGATGGCAACTTCAACCCCGGTACATCGCCCGTTCTGAATCAGGTAGCGGGAAAGGCAAGCACTAGCATTGGATTGACTTCGACTCCCGCGTCGCCGGACCTTAACCAGACAGTGACGTTTACGGCGACCATCATGTCAGCAATTACGACAACGCCGACAGGAACGGTGACTTTTGCGGATGGAACAACTCAGCTTGGCACGGCTGCGCTGAACGGAAGTGGAGTCGCAACGTTCTCCACTTCGTCCCTTGCGGCAGGAGAGCACAGCATTGCTGCAGCTTATAGCGGAGACGCCAACTTCCTGGCCAGCACTTCCGCCGTCATGAGTCTGGCGATTGCCACTCCCAACTTCACTCTCTCATCCTCAGCACCCTCGTTATCGGTTGCCCCCGGCGCCTCGGTAACGTCCACCATCACAATCACACCATCCGGTGGACTCAGCCCATCCGGAGTTGCGCTTACTTGCAGCATCTCTCCCGTGAACACTCCCGCCCCCACTTGTTCGTTGGGGAGTGTCACAGTAACAAACAATGCAGGATCGTCGACTCTTACTATTGCGGCAGCAGGGGCGCAATCCGCCCTCGCTTCGCCGGGTCTTGGACGAGAGCCGAGAGGCTTATTCGCGTTAGGTCTGATCATTCCGGCCATCTTGCTTGGAGGAGCCGGCCTTAAGAAACCAAACGCTAGAAGATTCTTGAGTTGCTGTATCGTTTTCTTCGCCCTTAGCGTCTGCCTGTTCGAAGTGGCCTGCGGAAGCGCCGGTCAGGCGAGCAGCACTCCGGGGCCGAGCGGAAATTCGGGTACGCCCGCTGGTTTGTATACGATCACTGTGACGGGAAGCAGTACTGGTGTGCAGTCTCAGACCGCAACGATTTCCTTAGCGGTGAAATAGCAGTTAAGTGGAACAATGAGCTACTGCACTTTCGAGAACCATTCGTCAAACCATTCGAGGGATTGCAATCCATAGTCTCTGGCGTCGGCAGGCTTGATGAACATGTGTCCTTCGTTCGGATAGACGATCAGTTTCGTTGGCACATGCAGAGTGGAGAGCGCGTGCCACCATTCGACCGATTGTTCCATTGGGACTTCGCCGTCCCGGTCGCCCACCAGAATGAGGGTTGGAGTCTTCACAGCTTTGACGAAGTGCATTGGATCGCTCTTGGCGTACACGGCTGGATCGTCATACACCGATGCGCCAAAGAACGGAATCATCCACTCGTCAATGTCGTTCAATCCGTAATAGCTTAGCCAGTCGGAAAGACCGGCGCCCGCGACTGCGGCTGCGAAACGATGAGTCTGAGTTTCGGCCCACATAGTCATATAACCGCCATAGCTGTGGCCACGAATTCCGATGTGCCTGGTATCGATCGGATACTGCCTTGAGATGGCGTCCACGCCGGCCATGATGTCGCGAAAATCGCCGCCGCCGAAATCCTTAACATTGCCTTGGGTGAATGCTTCTCCCTGCCCGTAACTGCCACGCGGATTCGGGCAGAGAGCGAAGTAGCCCATTGCGGATTGCGGGCCCATCGTCCCGGGATCCCAATGCGAGGCGCATGCGGCGGAAGGTCCACCGTGCACATTGACGATGAGCGGATATTTCTTGGCGGGATCGAAATCTTTCGGCAGCATTAACCATCCTTGCACGCGCATGGCGCCATTCATCCAATGGATGTTGCGCATCTCGCCCCATGCTGGTTTCACGCTGGCGTTTACTGTCGTTATCTGCTTCCATTGGCCAACCGGCCCGGTCCAGATTTCAGGTGGAGTGCTTGCCGACTGACGAACGATTGCTGTAGTGAATTTATCGTCCCCAGAAGGGCTGGATGCCCAAGCGGCGCTGGTTGGGTGAGCCACTTCTTCTCCCGTCCAAAGAGTACGCACGGTCCCGCCTGCGGCTCCTACGCTGGCGAAGCCGGAATTGCCATCCACGTTTTCGGCGAAGGTGATGCTATCGGAACTGGTCCACGCCAGTGCGAAGGGCGATGATTTTATGTGAGGAGTGACGTTTCGTGCGACGCCTCCGCTGACCGGCACAACGTAAATGTCGCCGCCCGTGGAGCCCTCATCGCTCATCAAGCCTTCAATGAAGGCCACGCTTTTGCCGTCTGGAGAAAGACGCGGCTCGGCGAGTTGCAGCTTCGGTCTGTAGATTTCGCGCATTTCGCCAGTGCGGGAGTTTGCCAGGTACAGCCTTGCGACCCACCAATTGGCATCGCCAGATCCATGCGCGGCCGTCGCCACCCAGGACTGCCCGTCGGGTGCCCAGTCATACTCATACACATACATATCCGCTGGCGAAATCTGATTCAGACGGCCGGTGCCTAACTCGATGGTTGCGATGCGCTGCTCAAAAATCTTTTCATCGACTACTCCTGCGAGAGGCGTCATCGGCTGCAGCGGTCCGGCGACACGGGGCATGTTTTCAATGAAAAGAATGGCGAGCGTCGTACCATCCGGAGAAAAGCGAGGGGACTGGACATAACCTTTCAACTCCGCGTGCTTCATGGGATCGCCGCCAGAGGCTGAAGCGGTCCAGATTTGTGCGGCCGGGACATCGCCGGGAAGATCCGCGATAAAAGCCAGCCGTTTGCTGTCCTCAGACCAAACCGCGTCACGAAGCCGCGGATCGCCGTTAATTGCAATCTGCTGCGGAGAACTGCCGTCGATCGCGGATACGGTTAGTTTTCCGTCTACGATGTAGGCCACCTGGTTGCCGTCCGGAGAGAGTGCAACCTTGCCAATTCTTTTGGCATGAGGCATCGAATCCAGCACGGCGGCAGCTCGAGAGGAGGCTGTGGCGTGGGCTGGGGCGAAAAGCGGCGTGCCCGGGAATAACGCGACGCAGAATAAAAAATACGGGAGCTTCACGATCTTATTCATACCGCATGGAGTATACAGCGGCTCACCATGCGAATCGCATATCGCTCGAAGTGCCTCCGGCGGCGGGCACATAACATTTCTGCGCGTAATCGATTACCATGCGGTCGGCGTTGAAACGCCAACCCAGCGTGCGGATGGTTCGCTTCATGCGCTTGATCCAGCCGCGGGGTAGGCCATCCCGGTCGCGCTGGTAAAACAGCGGGATCACTTCTTCCTGAAGAGTGCGGTGCAAGTCCTCGGCGTCGCGGGCGTCATGGATATTCATGTCGGAATGGGTCCTGCCGGTTCCGATGGCAAATCCATTCCTTCCGTCGTAGGCCTCAGCCCACCAGCCATCGAGCACTGAAAGGTTCAATCCGCCGTTGAGCACGACTTTTTGGCCGCTCGTGCCAGAAGCTTCGAGGGGACGTCGCGGATTGTTCAGCCAGACATCGACACCTTGAACCAGGTAGCGGCCAACGTTAATGTCATAGTCTTCGATGAATACGAATTTGTCGCCAAAGCGCGGATTCCGCATCAGTTCGGCAATCTGTTGCAACAGCCGTTTGCCCGGTTCATCGTTGGGATGGGCTTTTCCGGCAAAGACGAACTGCACCGGGCGCTTGGGATCGTTCACCATCGAAGCAAGCCTCTCGATATCGCTGAGAATCAAGTTGGCTCTTTTATAGGTTGCGAAGCGGCGGGCGAATCCGATCGTCAGGGCATCCGGACTGAGAACTTTGGCCAAACTTTGCAGAACTTCCAACGGTTCGCCGCGCCGTTCCGCCTGCTCCAAAGCGCGGCGGCGCACAAAACCGATCAGCCGCGATTTCAGGCTAAGGTGCGTCTCCCAAAGTTCGCCGTCGTCCACGTTCTCAATGCCTTCCCAGGTACGAGCGTCACTGCTGCGCTGGTGCCAATTTGTACCAAGATGGCGATCATAGAGGCGGAACATTTGCGGCGAAAGCCATGAGGGAACATGCACGCCATTGGTAATGTGCCCAATCGGCACTTCGTCTTCGGGCATGCCGGGACGAAGGCCGGTCCACATGGCCCGGGATACTTCCCCGTGCAACGCGGAAACTGCATTGGCGCGCCGTGAAAGCCTCAACCCGAGTACAGTCATACAAAACGTTTCCTGCTGATCGCTTGGCCGCTCGCGGCCCAGGCCCATGAGGCTATCCTGAGAAAGGCCTAAATCATCGCGAATTGGCCCGAGATGCTCCTCGATCAGTTCGGCCTCGAAGCGGTCGTGACCCGCGGGTACGGGAGTATGCGTGGTGAAAACGACTTCCCGGGAGACGCGCGGTACCGCGCTTTCGAAGGAGATTCCTTCTTCCCGCATGCGCGAGCGAATCGCTTCCAGTACGGCAAACCCGCTGTGGCCTTCATTGAGGTGAAGAACGCCCGGAGTAATTCCCATTGCGGTCAACGCGCGAAAACCTCCGACTCCGAGCAACAATTCCTGGCGGATGCGAGTCCGGGCATTTCCGCCATAAAGGCGGGAAGTCAGTTTTCGATCGTCCAGAGAATTGCCTTCCACATCCGAATCGAGGAGAAACAGATCGCAGCGACCGACTGCCACGCGCCACACTTTGGCGTGGATGGGACCGCCGCGGGTTTCAAGCTGCACCGTAACCGGCCGGCCGTTTTTGCCGATGGCGACTTCCATCGGCAATTGGGAAACATCGGTTTCCAAATATTCTTCCTGCTGCCAACCGCTGCTGTCCAAACGCTGGCGGAAATAGCCCTGTCCATAAAACAGGCCAATGCCGACCAGCGGAATGGCGAGATCGGAGGCACTCTTAATATGGTCGCCGGCTAGAACTCCCAAGCCGCCGGAGTAGACGGGAAGGGACTCGTGAATACCGAATTCCGCCGAGAAATAGGCGACGGGACAAGGCCGCAGTACCCCAGCGTGCCGGGTTCCCCACGTTCTATCGGCGTGCAGATATTCCTGCATCCGATGGTATGCGTAATTAATGCGACCGTGCAGCACGAGTTCGGCCGCGCGACTTTCCAGCTTCGCCAGCGGAAGTTCCGCCAGCAACGAGACCGGATTCTGGTTCAGTTCCCGCCAGCGCACCGGATCGAGATCACGGAACAAGCTGCCGGCATCGTAGTCCCAACTCCACCATAGATTGCGAGCCAGCGCCCAAAGACGCTCCTGCGCCGGAGCGATAAACCGATCGAGAGTGCGGGCTTCGCTGACGACTGGAGCGACCTGCGCAGCAGCCTCAGCCAGCATCTGAATCTCATCTTCGCGGAAAACACGTGGCTCTATCGTCTGGACTACCAGAACTCCCTGCAGGACGCCACGATCAATGAGCGGCACTCCGAGAAACGACCTGTATACGTCTTCTCCCGCTTCGCGGAAGTATTTGAAACGCGGATGGGTTTGCGCTTGCTCTGTCGCCACTGGGCGGACATGTTCCGCCACCAGGCCAGTTAGGCCTTCGTGGATGGCCATCCGCAGGTTTCCAATGCACTCGCGCCGTAAGCCGACGGTTGCCGCTAAGACCAGATTGGCGCGGTCCGGCTCAAGGAGATAGGCCGAGCATACCTCGGTTCCGAATCGCTTCGCGATCAGAGCCACCACATTCATCAGAGTCTCAGCCGGTTGACCTTCTTTAGCCGCCAGATTTGCAATTTCTTCCAGCGTGAGCACATCGGCAAAACCGCGAGGGCCCCGTTCCGACTCTAACTCCTGCACGTCGTTGCGATTCTCTCCCACTTCCAAACTCTCCGGTTCCATTGATTCCCATCCCGAGGGGTTTACCCAAGCTACCGGCCCACATTACTGAAGCACTTAACCTACCATCAGCGAGAAGAGTGAGAGCCCGATGGTAGACGACCTTTGTGGGTAGGTTTCGATTTTACATTGGAGCGGGCCTTCGCCAAACGGCTCCACGAAAGATAATTCCCTTCGCAACTCCGCAAGCTCATCTTCGCATGCGCATGCCTCACATGTTGCGCCATATGGAAGATCTTGGAATCGTCGACCAATAACGAAAGAGGTTGGAATTAAGGCTTTCCGATATACCAGGGAGCGCTTACCGTGTGAATGCGCTCATTGCCTCGGGCGAGAAGCGCCCACTCTAAGAGGCGTCCGCGCTGGTTGTGCAGGAAGTATTCGTACCAACGGTCTTCTACCAATTCCGGAATTACAACAATGATGTTGCGGTCCGGATTTTTCTTCGAAAGATCGAGTACGAACTGCACGAATGGAACAATGACGAAACGGTACGGCGAAGCGAGAATGTGAAGTTGGGGCGGTTGCTTGCCGCAATCGCGAAAAGGTTTTGCAACGTAGTTTTCCCACTCGCCCTCAAGCAAATCCGAGTGTTCATTTGGTTCCACGTGTACGGCGATCACCTCCGGAGAAAGCCGTGCGGCAAATTGAATACCTTCCCGCGTGATGTTGCTCCAGCGATCAATGGCGATAACCGCAATCGGATCCTGTTTGAGGCCGCTGGCATCGACCGGAACCTGGCAGGCGGTGCGCAGCTTAACCGCATGATAATGACGCCGAACCATGGCGAAGCAGACGATCGTCATAGGGATGAAGAGCAGCGTAATCCATGCACCTTCCAAGAATTTCGCGACCAGAACGACAGCCGTGGTAATGCCCGTCACCGACGCGCCCAGGCCGTTGACGAACGCGCTTCTCAGCCAGCCCGGTCCGCGCTTCTTTCTCCAATGCACGACCATGCCCGCTTGCGAGAGCGTGAACGCCATGAACGCGCCTACCGCGTAGAGCGGAATCAGCCGGTCGGTAACGCCTCCAAATAGGATTAGCACTCCGCCGCACAGAACCGCCAGCACCATGATCCCGTACGTGTAGACGAGCCGCCTTCCGCGATAAGCGAATACATGAGGAAGGTAATTGTTTAGTGCGATGGCGCGGCAGAGGCGTGGAAAATCCGCAAACGCTGTGTTGGCGGAAAGAGAGAGAACGACAAGAATGGACCCGATGGTCAGATAGTAGAAAAATCCTTTGCCAAAGACGGCGGCGGTGAGCATCGAGAGAACGCTCTGATAGCCAGGCTTGCCGGGATCGGTCGCAGCGATGCCATACGCTTTCACAAGGAGGGAAATTCCCGCAAGCAACACCGCCAGAAGGAAGATGATGACGGTAAGAGTGCGCTGCGCGTTCTTCACCGTAGGCTCGCGAAAAGCCTTCACACCGTTGCTTACCGCTTCTACACCAGTTAGAGCGGTGCAGCCGCTGGCAAATACTTTCAGCAGGAGCCAGTAGGTAACGGCCTCCATCATGGGCGGCGGAGGTGGTGGTGGGACCACCGCGGAAGGATGTCCGCCGCTTAGCATGGCATGAATGCCACCCACGACGATGGTGATCAGAAGAGTGCCAACGAACAGATAGGTAGGTATCGCGAAAACCGTCCCAGCCTCGCGCACGCCTCGCAGATTGAGAATCGTGATGACAATTAGAATTCCTACGCAAAGAGAGACGGTATGCGGCAGTAAGGATGGAACAGCAGAAACGAGTGCGCCAACGCCCGCAGAGATGCCTACCGCGGCTGTAAGAATGTAGTCGGCCAGCAGGGCGGCTGCCGCCAGTAAACTGGCGGGCGCTCCCAGGTTGAACCGTGCAACCGTGTAAGACCCGCCACCCGAGGGATACGCGGCGATGGTTTGGCGATAAGAAAAATAAACGATCACCAGCAGCGTGATAATCGCCGCGCTGATGGGAACGATATAGCGAACCCCGAGCAGGCCGAGGGGAATGAGAAGACTGAGTGCCGCTTCCGGGCCGTACGCAGCGGAACTGAGGCCGTCCAATCCAAAAATTGGGACGCCCTGCGCGGGTCCGATCTGCTCGGCCCGTTCGTCGTCAGTTCTGATGGGCTTACCAACTACAAGATCGAGAATATTCATTGAGAAATGAGAAGAAGAACAGACTTAGCAGCCAACGCGCACGAACAGTGTAGCGTAGCTCACAGCGTCCTAGGTGCGAGCGATAAGACTCTCGATGCGAATCGGCAATTCGCGCCAGACGATAGGTCATTGCCCGGCAAGAATTGTAACCGACCGTGAACGCCGCAGGTTTTTATGGATTGAGCCCGAAAGCGCGGGAATGAAATTCGATGACCTCATCGAAATGTGCGAGAAAATACTCCAGGCTATGGTCCCCGGGATAAGAGCGGTACTCGTGCTTCACTCCCTCTTCTTGCAACTCTTTGTCGAGCACGGCCGTACCTTTTTCGAAGCCGTAATTGTCTTCCTGGCCGCAGTTGAAATAGATNNGCACGTTAATGGGACTTCCGAAAACATCCGCCAACACTTTTGCGAGCGGAGCGCCCGCCCGGATCGACTCATCAATTTCCTTGGGCGACTCCGTGATGAGGGCGGGACTCTGCGCACTCACCGCCGAAAATAATTCCGGATGGCTGAAAGAGAAGTGCAGAGCTCCATACCCTCCCATCGAAACCCCGCTGATCGCTCGCGAGCTGCGTCCCTTTGCAGCNNCGATATTTCGTTTCAATGTATGGAATGAACTCCTGCAGGAAAAAATTGCTATAGCGCACCTTTTCATCCGCCGAATTAATGTAGAAAGTCCGCGCTCCGTCCGGAGCGGCGATCAGAAATTCGCCGATCTTGTGCCGCTTCCACAGATCATCGAGAAGCGTCCATCCGCCATTATCGAAAAGTTGCTGTTCGTTCCCGCCGAGCCCATGAAGAAAATAAAGTACAGGGTAATGAGATTGTGGATGCTTCTGCGCGCCGGCATCGTAGCTTTCTGGCAGGTACACACAATAGCGAACGGGACGTTTCAGAACCTTGCTGTTGATCGCTCCACAATCGATACGCGTCTGCGATACCGCCGGAAGGGACGCCATGAGGGCGGCAAAGATAATGAGCACTTGCAGATACGGACGGGTCATTCGCTCACTCGTAGCGCAAGGCTTGCACGGGATCGAGACGGGCGGCGCGTCCTGCAGGATACAGTCCTGCGGCCAGACTCACCAAAAAGGAAAATAGAATTGCGAACCCCACCAGCCACCACGGCACTGCCCAAAAATGTTCAGGAGGGAATGACTGAGACTTTAAATATACGTTGGTTCCGAGATTGATAATCTGCCCAATGGCCCATCCCAGTGCGACGCCAACCACGCCGCCCAGAATTCCCATGGCCCCGGCCTCTGCAAAGAACAGCTTTCGAACATCGCCATCGCTCGCGCCAATCGCTTTCATGATTCCAATTTCGCGGCGTCGCTCGAGGATTGCCATCACCAGCGTATTCACGATCCCGATAAAGGCGACTGCCAGAGCGAGGCTTCCGAAGATTCCCAGAAACACGTCCAGTACTTTAAAAAACTGCTGTATGCTCCGGCTGGCATCAAGGATGGAGAAAGTATTGAACCCCATCTTCTTGATGGCGTCTTCCACCGGCTGCACCTGACCAGGATTCTTAACCCGCACGCTGATCGACGAGTAAACCGGCTGATCGCTTACAGGACGCGAAAGTTCGCGGAGATCCGTAGGCTGCATCACATGCAGGCTTTCGGCTAACTTAAGCGGAAGAAATACTCGCGCCCGGGTTGGACCCCGCATACTCTCAGGATCGAGATCGGCGACGCCGACGATCTTCAGCTTCAACTCTCGCGAGACTACGGAATAAGCGGACTCCGCTACGCTCTGTTCATTGAGCGAACTGTCATGATCCTGCGGCGAAGTTGAAGATGCAGCCGGCGGCGATGTAGTGGACGCTTCGCGCTGCGCGTAGCGCATCGTCAATTCCTTGCCCAACAGCGGCGCAGCAATTTGAGCTACGTTGGTTTCATCCACTCCGCGCGCCAGTCTTTTGCCAAGCAATTCCTCGGCGAAGGTTTTCTGCAAAATTACCTCCGGTGCCGTATCGGAAGAAAAGAAAGACCCGGGCATCGAATCGAATGCATCATTCGATTTCGCTGAAGAGGGCAGCGCGGAAATCATCGTTAAATGCGGCTTGTCGTCGTAACGTAGCTCGGTAATGAAACGAATGTCCGGGTACGCCTCCAGTACATTCGGAAGATGCTCAATTTCCGTTCTCGTCGCTTCGTCCAGAACGCGGCTCTCCCCCGGAGCGGGACCATTGCGCTCTTCGTCACGATTAAAATTCCGCAAATCGCGCCGCGATGTGACCACCACCGTGTCGAACAATCCTGATTTCATCAGACGGCGTGACGCCAGCTGCTGAAGTCCAATACCCAGCGACAACATCGCGACCAGCGATGCCACGCCAACCGAAATACCGATTGTGGTCAGAGAATTTCGTAGTAAAGATTCGCGCAAATTGCGCAATGCCAACTCCGTGAGGTCGGGCAACTTCAAGAGCGCTCTCCTTCCGCAACGGAACCAGCGGCGACAGGCGAATTCACTTCGTCGCCCACCAGTTTGCCATCCGCCAGAAAAATCAAGCGCTGTGCGTAACGCTCCGCCAATGCACGCTCATGCGTCACCATCACGACGGTCATTCCCAATTGCTGGTTGAACTCGCGCACCATATTCATAATTTCCGTACCGGTGCGGCTGTCGAGATTGCCCGTAGGTTCATCCGCCAGCAAAAGTTGCGGACGGTTGATCAGCGCACGCGCTAACGCGGCGCGTTGTTGCTCTCCGCCCGAAAGCTCACTTGGGCGATGATTTACGCGGCTCTGTAATCCAACTCGCGCCAGCGCTTCCCGTGCCATAGAGTCCCGCTTGGCCCGGTCGACTTCCGCAAAACGCATGGGCAGCTCCACATTCTCCGCCAGAGTCATGTTAGGAATCAGGTTGAATGATTGGAACACCATTCCCACGGTATGCAGCCGGTAGCGTGCCAGCTCTTCGCGGGAAAGTTGGGCAAGATTTTTCTCCTGAACAATCACGCTTCCGGAAGTAGGTCGATCCAGCCCGGCGAGCAAATTCAAGACCGAAGATTTACCTGACCCAGAACTTCCCAGAAGCGCTACAAACTCCCCGGCCGGAACCGTGAGGCTAACTCCGTCAACGGCACGAATCAGCGCTTCGCCCATGCGGTAATGCCGGCACAGCTCCTCCACGCGAATAGCAGGGGCGACGTTCGGCTCAGCTCCATTGCTAACACTCATGGGCTAGCGCACCTGACCCTTCAGCACACTCAAGGCATCCGTCGACTTGATCCCGCTTGCACCTGGTGAGTTCCCGTTTCCCTTATCCTCCAACTCCAATGAGTCTCCTTCGCCAGGCGCCAGGAAGAGATTCTCTTCCACACCATGCTGTCGCGTGTACAAGTCGTAGTAGCGGCCGCGCAAGGTAAATAGTTGCTCATGCGTGCCACGCTCTACGATCCGCCCTTGTTCCATTACCAGAATCTGGTCCGCGCGCCGGATGGTCGATAAACGATGTGCGATCACAAACGTAGTGCGGCCTTGCATCAAATAAGACAGACCTTGCTGAATCATCTGTTCGGATTCGGAGTCCAGACTCGAGGTTGCCTCATCCAGAATCAGAATGCGTGGCTCTGCAAGAATGGCGCGCGCAATCGAGATGCGCTGCTTCTGGCCTCCTGAGAGTTTCACGCCGCGTTCGCCGACGATGGTTTCATATTTATCCGCGAATGATTCCGCGAACTCATCCACCCGCGCAATCCGGCTGGCACGCATGATCTGCTCTTCCGTCGCATCCGGACGAGAGAAGGCCACATTTTCCCGAATCGTCCCATCAAATAGAAAAGACTCTTGCAGCACAACTCCCAGACGAGTTCGATACGAATCCAGCAGAACGGTTGAGAGATCCACGCCATCCACTTCAATCACACCCTTGGTCGCGGTATAGAACGCGGAAATGAGCCCAATGGTCGTGGACTTTCCCGACCCGGAGGAGCCGACCAGCGCCGTTACGGTTCCGGGGTTCGCGCAAAAAGAAATGTCGTGGAGCACTTCGTGAACCCCATCGTACGTGAAGCTCACATTGTGAAATTCGACAGTACCTACAATGTCGCGAAGCGCTGTAAAACGCCGCGGATCCTCATCTTCGGGCTGCTCCCGCATAATTTCCTGCGTCCGTTCCAGACCCGCCAAAGCTTCCGTGAGCTGAGTTCCGATGGAGACGATCTGCATGATGGGCGCCACCAGAAATCCCAGCAGCAGAGTGTAGGAAACAAATCCGCCGACCGTCAGCGTTCCCGATTGAATCTGGTGCGCCCCCACATACATCGTAACCGCTCCCACCACCCCCAACAGAACGCTAGCGGAAAGGCTCATTACAGAGGTTGCGGTTAAAGTGCGCATGACATTCTCGAGCAACCGGTGAACCCCTGTCGCGAAAATCGCCTCTTCGCGGTCTTCCGCGTGATACCCCTTGATCACGCGAACGCCGCCCAACGACTCCGTGAGCCGCCCCGTAACCTCGGCATTGATTTTGCCGCGCTCGCGAAAAATCGGCCGGATGGTCGCAAAGGCCTTATTGAGCGCGCCGCTAAAGCAAACTAATGCGCTGACCGCGATCAACGTCATCTGCGGACTGGTCCGTAGCAGTAAGAAAAGGGCGATCCCGGAAGTTACCAGACCCCCGACAAAATCCACCAATCCCGTTCCCAGCAGATTGCGGACCCCCTCCACATCGCTCATGATTCGAGAGACCAGCGCCCCAGTCTTGTTCACATCGTAAAAGGCAACCGGCAGACGAGAGATGTGAGCTTGCACCTGCTGGCGCAATTCCGTGATCAGCCGCTGCGCGGCCTTTGACAGGGATTGCGTCAAGGAAAAAGAAGTGACGCCCTGCACCAGCGTCGCGCCCAGCACTACCAGCACCAATGGTAGCAATTTATTCATGTGGTGCTTGGAGATGACGGTGTCGATGAGGAACTTGGTGGAATACGGCAGTACCAGTGCCGCCACGCGGTTGATCACCATCAGCAAAAAACCGAGGGCCAGCAGCCCGCGGCGGGGCCGCATCAGCTTCCAGACCTCCGGTAAAATGGCGCGGAGTCTCTCGACCTTCGGAATCTTCTGCTCTGTTTTAGTCTCTGGACTCAAGCTACTTTGGACTCCCCTGGACCCGGTTTCGCTTCATTATTACGGGCCAATTCGCATTCCATTCACGGTTTTCTGGCGCAGTTCGCATCGCCGTTGTATCCTCATGGGCGTGCCTCGCTCTTCTTCGCAGGTGCGTTCTCCCACCCTGGGCTTGCTGCTCGGCCTGGTGGTTACGCTGGCTGCCGTGGTGGCTTATTCGGTCTACATTACCTGGCAGGTGGCGGGATTACGCAAGCTGCAATCCGAACTCATTGACCGCGGACGCAGAGATTCTCTCCAGTTGCTTCGCATTCAGAACGATCTGAATCTGCTGGCCGTCGCGATGCGTGACATGACCGATCGCGACGTGACGGATAATGACGAGCACTATCCGCTAAGCGCGTGGTCGGCGCAGTTCGGACGGATACGCACCGACCTGAACGACGCCGTTCACCTGGAAGCCTCGCTCGCTCCGACCATTCGTACCCCGGAGCAGCGCGATGCGCTCACCGGTTCGCTCAACCAATTCTGGGATGCCGTAGACCGCGTCTTCGCACTCGCATCTTCCGGTAACGAAAAACAAGCCAGAACACAAATTCAAATCTCGCTGCAGGCCCGCCAGGCCGCCCTCAGTACCACGGTCTCCCGCTTTCTGGTGCAGGATAGCCAAAGCGAAGAGCAGGCCGCCCAACGCATCGTTCAGATTTATGACCGGGTTCAGCGACAAGTATATCTTTTTCTCGCCGCCACCCTTGCGGCCGTTCTGTTAACAGGTCTCTCGCTGATGCGCTGGAATCGGCGCTTATTTGCTCGCCTGGCCGAACTATCGAAGCGCCGCAGTGAACTGGCTCAGAAACTGATCTCAACGCAGGAATCGACCTTGCAATACATCTCCCGGGAGCTTCACGATGAGTTCGGTCAGATCCTCACCGCAATGGGAGCAATGCTTGCGCGGTCGAGCACTCATGCACCCGAAGGCTCAACTCTTCGCGCCGACCTGCTGGAGGTCCGCCTCATTGCCCAGGAGACTCTCGACCGCGTGCGCACCCTCTCACAGGCTCTGCATCCGGTGATGCTCGATGAAGCCGGACTGGAGCCCACGCTGGATTGGTACATCCCAACCGTGGAAAGACAGACCGGAATTGCCATATCCTATGCCAAGCATGGCAAACCGTTTCAAGTCGGCCATAATGCAGCTGTGCAGATTTACCGCATCTTGCAGGAAGCGCTAAATAACGTAGCCAGGCATTCCAACTCAAAGACGGCCCGGGTGCGTCTTCGCTTTCTCAATACTTCTTTCGAATTGGAAGTAGAGGATGAAGGCGTTGGCATTAAACTGCCATCAGACTCCCGGCCTGCAAAAAAGGGTATTGGATTGGTCGCTATGCGCGAGCGAGCGGAACTGATGGGTGGAACAATTTCATTTTCTGCTCCCGCGCGTGGCGGGACCCTTATGCAGCTCTCGGTTCCCCGCGACAGAGTTGAACTGGAACCTGAAATCTCGATTGCGGCCGTTCGCGATGAATCCCAAGATGAATTCCAAAATAAATCCAAATGACAAAACCAATCACGGTATTGCTGGTCGATGACCACGCACTCGTACGACGCGGCTTCCGTCGCATGATCGAGGATGAACCAGACATGAAGGTGGTTGGCGAAGCCGGGGATGGCGAGGAAGCTATTAAGATGGCTTGGCGGTTGCATCCCCAGGTCGTGTTAATGGATTGTGCTTTGCCGACCATGAACGGCCTGGATGCCACGCGCAAAATCATTCAGGACCGCCCGGCGACAGCCGTTCTTATGCTCAGCATGCACTCTGAGAGTACTTGGGTGCGACAGGCAATCGACGCCGGTGCAAAGGGATACGTTCTCAAGAACGCCATGGACCTGGAACTTAGTTCGGCGATCCGTAAGGTTGCTGCGGGAGAAACGGTATTCGATCCACAGATCGAGCAGCGCTCGGCTTTAAAGGGAGAGCGCAGCGCGGCGCTGACGCAGCGGGAGCTGGAAGTGTTGCAGATGATCGTCGACGGCAAGTCGAACAAGGAGATTGCAACGGCGCTCGACCTCAGCGCCAACACGATCGCGGTTCACCGCGCGAACATCATGAACTCGCTGGGAATTCATAAGACTGCGGAGTTGGTGGTGTACGCCATTCGCGCCGGGCTGGTGAACGTTCCGTGAATCGCCGGTCGTTCCTGTGGGGAATGGCGGGAGTCTCATGGTGGCCGCAGTTGCCTCCATTGCGGGCTTTGAGGGCGCCGACGGCAGGCTTCCCTACACTGGGTTTCCGTTTTAGCGATGTGACCCTCCCAGCGGGACTCCAGTTCCAGCACAACAGCGGAGCCTTCGGGGGAAAATTTCTGCCGGAAACGCTCGGTTCCGGGTGCGCCTTCCTGGACTACGACCGCGATGGCTGGCAGGACATTCTGCTGATAAATGGCCGGGACTGGCCGGGCCATAAGAAGCATCGCACGACTCTGCGGCTCTATCACAACAACGGCAACGGCACCTTCACCGACGTGACAGAAAAGGCCGGGCTCCTGCAGCCAGGCATTCGCTACGCCTCCGGATGCACGTTCATCGAGCGCAATCGCAACGGCCTGCTCGACCTGTTCGTCGCCAATTACCTCGACGTCGACCTGGTCCATGGCCCGAAGCCTTCGATGCAGATTCCCAACTGCAATTACGAGGGCCTGCCTGTCAACTGTGGCCCCATGGGCATGCCTCCGCTCAAGCAGTATCTCTTCCGCAACAATGGCGACGGCACCTTCACCGACGTCACCGCAAAAGCGGGTTTGAGCGGTGCCACACATAGCGGCCGCAAGATGTGGTCCATCGCGGCCGGGTGGTTCGACTACAACCGCGATGGACTGCTGGACCTGTTCGTCGTGAATTACGTCGATTGGGATCCGCGCTACGAACCAGCCTGTATGGGCCTGAACGGCCGCGGTTACTGCCACCCCGACAGCTTCCCTCCACTGACGAACACTCTGTACCGCAACAACGGCGACGGTACGTTCACCGATGTTTCGGCGGAAACCGGTATCTCGAAGGTCGAGGGCAGGGGAATGGGAGTCGCTTTCGCCGACTATGACAACGACGGCTGGCCCGACATCTTCGTCGCCAACGATCACATCGAAGATGCGATCGAACGGGTGCAGAAACGCGTGAGTTATGCCGAGCCCTCGCATCTGTTCCGCAACCTTGGCGGCGGTAAGTTTCAGGAAGTGACGGCGCAGATGGGGCCAGTCTTTGCCGCGCCGAGAGTGGCGCGGGGCGCGGCTTATGCCGATATCGACAACGACGGTTTCCTGGATGTTCTCGTCACCACCAACGCCGGCCCGGCTTTTCTCTTCCACAACGAGGGCGGAACGAATCACAGCCTGCGCCTGAAGCTGGTGGGGACAAAGTCGAACCGCGACGGCATCGGCGCGGTGGTGCATGTGACCTCGGGGAACAATCAAGACAAGCAATGGAAAATGCTGCGCTCCGGATCGAGTTATCTCTCGCAGAGCGAACTCGTGCTCACCTTCGGCCTGGGAGCGCAAACGAAAGCTGACAGCGTTGAGATTCAATGGCCCAGCGGCCAGGTGGAGAACCTCTCGAACGTGAATGCCGGACAAACCGTTACCGTCCAGGAAGGGAATGGCATTGTAAGCGCGCGCGCATACGGTCCTCCGTCGAAGTCCTCCAGATAATGGTTTCCTCCGTGTACCCCTGTGTCCTCTGTGTTTAAATCTTGAATCAGATGACTTCCCGACTCTCAGCCGCTCTCGCCGGCGTACTCGCGGCCGCCCTTGGCCTCTTCGCGACCAGCCCGCAAACTCAGCCAAAGGCGAATCCCGTCGAAGCTGCGCGCATGAATAATCTCGGCGCCGCCTACATGAACCAGCAACTTTTCGAGAAAGGACTCAAGGCATTCCAGCAAGCAGCGGAGCTTGATCCTAATCTCGCGATGGCTCGCCTCAATGAAGGCATCGCCTTGCTGAATATGCAAAAGATCGAGGAAGCCAAAGCGGTGTTGCAAGATGCGCTCAAGCAGGATCCGAAGAATCCGACCGCGTGGTACAACCTTGGCCTGCTCGCGAAGAACACCGGAGACGCGCAGGCCGCGATTGATGCCTTTCATCACGTAGTCAAGCTCGATGCGAACGACGCCGACACCTGGTATTTCCTGGGGTCGGTCTACGTGCAGGCGAAACAGTATCCGCAAGCCATCGACGCCTTCCAGCACGCGCTGCAACTCAATCCGCTGCACGCCTCCGCGGAGTTCGGATTGTCGCGCGCCTATCAACAGTCCGCCGACATCGACCACGCCCGCGAGCACCTGAAGAAATTCCAGTACATCACGCAAAACAAACTGGGTGCGCCCATCAGTCTCGCGTACGGCGAACAAGGAAAATACTCGCGCACTATCGAATCGCCGTTAGCCGTGCTGAAAGCTCCTCCGCAGATCAAGGTGCAGTTTGTGGACGTGACGGCGGAGGCGGGGTTGGTCTCCCGTGGAATCCGAACTATTACTTACAACGGGCCGCCTGCGCTCTATCAGAGTCCGGGGGCCTGTTTTTTCGACTACGATTCGGACGGGAGAATCGACATTTTTCTCGCGAGCAACGGCCCAAGTGGAGGGATGGCGCTGTATCACAACGTTGGGGGCGGCAAGTTTGAAGACGTCACGACTGCAGCCGAATTGGATTTAAGCGCGCGAGCCACGGCTTGTACTACAGGCGATTTTGATAATGACGGTGCGACGGATTTGGCCGTGACCTACCAGACTCAGATCGAGCTTTGGCACAACCAAAAAAATGGTACTTTTAAAAATTTGGCCGACGCGGCCAAGATTACGGGCAAGGGCATAGGCCTTGGCCTAACATTCATCGATTACGATCACGACGGCGATCTCGATTTATATGTCGCGGGCTCAAATGACATGTGGAGGAACAACGGTGACGGAAAGTTCACGAATGTCTCGGCCACATTGGGCCTGACCGGGATCGGCGTTGTAGGTGCGGTGGGAACGGACTATAACAATGACCGCGCGGTCGACCTTGTCGTCACTGGCAGCGACCCGACGATCTTCGAGAACCCGCGGGAAGGCAAGTTTCTGCCGCGAAAGCTCTGGTCCACGCCGATTCTTCCGCAAGCAGTGGGAGTGGCCGTCCTCGACTTCGATCACGACAGCTGGATGGATTTGGCGTTCACGCACGTGGGAGTGCCTGGCCTTTCCCTCTGGCGCAACAATCATGGCAAGAGTTTCGAGCGTGTTCCACTCCCCGAAACCCACTGGGTCCGCGCCTTCGGCGTCGCCGCCATCGACTATGACAATGACGGCTGGGTCGATCTGGTCGCTGTTGGCGAAACCAAAGAAGGCAAGGGTGAGATCAAGCTGTTTCGCAATCTCGGCGCCGATGGCTTCAAGGACGTCACCGCCGATGTTGGCCTCGACAAAATTCAACTCAAAGAGCCGCGCGCCATCATCACCGGAGATTACGACAACGACGGCGCGACCGATTTGCTGGTCACGCAAAATCATGGCCCCGCCGTGCTGCTACGCAACGAAGGCGGAAATCAGAATCATTGGCTGCGCCTCTCGCTCAAGGGACTCGCCGACAACAAGAGCGCCATCGGAACGAAAGTGGAAGTCTTCGCCGGAGGCAATCGACAGAAGTTCGAGATCTACGGCTCGAACGGATATCTCGGCCAAAATTCGCCTTATCTCACCGTCGGTCTTGGCGCCGCGAAAGAAGCGGACGTCGTCCGCATGCTTTGGCCTACCGGCGTGTTGCAAGACGAAATCAACGTTGCCGGCGACAAGCAACAGAATTTCACTGAGATGGATCGCCGCGGCAGTTCCTGTCCAACGTTGTTCGTGTGGAATGGCGAGCGCTATGAATTTGTCGCCGACATGTTGGGAGCAGGAGTTGTGGGACATTGGATTGGCCCCAACCAGCGCGACATTCCGCGCCCCGTGGAATACATCAAGATCGATCGCGACACTATCCGCGAGAAAAACGGGAAGCTGAGTTTCCGCTTCATGGAGCCGTTGGAGGAAGCTGTCTACCTCGACCAGACGCGTCTTCTGGCGGTCGACCGTCCCGCCGATCTCGATGTTTATCCCAACGAGTATTTCGCCTCGAATCCGCCATACCCGGAATTCAAAGTTGTCGTGAGTCGCGGCGCGCGCCCTCCTGCTGGGGCATGGGATGAGGACGGTCACAGTGTCTTGCCGGATCTGCTGGCGCATCGTTACTTCGGCGATTTTGCGCTGACGCAGTTTCAAGGTTTCGCGCAGCCGCATACTCTTACCCTTGACCTGGGCAAGCCGTATCGCGGCGGCCCACTGTGGCTTCTGATGCATGGCGAAGTCGAATACTTCTCTGCGAACAGCATGTACGCGGCGTCGCAAGCTGGAATACATGCGATCTCTCCCTACGTTGAAGCGCTCGTTCCGGACGAGAGAGATGGAAATGGCAAGTGGGTGCGCACAGTCGATGACATTGGATTTCCTGCGGGAGGCCCACGCACCATGACCGCAGATCTCACCGGTAAGCTGCCGCTTGGGACGCAGAAGATTCGCATCACTACAAATCTGCAGATTTATTGGGATCATATTTTGATCGATCGCACCGAACAGCTAGGTGAAGGCGGGAAGCGCCCGAAAACTGGGACAGACGTGAATGAAATTCCGCGCCCCGCTGGTGAAAACGCCGGGCTTCGCAATGACGCGAACGTGCACGTCACAACGGTGCCGCTCACTCGCTCCGATCTTGAATTTCACGGGTATCCCTCGAAGATTGAAGGCAGGCCGCCGGGGAACGTTCAATACATTTATGAAAACGTAAGCGCGACTGGTCCCTACACGCGGCCGTCGGGAACTTACACGCGCTATGGCGATGTGCTGCCGCTGCTCACTGCCACCGATGACAAACTGGCAGTCTTTGGATCGGGCGATGAAGTGCGGCTCGATTTCGATCCGTCGCATCTGCCGGCGTTACCGCAGGGGTGGGTTCGGGATTATTTCTTCGCAGCGAACGGCTATGAAAAAGATATGGACTTCTACGCGGCGGAAGGCAACTACGTCGCACCTCTTCCTTTTCTCAGCATGGGCGACTATCCCTACGCGCCACAAAAATCGTTTCCTCTCGACGACGCGCATGTGAACTATCTTCTGGAATACAACACGCGGCACATGTCAGGAAACGAGCAGCATGGCTACCGGTTCGACTATGACGTCAAGAAATAGTTCAGCCAGCGAATCAGAATGTCGCGGGCCATTTACGGGAACCATGGAATAGGGCGATGACCTCGATTTGATTGGGCTGGACGCGATAGACGACAACGAACGGGGCAGGCAGGATCGTAAGTTCGCGGGTTCCGTCGATGCGGCCTAGCCGTCTTGCTTCCGGAAATCTTTCCAGGAGTTCGACGGCAGTGAAAATGCGGTTGAGCATGATGTCTCCAGCTTTGACGGAGCTCTGGGAGGCCCAATATTCGTAAGCGGCGCGCAGATGACGCGATGCTTTGCGCGTCCATAAAATCTTCACTTACGCCGCTTCCAACGCGCCGTCATGGCCTTCACTTTGCGATGATCGATAACATGGCCGGTCTCGGCCTCTTGGATACCCGCCCGAATTTGATCGAGTTGCCACTGTTGAGTATCCAGGTAGGCCTGCACGGCTTCGCCGAGAAGATAGGTGCGATCGCGATCCAGTGAGTCGGCAAGTGCATCCAGGGCAGATACTTGTTCTGAGGGGAGTCGGAAGCTGATGGTTTGTTTCTCCATTACGTTAATAATACGCGGTAATATGTGATAATGCACGCCCAGCTTTTGCGAGGCCCGAGCCTAGTGACATTTTTGAAGCCGATGTAAACCTGTTTTTGCCGGTCGGGTACATTTGCATAAATCGTTTTAGTATTGACATTCCCGCCACCCGCATAATCCAATAGGCGAACTCATGGAAACTCCCACGGTTGCTGTGTCGTCCGCCCCGCGACTGCGTCGCACCCTCACGCTATGGGATCTGATTCTTTACGGCATCATCGTTATCCAGCCGGTCGCCCCAATGTCGGTCTTCGGAGTGCTCAGCGACCGCGGGCATGGACATGTGGTTACAACAATTCTCATTGCCATGATTGCCATGTTATTTACGGCAGTCAGCTACGGAAAAATGGCGCGGGCCTATCCCAGCGCGGGTTCCGCGTTTACTTATGTGGGGCAGGAGATCAATCCCGCGCTCGGCTACGTCACCGGCTGGAGCATGGTGATGGATTACATGCTCAATCCAATGATCTGCATAATCTGGTGCAGTCAGATTTCGCGCGACTTCGCGCGAGGGACGCCGATTGTCGAGAGCCTTCCATACTGGGCGTGGGCGGTTTTCTTTGCATCGGTGTTTACCTGGTTGAACATCCAGGGGGTAAAGACTTCCGCCCGCCTAAACACGGGGCTAGCGGCGGGGATGGGCGCGGTGATTGTCATATTCTTTTTGGCGGCGGCGCATTATATCTTCGGTCATCCCCATAACGAGCCCGGATTTTTTACACGCCCTTTTTACGATCCAGCGCTGTGGAACGCGAAAGCCGTTCTGGGTGGCACATCGATCGCGGTACTGACTTATATCGGATTCGACGGAATTTCGACGCTTTCGGAAGAGGCGGAAAATCCTCGTCGAAATATTTTGCTGGCGACCGTGCTCACGTGTCTGGTCATCGGAATTCTTTCCGCATTTGAGGTATACGCCGGCCAGTTGATCTGGCCCGCGTCGCAGCCGTTTCCGAATATCGACACCGCATTTACATATGTTGCGGGACGAGTTTGGCCGCCGCTGTTTGGCATATTAGGTTTTACCCTGCTGGTTGCGAATTTCGGATCCGCTCTGGGCTCCCAGTTGGGTGCGGCGCGCCTTCTATACGGAATGGGGCGTAGCAAGGCCTTGCCGCAATCGTTCTTCGGCGTACTCGATCCAATAAAACGCGTGCCGCGCAACAACGTAATCTTCGTGGGAGTGATCGCATTAATAGGGGCGTTCCTGATCAGCTATGGTTTGGGCGCGGAGATGTTGAACTTCGGCGCTTTGATCGCTTTCATGGGCGTGAATCTGGCGGCTTTTATGCGTTACTATGTGCGCGCCGACAATAAAAAGATCTCAAACTTCGTGTTCCCGCTGGCTGGATTCTTTATCTGCCTGTTGCTGTGGCTGAACCTGAGCCGTCCGGCTAAGATCGTGGGTGCGGTCTGGATGGGAGTCGGCATCGCTTTCGGAGCAATCAAGACGCGAGGCTTCCGCGGAAACCTGATCGATTTCGAATTGCCGCCCGAAGAATAGGACTTGAAGTACTCTCGCAAGGAAGGGCCGAGGGGCCGAAGGGCGAAGGAAGGGCCAAAGTGAGGGAGGGTGAATGCTGGGTGCTACCGACATTGTCGCTTTTGTTCCAACCAAAGATGCGGTGAAGGCGCGGGCCTTCTATGAAGGCGTGCTGGGATTGCAATTTATAAAAGACGATGGCTTTGCCATGGTGTTCGACGCGAATGGAATCATGGTTCGCATCGCGCGGGCGCAATTCACTCCGGCTGCTTTCACGATTCTGGGATGGCAGGTCATGAAGATCGAGGAGATGGTGAAAGCGCTCCAAGCGAAAGGCGTCCAGTGCGAACGATTCGGATTTGTCGAGCAAGACGAGTTGGGAATCTGGACTGCGCCTACTGGGGACAAAGTGGCATGGTTCAAGGATGCTGACGGCAATATGCTGTCCGTTTCGCAGCATGTTTGATCGAACGTATGAGTGTGCCGCTCAGGAATATCTTTTCGATCAGTTTCTACTCCACATTCCATCCTGAGACTTCGACAATGGGCTTGGCGCCCGCAAGATCGCTGGTGCGATAGGTTGCGGTGATCTCGCGGCGCTCGCCCGGCAACAATGAGATGTAATTATCCTGCCAAAGCACGGGAAGAACCTCCGCACCGGTAGCGACCTTCTTTACTTTCAGCCGCACGAAAAAAGCGAGATTCTTGGTGGAGTTTTGCAGCAACACGTGAGTAATGGAATTCTCGCCGCTTTGCTCCGTCCGTTCGTTGACGTTTAACTTTACCTTGGGAAGTTGCGCAAGCGCAGTGTAGTCGGCGAAGGAATCGGTGGGCGTGGTCCACCATGTGGATTTTGCCCAATCGATGGTTTCACGTTTTGTCGAGAGCCAGTAGAAGTTTGAGCCTACGAGTTTTCCTTCCTGATCGGTAAGGCGCAATGCGAGGAAGTACACCGCGCTGAGTCCAGGCACTTCCGGCACTGTGAAGACCTTGGCTGAGCTGTCGGCTAAGGCATTGAGCGAATCTTCGTGGGAGAACTTTTCCGTGGCGTCTAGGTTGTAAAGCTTGGTTGTAAGCTTTAATCCCTTCGCATCCTGGTATTGGCTGCTGACCAGCCAAACGGACTGATCGTCATAGCCATAGATCGGATGCAGCGCTTCCATTGCGCGCTTGGCGCCGAAGTAACCACCAGCCGGACGGAGATAATAATCATACAAATGCCAGATCATCGATGGCCACGCATTGTTCAGCATCCATTGAATGACTCCGGTGGATTGATATTTATTCCGGCTATAAGCTTCGAACATGGCGCGCACGCCTTCGTAGGTTTGCAGTTGCGACTTCTCGGCGAAGTCCTCGACGGTATTGGCCGCTCCGTAGCGCTTGGCAAGAGCATCACTGAATACCTTGATGTTCTTGAATTCTCCACCGCCCGCGTGGTAGTTCCAAACTTCGTCGATCGGCCACAGGTGATTGTTTCCAACCATGGTGCGAATGCTTTCCAGCGGCGGAACCGCAGGGCCCATGCTGGTTTCCGTGTTGAAGCCGTAAGCACCGCCGCATCCTCCAGCATTGCATGCCCTACGTTCCGCCTGACCCTTGGGCGTGTCGTCTTCCCAATAGCTGGGCGCAACATATTCATAAGGACCGGTCATCTTGACGCCACTTTGTCCGGTGACGCTGGTGGCCTTACCGGTTGCGGATGAGATCACGGGATTTGGCCATAGAAGCTGCTTTTCAATGTTCAGATACATTTGCTCGACATCCGGTGGGGGAGGATTGTCGCTGCCGTTCAGCCACATCACCATGCTGGGATGGCTGCGTAATCGGTAGATCTGGTCGCGCAAAGATTGCTGCGCGATTTCAAAATCCTGGGGTTTCCATCTCGGCCAACGTTCCCAAAAATCGCAACAGCACCATCCGGCCATGACCAGGATGCCTTCATGATCGGCGAGGTCAAAGAACTCCTGGCTTTCAAGTTTGCCTTCCAGGCGAATTGTGTTTAAGCCCATGTCCCGCACATAGCGAAATTCATCACGCAGCCGCTGCGAGTTTTCTCGCAGCATCATGTCAGGAGTCCAGCCGCCGCCCCGGATCAGAATGTTCTTCCCGTTGATGTGAAACTCGCGCCCGCCACTTTCAATAATACGGGAACTTATCTCTCGAATTCCAAATTCGGATTGCGAGCGGTCGCTGATTGCGCCGTCGATTTCAAATTCCAAGGTAAGCGGATATAGATTCGGTTGCCCCATCTGTGCCGGCCACCAAAGGCGCGGTTTCGAGAAAATAAGCTGAGGAAATTGGTCGGGAGTGAAGGACACGTCTTTGCTCTCGTTCGCGCCGAGTTCGACTTGCTGCTCGAAGGCTGTACCTTCAATCTTTCCTTTGAGTTTGCCTGTCACAGGATGTGCGCTGCTATTTTTCACCTGCGCCGTAACCGTAAGCTGGGCGGAGTCGTTTCGCGGCGAGTCCAACTTCGAAACAGCGGCGGGATAGCGCACGGCCACAGGTCCGCTGGTGGTCAGATAAACTTCGCGGAAGAGTCCCATGTTCTTGTCGGGCGGTGCCGGGCTCCAATCCACAAAAGTGATCGCGAGATTATTTTCGGTGGGAGCGTAAACCTGTACCGCGAGGACATTTTCAGCGCCTGCGGTCAACGCGCCGGTCACATTGAGTTCGTAGGTACGCCAAGCCCCCGCAACGTCATCTGAATTCGCAATCTGTTTCCCATTGAGCCAAACATTGGCCCGATAATTAATCCCCTTGAAGTTCAGCCAGACGGTTTTTCCCGCATAAGAAGCGGGTACGGCAAACTGTTTGCGATACCACCATGAGACTGCGTAGGGGCTGTCAGGCTGCATGGGTAGGTTGGAAAAATTTCCACCGATCGGATAAGTCACGCCTTCAAACTGCCTGAGGTTCATGGCAAAAAATGGATCCGGAAGACTTTTGTCTTTGACCAGCGCGGCGACCACAGTCGTAGGGACCGTGATGTCGTGCCATCCGTCCGGAGCGAACGAAGGCGTGGAGATGGTTTCACCCTTGGCATTGATTCTGGCGGAGGACTGCAAGGTCCAATGATCGCGCAGCGGAAATTTCCCGGCCTGATTGTGCTGGTCAGAAGATCGGTCGGAAGATGCAGTTCCATCAGCTTGCGCGCTGAGTGCTGAATGTGGTGCCGCCCATAACAAGGACGAAAAGACAATTACAAACGCTGCCAAAGAATTCAGAACCCAACTTCTGCAATTCATTTTCGCTCCCTTTGGGCCATTGAGCCCCGCCATGCCGGTGCGCTTCCCTGCCAACCGGGCAAGGAATGAAGATGGATAACACGTCTATTGATACGTTTCAATAGAAGAATTCTAACGCAATGGTGGCACCTTGCAAGGACGCGAAGCTGTAAAGCATTCCCTCACCCAGTCGCGGGCGGGGTGGGCAGAAGGCACCAGCGAGCCCGAGGAGTTTATTGTCGTTGACGACAGAATCGTTGTCTTCATTCACGCTCACTTCCGCATTCCCTGGAGCAGCGACTGGCAGGATGTAAGGCTTGCAGACGTGTACACGTTTCGCAACGGAAAGGCAATCCAGATGCGAGCCTTCGCCGATCGGCAGAATGCGCCGCGCTGGGCCGGATCCCAAGGCACGAACCGTTGACCCAGCCCAAAGGAAAAAGAATTAGTTTATAATTGCTGATTCTACCGTCCACTTCTGCACCGATAAAAGGCGACAAAACATGATTCGATTTCTGCAAACCGAAGGTCCGTTCAAGAAGATTGTGCTCAGCGGCCTTTTGCTGTTGATCTGCGCGGCAATGGTGATCGCATTTATCCCTGGCAACCTGGGCAGCGACCTAACGGGAACACCCGGCAAGGGCGTTGTCGCCAAAGTGGATGGCGAAGACATTACCACCGACGAGGTGCGCGAGACCGCACGGGGCATGCTGCAACAGCAGGGCGCCCAACTCGGCGCGAACGCGGCTATCTTATTGCCGTTCTTTGCCCAGCGTGCGGCAGACCAACTGGTGGACCGCCAGGCCCTGGTCGCGGAGGCCCAACATTTGGGATTCAAGGCGACTCCGGCCGAAATAAAAGATGAACTCGAGCATGGGCAGTATTCGGAAATTTTCTTTCCCGGCGGAACCTTCATCGGCCAGGCGGAGTATCAGGGATTGCTGCAGCAGCACAATTTAACTCCCGCCATCTTTGAAGACTCGGTAGGCAAGCAAATTCTGATCAGCAAGCTACAGGCATTGATTACTGGCAGCGCTTCGGTGAGCGACAGTGCCATTCGGAAAGAGTTCGAAAAGCAGAATACCAAAGTAAAGTTTGAGTATGCGGTGCTGAGCGAGGATGCAATCAAAAAGGGTCTTCATCCCACCAGCGAAGAGTTGAAATCGTACTACGATGGCCACCAGAAGACCTATGCGAACTCGATTCCGGAGAAGCGCAAGGTTAAGTACGCGATGATCGATCTTTCGAAGATCACTGCTGGAATTCAGGTTTCGCCGGACGAATTGCAATCGTATTACAACCAGCATCGCGACCAATATCGTGTCGCGGAGCAGGCGAAGGTCAGCCATATTCTGATTAAAACTCCGCTGCCAGGGCCGGATGGCAAGGTGGATGAAAAGGGCGAGGCCGAGGCGCAAAAGCGCGCCGATGATATTTTGAAACAACTCAAATCTGGAGCTAATTTCGACGAGCTGGCCAAGAAATATTCGGAAGATCCGGGCAGCGCGAAGCAGGGCGGATCTCTGGGTTGGATCGGCAAGGGGCGCACGGTTCCGGAATTTGAGAAAGCCGCATTCTCGCAGCCCATTGGACAGATCGGCGGCCTGGTGAAAAGCAATTATGGTTTTCATATTATTCGAGTAGACGCGCGGCAGGACGCGCATATGAAGACGCTCGATGACGTGAAAAATGAGATCGACCCAATTCTGAAGCAGCAAAAAGCGCAACAGATCGCGCAGAAGCAGGCCGACGATTTGTTGCAGGCGGCCAAGTCGAAAGGACTGGACGCTGCCGCTGCGGTGCAAGGCGTGCCGGTTGTGACCTCCGATTTCTTCGGCCGAAAGGATGTTGTGCCAGGGTTGGGGCCGTCGCCTCAGTTCATGGACGCAGTGTTTACCGACGCCGAGAAGTCGCCGCCGGAGATGGCGCCGATTTCGCAGGGCTATGCCGTATTCGACCTGCTGGCTGTGAAGCCTCCGTCGACGCCTAGCTTCGACGAAATCCATGCGAAGGTGGAAGAAGAGTTCAAGAATGAACGCGCCAACGTTCTGTTGTCGCAGAAGACGCAGGAACTTTCCGATCGTGCGAAGGCGGATCACGATCTTAAGAAAGCGGCAAAAGAATTAGGCGCAACGTTGAAGAACAGCGAATTGGTCGCCCCCGATGGCCAGGTGCCGGATATTGGCTCGATGACTGGGCAGGCGGCGGTGGCCTTCAGCATGAAGCCGGGTGAAATCAGCAGTCCCATCAACAGCGGCACCAACGGAATTGTCCTCGACATCACCGAAGTGCAAGCTCCCACGGACGCCGATTTCGCCGCCAAGCGCGACCAGATTCGCGATACGCTGCTGCAAAACAAGGAACAGGAACTCTTCGGATTATTCGTGAACAATCTGCGCGATCAGATGGAAAAATCCGGAAAAATCAAAATCAACCAGGAAGAGCTGAAGACGCTAACCCGCGCGGGGAGCGAATCCGGACTCTAGATTGTGATCGATTGGCATGGTCTTTCCCCGCGCTGCAGGTATTCTGTTGCATCCCACGTCGTTGCCTTCGCGCGGCGGCATTGGTGATTTCGGTTCGGCCGCTTACCAGTTCGTAGACTCGCTTGCCTCGGCTCGCCAGGCCCTGTGGCAGGTTCTTCCACTCGGGCCGCTGGGGTACGGTAATTCTCCTTACTCCTCCACCTCGGCGTTTGCCGGCAATCCGTTGCTGATTAGTCTGGAACGTCTGGTTCGCCGCGGATGGATCGCCGCGGATAAAATTGGCCATCTTCCCGCCGAATCCCGTCCTGTGGACTACGGCACAATCTTTGCCGCCAAGATGCCCGTCTTATTCGAGGCGGGGCGCGGGTTCCTGGCTTCCGCTACCGCTGCCGATCGCGAACGGTTCGAGCGCTTCCGCGCAGAGAATGCGTGGTGGCTGGACGATTTTGTGCTGTTCGATGGATTGCGGGCACGCTACAAGCTCTCAAGCTGGAACAGTTGGCCAGCCGAGCTGAAGCGTCGCGAGAGTGCTGCGCTCGAGCGGGCGCGTAAGGAACTGGCGGACGATCTGACGGTTCGTTGCGTTCTGCAGTTCGCTTTCTACGAGCAATGGCAGGCTTTGCGGCGGTACTGCGCCGAACGCATGATTCGAATCGTTGGCGACGTGGCCATTTTTGTGAATTACGATAGCGCGGACGTTTGGACTCATCCCGATCTATTCCGGCTGAATGAAAATCTCGAGCCTGACGTCGTCTCCGGAGTGCCTCCTGATTTCTTTAGCAAGACCGGTCAGCGCTGGGGCAATCCACTGTACCGTTGGGATGTGATGAAAGATAGGGGATACGATTGGTGGGTGCACCGCTTGCGATGGGCCACTCGGAATTGCGACTACATTCGGCTGGATCATTTCCGCGGCTTTGATCAATTCTGGGAGATTCCCGCCGATGATCCCACTGCGATCAACGGCCATTGGGTGGATGGTCCGCGCGACGATTTGTTTCATAAACTGCGAGAAGCTCTCGGCGGTTTGCCATTCTTTGCGGAAGATTTAGGTTTTATCACCCCGGAGGTTCACGCGTTGCGCGAGCGCTTGAAGATCCCGGGAATGGCCGTGCTGCAATTTGGTTTTGGTGACAAAGGCGCTCACATGTACTTGCCTCATCGCGCGTCCGGCAAAGTGATTTATACGGGGACGCACGATAATGACACAACCGTTGGCTGGTTCCAGTCCGGAGCCGAAGATCACGAGCGCCGCAATGCCGAATGCTATCTCGGCCATTCCGACGACGGTATCCAATGGGCATTTATCCGCGCGGCGCAGACTTCGGTGGCTGAGTTCGCGCTCATTCCGCTGCAGGATGTTCTCGGATTAGGCAGCGAAGCCCGCATGAACACGCCTAGCCTTGAAGTCGGCAACTGGATGTGGCGCCTCGCGCCCGGACAGTTCAGCGCCGAATTGGCCGCCAAACTAGCCGATCTTGCTGAAGTAACCGACCGCTTGCCGAAGCCGCTGCCCATCCCGCCGGATGAAAACTTCGCGGCCTGACTTAATTCCGAATATAAAATTTCGCCATCTTTTCAGACCCATCTTTTCAGACCCTGGCGCTTTCCGTTCGCAATCGTGTATAGAAGTTAGAGAGAGTGATTTTGGCCGACGAACCCATTATCGAAGCTCGCGCGATCGAAAAGTCTTACCCACAGCCGGATGGAACGCGCATTCAAGTCGTGGGTATTACCGACTTTTCGATTGAGCCTGGGAAAATCATCTGCCTGCTCGGTGCTTCCGGATGCGGCAAATCCACTCTCTTGCGGATTCTGAGCGGGCTCTCAAAACCTTCTTCGGGCACGCTGTTCTGGCATGGCAAGCCGTTAGCCGACGAATCGCCGAACGTCGCCATCGTCTTCCAAAGCTTTGCGCTATTCCCCTGGCTTACGGTTTTGGAAAATGTGGAGGCCCCACTCGAAGCGCGAGGGGTGACTGCGGTCGAGCGTCGAAAGCGGGCGCTGCGCACGCTTGATACCGTCGGGCTCGACGGCTTCGAATCCGCATATCCGAAGGAACTGTCCGGGGGAATGAAGCAGCGCGTCGGTTTCGCCCGAGCTCTGGTGGTCGAGCCTGAAGTCCTCTTCATGGACGAACCTTTTTCCGCGCTCGATGTGCTCACGGCCGAAAGCCTGCGCGGCGAGTTGCTGGAACTCTGGCTGACCAAAAAGATGCCGACCAATGCAATCTTCATTGTCACTCACAATATCGAAGAGGCTGTGATGCTCGCCGATCGCATCGTTGTGCTGGGTAGAAATCCGGCGCGAGTGCGGTCCGATTTTGGCGTACGCCTTTCTCATCCTCGCGATCGCAAATCCGCCCGCTTCGTGGAACTGGTTGACTACATTTACAAAATCATGACTCAGCCGGAGATCGAACACACGCTGCCGGATCCAGAGAGCACCGGGGAAATCCTAGTGCCTGCCGGAGGGTTGAAGTCTACCCAGGGCAGGGAAGCGCCGTTGCGCGCCAGCAAGTATCAAATTCTTCCACATGCGCGCGTGGGTGGGCTGGCCGGCTTGCTGGAATTGTTGCATGATCGCGGCGGCCGCGAGGATTTGTTCCGCTTGAGCGACGAGCTCGTAATGGATGTCGAAGATCTGCTGCCGATTCTTGAAGCCTGCGTGCTGCTTGGCTTCGCCACGTTGAAAGAGGGAGACGTGGAAATTTCACCGCAGGGTATCGCTTTCGCCGATGCGGATATTCAAAGCAGAAAAATGTTATTCCGCCAGGCTGCACTCGAGCACATCACTCTCCTCAAACAGATTGACAGCATTTTGAAGAGAAAATCCGACCACTCGATCTCCGACGAATTCTTTCGCGACATTCTCGACGAACATTTCGCCGAGGACGAGATGGAGCGCCAGTTCGATACCGCTGTGAACTGGGGCCGCTATGCCGAGATCTTCGATTACGACCGGGAAGCCGGAGTGCTCACGCAAACAGACTTGATGCCCACGGAACTGATGCATGATCGAGACTCTCACCAGGAAGCCTCAAATCCATCCACTACGAACGATGCTCAGCCGCGATGATCTTTGTTGGAAGAATGACCTCTGTTGAGATGTTCCACGCACGTCATAGAAACACTTTATGAAGAAGAGCCTCAACCTGCGCAGATTGTCGGCCTTCCGACTGTGGTCGCAACTGCCCAGTCTGGAAACTTCGCGTCTGCCAGATGTCATCATGTTCGCGGCGGCCATCGCTCTGTTCTACGGCGTGGTCACCGTCGGACGCACGTGGTTCGGCCCATTTACGCCGTCAGTTGAAATCTCGCGAAGCCTGTGGGCGTTGCCAGCGTATGCGGGTTACTCGCTATTGCGGATCACCATTGCTTACGTCCTCAGCCTCATCTTCACGCTCGTCTACGGCTACGTTGCAGCCTATAATCCACGCGCGGAACGCTTCATGATCCCGCTGCTCGACGTGCTGCAATCCATTCCCGTACTCAGCTTTCTACCGGGAGTCATGCTGGCTATGGTCGCGCTCTTTCCCGGCCGACAATTAGGGGTCGAGATGGGTGCAATTCTCCTCATCTTTACCGGCCAAGTCTGGAATATGGCCTTCAGCTTTTACGCTTCGCTGAAAAGCATTCCCAAAGATATGCGCGAAGCCGCTACCATCTACCGCTTCAGTTGGTGGCAGCGTTTTACACAGATGGAACTGCCATTCTCCGCCATTGGGCTCGTCTGGAACTCCATGATGTCGGTAGCGGGAGGATGGTTCGCGCTAATGGTTTGTGAAATGTTCGTGCTCGGCAGCCGAGACTTCCGGCTTCCCGGCTTAGGGTCCTACCTGCAAACCGCGGCCAGCGCTGGGGATACACGCTCGATTCTCTGGGGCATCGCAACCATGGTGATGGTGATCGTTTTACTCGATCAATTTATCTGGCGGCCGGTGATTGCCTGGGCAGAAAAATTCAAAGTCGAACAAGTAGAGAGCACCGACGTCTCCGGCTCGTGGGTGCTGAATCTGGTACGGCACTCCACCGCGCTCGCAAAGATTCGCAAGAAGACTATTCGTCCGTTGAGCGAGCGCCTTCTGCTTCACTTTGCCCGCAAGCATACGGAAGAAGTCTCCGATGGGCCTTCGTCTCCAGTTGGAGCCTGGATGATCCGCTCGATTGTGTTGCTCGCGCTCGCGGGGATCTGCTATGGAGTGGTTCGGGTGGCCATGATTCTCAGCGGCTTGCAAAGCTCCGAACTGCACCAGGCCGCTCTGGGCCTGGGTGCAACGTTTCTGCGCGTGAATCTTGCTTTGCTCATCGGCGCGCTGTGGACCATCCCCGTCGGCGTTGCCATCGGTTTTAATCCGCGGCTCGCGCGGATTGCGCAGCCTCTGGCGCAAATCGCCGCATCCGTTCCTGCCACCGCATTACTGCCCGTGATTCTGCTTCTTCTCATCCACATCGGAGGCGGGCTCGGAATTGCCGCCATCGTCGTACTTCTCCTCGGTACGCAATGGTATGTACTGTTTAACGTGATTGCCGGAGCAATCGCCATCCCCACCGATCTGAAGGAATGCTGTTCCGTCTTTCATATCCACGGCATCGATCGCTGGAAAAAACTAATCCTGCCTGGCATCTTTCCCTACCTTGTCACCGGCCTCGTGACGGCTTCCGGCGGTGCCTGGAATGCGAGCATCGTTGCCGAATATTTTCATCTCAAGGGCCACCTCTATACCACCACCGGCCTCGGCGCCACCATCAGCCAGGCAACCGACGCTGGCGACTACAAAATGTTGATCGCGGCCACCATGATGATGGCCGCGACCGTTGTTACAATCAACCGCCTGGTTTGGCGGAAGCTCTACGGCCTCGCGGAGACTCGCTTCAGGCTTGAGGCCTGAGACGCCCGCACATTAACGTTCACTACCGCTGTGTGAATGCTCTTGTAGCCGTTATTCGGGTTGACGTCGATGATCGACAATTTGTATTCGCCCGCGGCCGGCAATGTCACCATCTGGTTGATAAAGACACTATTCACTCCCGTTCCCGTCGGAGACTGCCCTAGCTTTATTCCATGCGTGCTATCCCAGACTTCAATGTGGTCCACGAGCGGCGTGCTTGATCCGCTTTGCTCGTAAGCGTAGGCATTGATTGGAATCGTCGTCGTTGACCAGGTGG
Organism: Acidobacteriaceae bacterium; assembly: GCA_003165455.1. Taxonomy (GTDB): domain Bacteria; phylum Acidobacteriota; class Terriglobia; order Terriglobales; family Acidobacteriaceae; genus Sulfotelmatobacter. Next base: position 6,022 of record PLUJ01000211.1, on the reverse strand, counting down.
AATTATTCGCCGGCGAATTGACGAACATGCCGAGGCTCGAAGCTACTGTGAAACTGGCGCTGCTGGAGTGAATCGTCTGGCCCGTGCTGTTCACATCTTCTATCGCCAGCGTATAGTTCCCCGGGGCCAGGGAGAACCACTGACTGATGCTCGTTCCTTTCGGCGAGTCTCCTAGTTTTGTATTTCCATTCCACACTTCAATGTGGTCGATTCCCGAGCTCGATTCCTCCGCAACCGCCTCCACGGCAAACGCGCTCACTGGAAAAAGCGTTGCCTGTGTCGAATTGTTCGCCGGAGTGTTGACGGTCACGCCATAGTTAGATGTCACCGTATAGCTCGTTACTTCCTTGTGCAGAATCGCATAGTCCGGTGCACCGCCAATGTCCTGCACCGTCATCCGGTGCGCTCCGTTACCGCTCACCGTGAACGCCTGATTCACCGTCTTGCTGAACACGTTTCCCAGCTTGGTGGCTTTGTTGTTGAATGTGTCCCACACTTCCAAATGGTCGATCTGCGCGCCTAACTCGGAGGCTGCAGCATTCACCAGGATTGACGGCCCCTGGGTCGAGCCGTTGGCAGGCGAATTCAGCACTACGCTTCCGGCGGTCGGATTGAAGAAATCCGACATATCGGCAGCCGTCGCCGACCATCCCGGATAACTCGGAAGCCCCAGCGCGTCGATCATGGTTCGCAACGTGTTCTCGTGCTTATAGGCGATGTTCGAAACGTGGCCCACCTTTACATTGGGGCCCATCACTCCCGTATAAACCTGACCAACCTCATCGCCCGCGCCATTGTCGAAAGTGACAAACACAAGGCCGCTTCCGCCGGGCTGAAAGTCCGGCAGGTTCAGCATCGGCTTCAGATTGCTATTCAGAAAGTTGTCTCCGTTGGGCAACGACGAGCACTCGTCATGCATATCCCAGCATCCATCGGGAACGATGATGGCAAAACGGGGCAGCGTCCCATTCGCCACATCGATGCCAAACTGTTCGAAATCAACAATGTTGCCTTGCGCGCCTAATGTATTCGCCAGAATTTCGTCGTACCAAACCGCGGCGTTATGGCGCGCATAATAGTTCGTATAAGGCGGCTGATTCGCCGAGGTGAAATCGGGAACATTCACGTTCCCGCCCGCGTTCAGATAATTCTGCGCGTAAACCTTCCATGAAATGGGCTGGTTATCCATCAACTGAAAAATGTTTGTATCGGTGATCGGATCTTTGGTGACGGTCGCTTGGCAACTGTTCTGCGTAAAACAGTCGTTGCCGTTGCAATAGAAATTGTGGCTCCCGGAAGGCAGGCTGCACGCGGGAGCATTCGCACATGAATAATTCGCCTCGCAACTGCCCGATGCCAGATACAGGTAGTCCAGCAGGGAACCGCTGTGGTCGGAATAATAGTTCGCGGCATAGCCATACTTATTTCCCTGGCTCACCAGCCATGGCATCCCGTTCGGGTAAACCGTACCGAACGAAGTATTCTCATCGATGATCAGCACAACATGCTGCGCGAGCGGCACTACCTGGGTTGAGGCCGGCAAGCATGCACTCAAAACCAGGGCACAGACGACGCTGACAACTGACCCTACGGAGTTGACGAAGCATTTCTTCAGACGCATGACACACTTCCTCTCAATTCCCGATTTGGAATTCTCGATGTGGATTTAGCTGGTGAGACTTTCGTGGTAGTGGAGGCGTGGTGAGTCGATCAGCACCGGCCAGATGTGCCTTGCGCAACCGCTTCGTTGCAGGAGCATCCCTCTGCTCGCGACGACACTTTTATATTGCTTGTTTGAAGCCGGCATGCGGAAATGTTTGCCTGCCGCACAAAAAGTAGAACCTTCATCCACTGTCGCACAGATGTCGAAAGTTGTAGGCCCATGCCTTATTAAATAATGGTTAACGAAAGATGAAAGCAAGATGAATGTGGCTTCGGGCGAGCAATCTCACGCGCCGCTCTCCCTTTTCAGGAATGCATGTTTCTCACCATCGCTGGATCGTGTAAGATCCGCGTGCGAATGATTCCGCTTCGGAACGGGCCAGACTCCATGAAAGAAAATATCCGCAAGGATTTCAGAATCGCATTTGCCGCGCTCGCATCGTTTCTCGCACTTTGCAACATCACGCTCTGCGTTCCCGCACACGCCGAATCTTCGTTGCAGCAGTTGCATCATCACGTTCGTGCTGCGGTTCGCAGCGGAGAAGCTGCTCTGCTCGGTCCGCTCGCGCCCACTGCGCGGCTGAATCTCGCCATCCTGCTGCCGCTTCGCAATCAGATCCAGCTCAACCAACTGCTCGCCGAACTCATCGATTCGTCCAGTCCGAACTACCGCCAATTTCTTTCCGTGGCGGAATTCACCGAAAGATTCGGGCCAACCCTCTCCGACTATCGGACCGTTCTCGACTTCGCTGCCGCCAACGGATTCGCCATCACCAACACGCCCACGAATCGACTGGTGATCAATATCAACGGCTCGGTCGCGCAGATTGAAAACGCCTTCCACGTTTCGATGATGCTCTACCAACACCCCACCGAGAGCCGAGCGTTCTATTCTCCAGACCGTGAACCTTCGCTCGATCTCAACGTGCCCATCAACCACATTGCGGGATTGAATAATTTTTCCCGGCCACATGCCATGGTCGAAAGGCGCCTACTCGACTCCGCAGCCAGTCCCGCCGCTGGCTCCGGTCCCGGCGGCTATTACCTGGGCAGCGATATGCGCGCGGCCTACTATGGCGGTACCGCACTCACCGGCGCTGGACAGTCGGTTGGTTTAATGGAATTCGACGGCTACGATCTCAGCGATGTGACCGCGTCCTTTAATGGCCAATCCTACTCAGTCGCCATCACCAATGTGCTGGTCGATGGGGCAAGCGCAGGCTCCGACGGTGACGATGTCGAGCAGGTGCTTGATATCGTGCAGTCGATCTCGATGGCTCCCGGCATGACCTCGGTTCGCGTCTACATTGCACCCATGACGGCGGCAACCGGTGATACGGACATCTTCAATCAGATGGCGGTCGACAATCTTTGCAAGCAGATCAGCGTGTCGTGGGTGTGGGGTCCGGACGATCCCTCATCGGATGAGCCCATCTTCGAAGAGTTCGCGGCGCAGGGGCAGAATGTTTATGCGGCGTCCGGAGATTGGGAGGCCTATCCCGAGACTTATCCCAACCAATATTATCCGGCGGAGGATCCTTATATCACCGCAGTGGGTGGAACCGATCTCACGACCAACGGCGCGGGCGGACCGTGGCAGTCAGAAACCGCATGGTCGGATAGCGGCGGCGGACCCTCTCCCGATGGGCTCGCCATTCCCAGTTGGCAGGCGGGACTGGCGAATTCCTCGAACGACGCTTCCACCCGATTTCGTAACGTGCCCGACGTGGCGGCCGAAGCCAACTTCGATAATTACACCTGCTCCCAGGGATCGTGCGAAGGCGGTTGGGGAGGCACCAGCTTTGCCGCGCCGCGCTGGGCGGGATTTCTGGCTCTTGTTAATCAGCAGGCCGAGAGCAACGGCAACTCGAATCTTGGCTTCATCAATCCCGCCATCTATGCAATCGGCACCGGTCCCAACTACACGGCCGACTTTCATGACATCACCAGCGGAAACAATAACAATGGAAACGGAGTCTCCTACAATGCCGTCACAGGGTACGATCTGGTCACCGGGTGGGGCAGTCCCAACGGGCAGGATCTGATCAATGCGCTCGCGGGAGCGCCGCTATCCGGGAGCTTCACGCTGAGCGCATCGGCCGCTTCACTTTCTATTCTTCAGGGAACCGGCCGCGGCGATACTCTTACCATTAAAAGCACCGGCGGCTTCAGTTCCGCAACCACTTTCAGCGTTACAGGATTGCCCCATGGCGTCATCGCGTCGTTCTCGATCAATCCCGTCACTCCGCCCCCCGATGGCAGCGTGCAGTCCCTTCTCAGGCTTACCGCGGCGGAAAATGCGAACCTGGGAACCGCTCTGGTCACGGTGACCGCAACTTCCGGATCGCTTCAGCAAACGTTCGGGTTTCCCGTAACCGTCGTGCGCGCTATTCACATTCAGAAAGCTCCGTAAGTAGTTGTGGTATCGAAAAGCGCTTCGCTGTACACTTGAAGCCGTCAAAGGCCTTCGCGGCCTGCAGCAACGAAAGTAGATTGCTATGACGCCCACGCAAGAACTTCGAGTCGCCATCCTGAGAGAAGAGATGGATTTCATCCATACCGCCAATCAGAAGTACTGGACGTTCGCAGAGGGCAGGCAATCGCGCCAAGCGCGGGCGGAATACGAGAGGCGGGGAAAACGGCTGGAACACATCACGCTGAAACTACTCGCCGAGTCGCGCAGGGCGTGATTAGTCAGCTATGCCGCACCGTTTGCGCCTTCCGAACCACTGCCGCCTGGAGGCCGGCGGTTGCTGCTCTGCGCACGAGTTGCGCGGCTGGCATTCTGCTCTATTTTCGCCTGCAGGCTTTTTAAGTAGCACTCTTCGTGCATGGCTTTTCCGTCGTGGTCCGCCTTCGCAAAGTTGATGTCGACCGGGTGATTGCAATGGGAACATCTTACGAATTTGAAGCTGTCGCTTTCAGGCATGGTCTTTCACCTTGGGGATGGATTCTACCCGGATGGTGCGGCCTTGTCTGTCTTAAATCAACATATAGAAAACACTGCATTCGCTCATTCACTCCTTGGCTCATTCGCTGTACACTTGATGGCATACACTCGGAGCCCGTCAATAGGATCTTCCTACCTGAAACAACCAAAATAGATTGTTATGACTCCGACCCCGGGCCAAGAACTTCGAATCGCCATCCTGAAAGAAGAGCTGGATCTCATCCACACGGCCAATCAGAAGTACTGGAGGGCTGAGGAGGGCAGGCAATCGCGCGAAGCGCGGGCGGAATATGAGAAGCGGCTGAAACGGCTGGAAGAAATCAGGCTGGAACTAAGCGAACTGCAGAATACCCCCCTGAGCTGAGCGGCGAAGAACTACTTTGAAATTCTCTTCACCGACTTCTTCTTGTTCCTGAGTTTCGAGGGGCTTTACGTGCAGCGTCCAAGTGCGGGAGTCATGCGGGGCGTTCGATCCTACGCTGTTTTTTGGGAGGGACGAGAAACAGCTTCTTTTTCGCCTCGAGACTGCGAACGTAACATTCCTCGTGGATGGCTTTTCCATCGTGGTCGGTTTTTGCCGTCTTGATTTCGACTGCCTCATTGCACATCGGGCAAACCGGAAAGCGGATTGGTTGTGAGTGACGCATGGTCTTAAGACCTCAAACTAAAAGAATATGCCCGGGGNNAGAAACTCCCCTGTCAGCTGGGCTGATTGGACGTGAAGTCGCTCAAGATCAGCGATTGCGAATGCGCTTCGACGTTCAGGCTCCCCCGGCCTTGTGCAAGCCTATGCCGTAAAGGATGCGGCTGCGCTTTCTATATATGAATGTGCGGTTCCCGGCAGACCGTCTCTGATTTCGTCACTCGTTAGACCGTTTCGTGCTGCGGTCGAACTCCAGTTTCTGTGTCTCTGCCTTAATCCAAGCCTCGATCCGTTCCCGGATGCCGCCATCCGTACATTCCTTGCGAAGCTTCTCCAGACGTTGTATTTCAGCCTTGATCTGCGCTATTTCGCCCGGCGATAGCATGTTGGCACTATGTGCGGCAGAGTACATTTAAAAGCGGGTTTGGTCAATATTGCTCAGCGCGCGGCTGTTGGTTTCCTCTAATCTTGTTGTGACCGTCCGAAGGAGGCAATATGGGTGGTCACCCTTTCCAAGAAATACCCTGTACAGTTTGCAGAAAGCCAGTCGATCTCACGGTCGATCTNNTGCCGACGAAAATGGCAAGGCCGTGCACGAGGAGTGCTACGTCAAACAGTTCACGAGTCACCGCGAAGCACCGATCATGGCCGAATAAAAATGGATCGGACAGCTTTCCTCTGCGCGAACCTACTCTTGCCCAAAAGTACGGGTAGAATCCGAGCGATCAGGCAAAGTCTTTATCATTTTTTTTGCCGAATCTTTAGAA
>PLUJ01000202.1 GCA_003165455.1 Acidobacteriaceae bacterium | reverse complement strand
ATCCCTCACCGTAACTGGAATCTGCACAAAGTTGGTATGCACCACCAAGGTATAAAGCTGCTCCTGCGCGCTCATTCCCTGCTTCGTCGAGCTCCCCGGCGGCAATGTCCGGACCGGCGGCATGTGTGAAGGGGTGGAGATCTCTTCCTCAGGCGGGGCAGTCGGCGCGGCTGCCGGTTTGTTGATTGGCTGGTTCGTCCATGGGTCCCTATCCATGGTCGCCGCTTTCTTTTCTTCCGGCCGGGGAACCGGCGGTGGTTCCGGGGTTGCGGAAGGCGGTTGCACCGTGGGCGCATCTGTAATGTCGGAGTTCTGTGCCGGCTGCGTTTGTGCGGGCTGCGTCTGTGCTGACTGGGTCTGTGCGTCCTGGGCCGGGTTTGCGGAAGACTGTGCCGCCATCTCCGGAACGCTAACGCTGAGACATCCGGCAAGCAGTGCCGGAAAGAGGACCAGCGGAGTCGCCAGCCACTTCACTTTGCCCCGTCCTGTCCCGTTCCCCGTCGCCATTTCTTTCCTCACATGGACCGTCCGTTCCTTAGCACAAAGGAAAAACACTTTCCTTGGGATGCCCAAACCCGTCCATTTGGTGCATCTAACTTTCAGGAATAGACTAACAAAAACCCCCTAGAGGGAACCATCAATGCCCAAATTATCCGCTTACCGAAGATTTTTGCCGACCCTGGTCTCTGCCTCAATCCTATTTTTCCTTGCGGCCCTGCCGGCCGCCGTTCTGCCTGCCCTGGCTCAGAATTCCAATCCCTCCGATCCCGGCGACGTCCGGAAACCGGCCCAGCCATCCGAAGACCAGCAATCCACCCAGCAAACTCAAGACCAGCAGCCTAACGAGACCCTCAAGGTCAACGTAAACGTGGTCGGAGTTTTCTTCAACGTCAAAGACAAGCACGGTGCCCTCATCCCCAATCAGACCAAAGATGACTTCGAAATCTTCGAAGACGGCAAACCGTAAACCATCAAATACTTCACTGCCGAATCGAACCTCCCGCTTACGCTCGGCATCCTTATTGATTCCTCCGGCAGCCAGCTCCGAGTTCTCGACATGGAAAAAGAAGTTGGCGGGGCATTCTTGCGGCAGATTCTTACCGATAAGGACGAAGCATTTGTCATCGACTTCAATGTGGAATCGGAATTAATTCAGGATTACACGCGGGATGTTCACCGCCTGCAGGCCGCGCTGAATAAAGTGAGAATCCAAAGCGGAGTGGTCAGCGGAGGCAGCGGCATCCCCGGCTTGGGACAAGGGCCGGTGCCTACCCACAATACGCCGGGCACTGTGCTTTACGACGCGGTCTATCTTTCCGCGCATGACATGCTCTCGAAAGAAGTGGGACGCAAGGCCATGATTTTGCTGACCGACGGAGAAGACGAAGGCAGCAAGTTGAAAATCAAGGATGCGATGGAAGCTGCGCAAAAAGCCGATGCGATCGTGTACGTGCTGCTGTGCGCGGATCGGGGCGGTTATTTCAGTATGGGCATGGCCTACACCGGTGAAGGAGAAATGCAAAAGCTTACCGAGGCGACCGGCGGCAGAGTTATCAATGTGGGAAATAAATTCGACAAGCTGAAAGAAGCCTTCGATCAGATCGCCGCCGAACTCCGAAGCCAGTACAGCCTGGGCTATACGTCGACCAATCCAGTGCTCGATGGCGGCTATCGCAAACTGCAAATCAAATCGAAACAGGGGTACAAAATACAGACGCGCGCGGGATACTACGCTACGGCGCGGAACCAGCAACAGTAGGGAAAAGCTGGACAGAGGATCTAATCACCGAGGATTTGGATTAGAAAACGTCGCAAAATCCTGCATCTTGACAGCCTTGCTCGATTGACGCAGACTTAGCCGTCCTCCCCCAGCCCTCCCCTTTGTCTGCCTTTGATCGAGGATCTATTAAGCAGCCCTGAATTTTGCGAGGCGAGACGCGCCTACGCAGCGCCGCCAGACACTGTCGGCCGCCGCTTCAATCCTGCGCTATCAGTCAGCGGTTGAGTCAGCAGGTTCCGACCAATCCACCGTTCGCCGCTCCCGGCTGCTTTTGTGCGCCAGCAGGACCGCGCGCATGGTTCGGAGGGCTTGCTCCGGGGTGACATCCAGTGGAGTGTTCTTTTCGATTGCGTCGCGCACATTCGCATAGAAGCCGCGATAGTCACCTCGATCCGTCTTTACCTTTCGGCTGGGCTTGTCCACAAGACTGAGCGTGCCCCACTGATCCTCCGGCTCTTCTCCCCAATCCGAACCCCAATCCAAACCTTGGGGGCAATTGGGCCCGCGCAGGTGTGCCTCTTGCGGGTCCATCCCGTATTTCACGAACGACCCATTGGTGCCATGAATCAGGAAATGAGGGCCTGGCGAATAGGCTACGATCCGTGCGCGCAACATCACTCGCAGTGCGGCTTGCGGCGCGGAGTATTCCAGACAAACATCAAAGGCATCATCCACGCGGGAGCTCTCCCGCTGGCAAAACGCCGAAGCCGTAATCGCGCGGGGCTCGCCAAACAAAACCAGCGCTTGATCGATCACGTGCGGTCCCAGGTCAAAGAGAACGCCCGCCGCGGGCTGATCGGGGCGCTCGCGCCAAGCATTCGCCTTTGGCTGCAAGCGGAAGCGGTCGTAGCGGCACTCATATTCCGTGACCGTACCCAATTCGCCGGAGGACAAAATCCTCTTTATGGTTCCAAAGTCCCCGTCCCAACGCCGGTCCTGATATACAGTGATCAACCGCTGGCGCTCGGCTGCCAGGCGAACTAATTCTTGCGCCTCCCGCAGAGTAGGGGCGAACGGCTTGTCTACCACGACGTGCCGTCCAGCGAGCAGACAGGCCCGCGCCAGGTCAAAGTGCGAATCGTTCGGAGTGGCGACCACGCAGAGCTGGATCGTCTCGTCGGCCAGCAGTTCTTCGACGCTTCGAGCCACACGCACCTCGGGGTATTTCTCCTGAGCCAGAGTGCCCGTACGCTGCATGACGCAAGCCAGCTCCATGCCCTGAACACCTCGGAGGACGGGCGCGTGAAACGCTTGTCCCGCGGTGCCGAAGCCAATTAGTCCCACTCGAACCATTTCACCCCCCGATATTCCCCCGGCGTACTACTACACCGGACGCAATAATTTACAGCGTTTTGCGGATATTGGCGCGATTCGCTTCGCGATACAAATATGAAAGTTGATCGGAATGCCAGCGTTCAGGAGGCGTTAATGCGATTCGGACCTTTTCTGATAATTGCCCTGTTGCTGTTTGTTCTTTGGATCTGCGGCTTTCTAATGTTTCACATTGCCAGCGGACTGATTCACCTGCTGTTGCTGCTCGCGGTCATCTCATTTGTGGCTCATTTTTTTATGGGGCCCAAGACTGCGTAGCTAAGATCGCCTCGATTTCGAGCACGTACGTTGCCGGCCGGAGCTAACCGGCTTCGAGCGCCGGCAACGGCTCGGAGAAACAGGTTGTTGAAGACTCGACCTTCTCAAAGCGGTTAGTGGCTTGGCACAGAGTTGCAGTGACAAGCTACTGACCGCTCCTCCTATTCGGCTTCTTTCATTGTTGCGCTGATCCAACACCGGCTATTGGTGCGAAACCGGCGCGTAGTATCCTCGTCGCGCCCTTACCCGAAAATCCTTCCGGTCATTGGCTACGATCTCGATCGTTCGAAAGTGCCCGTCTTCTTTGAAGTCCGCGGGCTTGTACGACACCGCATACTGGCTGCGCAGTTCGTCCTGAATTTCGGCAAACGCGTTGGTGACATCCCGGATCTGGAAGGGGAAAAACGGTCGACCGCCGGTCGCATCAGCCATTCGTTCAAGTACTTTGTCGCCCGCGCCTTTTGTGCCGCTGACATTGGTGCTGATGGTGTAAATGATTGCGTCCGCGCGCTGTGCCATTTCGATCGCTTCCTGCAGGGTTACGTGACTCTGATTGTCGTCGCCGTCGCTGAGCAGAATAATGGCGCGCCGGGAAGGGCCGATCTGCGGAGCTTTCAGCAGCTTGTCACGGCACGCGAAGTAGAGCGCATCGTACATGGCGGTCCCGCCGCCGGGCCTCAGTTCGCGCACCCCATGAGCCAGCTTTTCGGTGTCGTCCGTGAAATCCTGGGTGACTTCGGGCGTCACATCGAAGCCGACAACGAAGGCCTGATCATAACGCTTCCGAATTGTCTGATTCAGAAACTCGATGGCCGACTCCTGCTCGAACTTAAACCGATCTCGCACCGAGCTGCTGGCATCGATTAGCAATCCCACTTCCAGGGGAAGATTGGTCTCCGCGTGAAAGCTTCGAATCTCCGTGGCCGGCCGGTTGTCATCCACGAAATGAAAGTCGTTTTGCTTTAAATCGGTCACACGCTTGCCGTGCTTGTCCGTCACCGTGAACACGACGTTTACTTCGTTGGTGCCAACCCGAATTTTAGGAATGTCTCCATTGTCGGAACTGGAATCCCCGGAGCCTGATGAGGCCGCGGAGGCTGGATTGCCCGCAGCTGGATTGCCCGGGGCTGAATTGGCGGGAACTGGACTGGCAGGAACTGGTCTGGCTGCAGTTGGACTACCGGAAGTTCGATTAACGGAGCTATCCGGCTGCTGCGGAGAAGGTTGCGGCGACGTTTGCGCCATTCCGGCCGGCGCGATGGCCGCGATCAGCAGAAAAACCGCTGTCACTAATAACTTTCTGAGGAAAGAGGCTTCGGCAAAAATGCTACTCATGTGGTTCTTATTATATCCGGCCAGCTTTGAATACGGTGGTTTTGCCGGATGCGGTCGTGGATCGGGTGACCAGTCGCCGATACTGCTGAAGTAAGGCATTACTCTTCGAGCCTCTTCAGAAATTCCTTCAACTCCGTGGGCAACTCGGTTTTCAGCGCAACGGTTTCTCCGGTGCGCGGATGTCGAAATTGTAGCTCGGCGGAATGCAGAAAGTTTCGCGCCAAGCTGATCGAAGCGGATTTTCCCCGAGACTGGCTGGGCGCGCCGTACAGGGTATCGCCCGCTACAGGGTGTCCCATGGCCGCTACCTGAACGCGGATCTGGTGCGTGCGCCCGGTATCTATTTTCACGTCCAGGAGAGTGAACTTGCCAAATTTCGTATCCATACGCCGCACCACGCTGTAGTGAGTGATCGCAGTTCTGCCTCCCTCAAGGCGTGTCGTCATCCGAATACGCCGCACCGGGTCGCGGCTGATACTCTGCGTCAGCGTTCCTGAATCTTTCTTCACCCAGCCATGCACCAGGGCAACGTACTTCTTTTTTACCTCGCGCGCGGCGAACTGCGCTCCGAGTTTGCGGTGCGCCTCATCATTTTTTGCCACGACGATGAGGCCGCTGGTCTCTTTATCCAGACGATGCACAATCCCGGGACGCAGCTCACCGCCAACGGCCGACAAGCTCCCCAGATGATGCAACAGAGCGTTCACCAGCGTGCCCCGATTACGTGCATCTTCGGTGGATCCCGCCCCCGCATGGACCATCATGCCCGCGGGCTTATTGATCACCGCGAGATCGTCGTCTTCGTACACAATATCGAGCGGAATTTCTTCCGCCAAAGCCTTCAGCGGGGGCCGTTGCATTTCGCCCAGCACGCTGATGGTCTCGCCGCCCCGCAATTTCAGCGAGGCTTTCGCTGCACCATCGTTCACCAGCACTTTGCCGGCGGCGATCAACTCCTGCACGCGAGCCCGGCTGGTGGTTGGAAGCCGCGCAGCCAGAAATTGATCCAACCGCTTGCCCGCATCTTCAGCCGCGGCAGAGATGAGAATAGGAAACTTATCGAGCATTCGCTGCGGAGAATACTACAGCGAAAGATTGAGATTATCGCTACTGCCGGCAACCTCGCTTCCAGGCGAACTCCAGCTACCATTAACTCCTGCGACTCTACCCTGTGGTATTGCGCCGGTTCGAGGGTAGAATTTGGCCCATGGCTAAGAAGACAGGAATGAACGATTCTTCCCTTTGGGTGGTCGCCCTTGTATTGGTAGTGCTCGCCGCTTGGATGTATTTCAAGAGGTGAGTGCCGATACAAGGGGCAGGCTCCGGTTTTGCCGGTGCGTGACCATTAAGCCGAAAGATCGAACTCGGCTTCTGCATCCGCGTGCAATCTGGTAGGCTGAGTCGCCGAAATGTCCTTATCGTTTCCCAGTCTCCGATCCGAGCGCGAGACCGGAGGGCATTCTTCCGGCGGAGCCGAACCGGAAACCGCCCAAGTCAGATCCTTCACTAAGGACTTGCGGCGCCATCCCTCGTACCGTCGGGATATCGACGGGCTTCGCGCTTTGGCAATCATTCCCGTGGTCGTATTCCACGCCTTTCCGCGATTGCTTCCCGGCGGTTTTATCGGCGTCGATATATTCTTCGTAATCTCGGGATTCCTCATCTCGGGCATCATTTTCAAAGGTCTGCAGCGCGAAAGCTTTAGCTTCCCCGGCTTTTATGCGAACCGGATCAAGCGCATTTTCCCAGCGCTGCTGCTGGTCCTGACGGCGAGCGTGGCCTTCGGCTGGTTTTTTCTGCTGCCGGGCGAGTACCGGCTATTGGGAAAACATATTGTGGGCGGCGTGGGATTCGGCGAAAACTTTGTGCTTTGGCGCGAAGCTGGATACTTCGATACAAGATCCTACCTGAAACCGCTCATGCATCTGTGGTCGCTGGGAATCGAAGAACAGTTCTACCTTACGTATCCATTGCTGCTGTGGCTGATTTGGCGGCTGCGCCGAAATGTGCTCGCAATTTTAGTCCCTCTGACGATGATTTCCTTTGGGCTCAATCTCTGGATGGTTCGCAGCCACGCGGTGGCAACTTTTTTTATGCCACAAACTCGCGTCTGGGAATTGTGGGTCGGTGGAATCCTTGCCTACTTAGAAATTTCTCGCGCCGGTTCCATTTCAGCAGGGAACTGGGTTGTGCGGGCTTTTCGTCTTTCTGATGGATCTGAAGCGACTGATTTAGAAGAGACTCGATCAGGAACGGTATATCTGTCTGCTCCGCTGCTCAACAATATTTATTCCGTAGCTGGAATTGTGTCGATCGCCGCGGCCCTTCTACTGGTTCATGAAAGCGCATTTCCCGGATGGTGGGCGGTGCTCCCTGTGGGCGGTGCGGCGTTACTCATCTGCGGGGGGCCACGCGCATGGATCAATCGCAGAGTACTCTCCTGCCGGGTGGCTGTTGTCGTCGGATTAATCAGTTATCCGCTGTATCTTTGGCACTGGCCGATCCTGTCATTTGCCCGCATTTTGCATGGTTACGACCTGCCGGTCAGCTTCACCATCGGCGCCGTGGCCTTCAGCATTTTCCTTGCATGGATGACCTGGCGTTTTGTGGAGTCGCCGATACGCTTCGGTCGCAGAGTGTGGACCAAAACTGCCGCTCTCACGCTGCTATCCCTGGTACTGGGGGCAATTGGTTTCACCATTCTTAAGCAGGAGGGTTTTGCGGGACGTGTAAAAAATCTTTCCGAAGATTTTGGCTTGGCAGATGCAACGCCGCACTCGACCGCGGATTGCCGGAAGACGCTCGGCTCAGACAAGATGGGCTATTGCCGCAGTCTTCTGCCGCGTATGCCGGACGTGCTACTCATCGGAGATTCCCACGCCGCATCGCTTTACGAAGCGCTGGCTACATCGTACGGGCAACGTTCTCAGAACCTCATGAATCTTGGAGCGGACGGATGTTTGCCGTTCTACGACACGGAAACCTACACCCGCGGGTTGCGCGAGAGAGACTGCCGTCCGCTGGTGAATCGCATGCTGGAATTTGCGACCTCGACGGCCACCGTTCGGACAATCATTCTTTCCGCACGAGGGCCGATGAACATGACGGGCGCTGAATTTGGCGAAGATGCACAAGACCGTCCGCCCGAAGAAATTGCCTGGGCTGGCGCGCCCAACAATTCTACCCGGGCTGAAATCTTTGCCGGAGCTTTCCGCGAGACGGTTCGGCGCCTGTCCGCAGCCGGGAAGAATGTCGTTCTATTAATCGACTGGCCCGAACTGGGCTTCGATCCCAGAAACTGTCTTCCCCGGCCTGTCGCGTGGTTTTCGAGCGTTCGTCCGCTGTGCGGTGTGCCTCGATCGCGGGTGGAGGCCCGCAATCAAACTTACCGGGACATTATTTTCGAAATTAAAAAGGATTTCAGCGACGTGAAGACTTTCGACACGTTTCCGTTTCTATGCGATTCAGCAGTCTGCTATGGGATGAACGACGGACACCTTCTTTACCGCGACGGCAATCATCTCTCCGCCGTGGGAGCGGCTTACGTGAGCGGAAAATTCGTGGCGGAGCAGTTCCCTCACAAGCGCTAGCTTTCCGCGCGCTTTACGTTCTTAAGGAATTTGCTCGCAGCAGAACTATCGAGTGGCTTGCGCCGGTAGCGGCGAAACCGTCTTGGTTCCCGGCTTCCACCACCAGATCACTCCGCCGCCAATCACTAATCCGATCGCAATCAACTGCGTTCCAGTCAGCGCACCGCCAAAAACCGATCCGCGACCCGGATCGTCGCGAAGATATTCCAGGAAGAACCGCGCGACACCATAGATAAATAAGAACGCGCCAAAGATCTGGCCATCGAATTTCCGGCGCTTGAGCAGCCACATAAGAAAAAAGAAATTCGCCAGCTCCACTGCAGCCTCGAACAACTGCGTGGGCTCGAGGGGAACATTCAGGGGAGTGCCGGTAATCTGATTCGCCAGAGGATTGCGGAACACTACGCCCCAGAAATGATGCGTCTCTTTGCCGTAGCAGCAGCCGGCAGCAAAGCATCCCAGCCGGCCAATGGCATGACCCAGGGCCAGCCCGGGCGCGAACGCATCGCATGTTCCCAGCGGGGGCATGTGATGCCTGTGCACATACCACGCGGCCGCAGCGAACGCGGCAATCAATCCACCGGAGAAAACTCCGCCCGCCTGCAGGGTGGTGATACTAAAAACTTCCCGGGGATGCACCGAATAATAGCTCCACTCGTTGATGACGTAGAGCACCTTCGCGCCGATAATTCCGCACAGCACTACCAGAATTCCCAGATTCCAAGCTTTTTCGCCGTCTATTCCCATGCGCTCGGAATTGCGCACGCTGATCCAAAGCCCGATCAGCACCCCCAGGGATACGAGGAAGCCATAGGTCGGCAGAAAAAAGCGCCCAAAATGAACTAGTTGTGGATACACGTTTAGTTAGATGCGGGGAAACCGGATTTGCTACTCGATCAGTCTAGCAGGATTGTTGAGGACGGAGTATTATGGCTGGCCTTCGAGGCCGGAGATGCGATTCTCATGAAGCTGAACGATCTGGAGAAGCGCGGAACTGGCGTCCCGCAAGGCTACGACCTGCCGCGTGTGCTCGGTAATCTGGCTTGNNGGCTTGTGTGCTCGGTAATCTGCCGGGTCTGCTCGGTAATCTGCCGAGTCTGCTCGGTAATCTGCCGAGTCTGTTCCTGACTTTCGTGCAACAAAAGCTGAACGGATTGAGTCAGCGCCTCATGACGCTCGGTCAATCGATCCAGGCGCTCGTCAATTGTCATAGCTCTACCTAGGTACGAGAGTCCTTACAGAACGAGTGCGACTCCGAAGAAACATCAAGCCGACCCACTGTGCCG
>PLUJ01000302.1 GCA_003165455.1 Acidobacteriaceae bacterium | reverse complement strand
CGACTCCCAGAAAAAGAATGTCAGCGTTTAAACGGCGCAGGGTTTCCTCAGCAATCGGCCCGACAAGCGAAAACGAATTTCTTCTTAAAGTCCCTCCCGTGAGGATCACTTCCAGAGAAGAACCCGCAAGTTCAGCCGCGATATTCAACGCGTTCGTAATGATCGTCAGCTTCTGGTGATGGCGAAGCGCCTTGGCGATGGCTGTCGTGGTGGTTCCTGAATCCAAAATCACTACCTGTCCCTCTTCCACCATTCCGGCCGCTGCACTTGCGATTTGAGCCTTCTCGTCCCGGTGCAGCTTCTCCTTTTCACGGAGTGTGGGATCTTCAAGCGCTCCCTCGTGAGCCGGCAGGGCGCCCCCATGTGTGCGATGCACCTTCCCGGAGGAATGGAGAATCTCGAGGTCCTTGCGAATGGTCACTTGGGAGGTGTGAAAGCGCTTCGCAAGTTCCGGAACCAATACCCGGCCATCCATTCGCAAAGCGTCTAAAATTGCCCGTCTGCGCTCTTCGATCAGCATAAGGTTGGTTCGCAAAGAAAGAAGAACACGGATCGGCCTCGACTTGCGAGCATTTCTTTTCTAACGTTACAGCTTGCGTTTGTCCACGAAAAATCGCTTCAGACCCCTCAATAACTGCGCCCGAGCAAATTTATTTACCCTTTTTTGATGAGATGGACGCTGGCTTCAACCGGCTTCAAGGGAACGTTTATTTGAGCTTGACTTCTACGCGAAACGCAAGTAAACATCTATGGACGTAATAAAACGAAAGAAACCGTAATCCTTGCAGATTTGAAGCTGTAACGCTGCAGATCGGACCAGCAAAGTTTACTTGGTGGGAGTACGAAACGTGGATGCTCTGACGACACTTCTCGATCTTCCAGAAGAAGAAAGGGCCGGGCGTGGCTTGTTACACACCTCCGCGGAAATCGCGCAGCAGCCGCGCACATGGGATTCAACCCTTCGTGTCTTTCAGAAACATAGCTCAGCACTTGCAGAATTCTTAAGAGGCTCGGGCTTTGACAATGCTTCATTCCCTCGACCCATCGTTTTTCTCATCGGTGCCGGCAGTTCGGACTATGTAGGCAGGTGTCTGGCGCCTTTGCTTCGGCGGCTCTGGCGTTGTGAGGTCATCGCGGTTCCAAGCACCAGCTTACTCATTCATGCGGAAGATTGGCTAATCCCAGGTCAACGTTATCTCTGGATCTCGTTCTCACGCTCGGGTGATAGTCCAGAGGGGGTTGCTGTCCTCGAGAATGCACTGCGCCGTCATCCGGACGTGCGTCACATCATCATTTCCTGTAACGCTCAGGGACAAATGATTCGTTGCGCCACGCGTAACCCGCAGGCATTTGGTGTGGCCCTGGATGACTTCGTAAACGACCGATCACTGGCCATGACCAGTTCATTTTCGAATATGGTCGTGTTCGGTCAGTGCATGGCTTACATCGGCGATTCGACGCGATACGAAACCATCATCCGTCAACTGATCGAAGCAGGGGACGCATTCCTTCCGGCCGCCGCGGACGCAGCCGCGAAGTTGGCCGAGGAGCCCTACCAGAGGGTCTGCTTCATCGGCACAGGTGCGCTAGAGGGCGTGGCCGTTGAGTCTGGATTGAAAGTGCTGGAACTCACCGCCGGCCGAGTTCTTACGATGGCCGAATCCGTCATGGGACTCCGACACGGTCCGATGGCGGCTCTGGATCAAAGCACTTTACTCGTCGCTTTCGTTTCGAGTGGCGACAGGGTTGCGCGCTACGAAAGGGATCTGCTGCAAGAAGTCATGCGCAAGAAGCTGGTGAAGACTCAGATCGCAGTGTGTGGCAGTTCTAAATTGGCGTTGGATGGTGTGGCCGAGAGGCACATCTCCCCTGGAATTCAGACAGCAGTGCCGGATGACTGTCGTCCACCCGTGGACATATTGTTCGGCCAGTTGCTGGGTTTATTTTTTTCTCTGCGGTGCAAGTTGATGCCGGATCGGCCCAGCCCCGGGGGCGCAATAAGCCGCGTCGTTCAGGATGTAAATATTTACGCATGACGAGTGGTCAGAAATAAGTCGGCACCAAAAGAACCGCAAGCTAGTGCGATGCCTAGCCTGGCAACAAAGTAAAGCGAGCGGTCTGATTGGATGAGGTCACGAATGAAACAATATCTCTCGAATTTGTCTTCCTCACGCTGGGTCGTTTGCTCCCTCCTTGCCTTGATTCTGCTTTCCGGCTGCAAGATCCCTTTGTGGGCCCAGTACACCACTGCGCGTCTTAGCGGAATTGTGAGCGACGCTTCGGGTGCGGTTATCGCTGGCGCAACCATTACCGTTCGGGATGTCGGCACAGGATATACGCAGACGACCAGTACTACGGAGACCGGCCAGTATCTTTTCCCCAGTTTGCCCGTAGGCAACTATCAGATCACCGTTTCGATGGCTGGTTATGCAAGTTACGTCCAAAAAGGCATTGGATTATCCGTTGGCCAGGCGGCCAGCCAAAATGTGGAATTGCAGGTGGGGCAGGTGGAACAGCAAGTGGTAGTCAACGCCAATTCGACCTTGGTCACCACTGACTCCGCCACCGTGGGTCAGCTCATCGATCAACGTGAAATCAGCCAATTACCTTTGAATGGCCGCGACGTGCAACAGTTGGTATTTCTCGCACCAGGCGCAATCAACGTTACCGCTAATTATTGCGCAGCCAACTGCGAGGGCGGAGTATTCCCCAGCGAGCAATATGCCAAGGTGAATGGCGGCGGGGCCAACGGGGTGAACTACCTTTTAGACGGCGTCGACGCTAACGACACTTATATCAATGCCAACGTGCCCTTCCCCAATCCCGACGCTATCGAAGAGTTCAACCTCATCACCGGCAACATGAGCGCCAGCTTCGGCAATGCAATTGGTGGCGTGGTGAACGTGGTCACAAAATCTGGCACGGATCGAGTCCACGGAGACGTGTTTGAATTTTTTCAAAACAGCGCTCTCGACGCCAGCAATTATTTCGCCGGAGGGGTCGTCAATCCGCTCAAGCAGAATCAATTCGGCGGAAGCATCGGCGGTCCCATCATTAAGAACAAACTATTTTATTTCGGTAGCTATCAGGGTACGCGGTTCCGCACCGTTCAGAACGGTCAGATTGCCTCCGTTCCCAACGCGGCTGAACGCACCGGAGATTTTTCCGATCTTCTCTCCGGGCCAAACCCAGTTCAACTGGTAAGCCCGAGTACCGGGGGAAACTATACTGACAACCAAATTCCAGTAAGCCCTGTCGCCACCTACATCCTCAACCATATTCCTCTTCCCAATGGACCTAACGATCTGCTTACGTTCAACGGCGGTCCCGATATTCAGAATACCAACGAATATCTAGCCAAGCTGGACCTCAACCTCGGGAAGCATCATTTGAGCGGCCATTATTTTCAAATGGCTTACACAGACCCGGTTTTCATTCCGCCCCCCACGAATCTCCTGGAACTCCGCGGAGACGCCGAACACCTCACACTGAAAAACATCAGCATCGTCGATATCTATACCATTTCTTCTACTTTCTTGTTGAGCAGCTACTTCGGATACAACAGCGAGAATGGCGCAACCCTTTCCTCGGCTCCCTTCAGCATGGCCGATGCCGGAGTGAACATGGCCGTGCCGCCGAATCTTGGCGGTGGCGATGCCGCCGTTTTAAACGTGACCATCGGCGGGGACATCTATTTGCCTGGACCTCCCTACGGCAACTGGGACCGGGGCGACCAATCGCTGCGGGAAATCGCCACTTGGATAAAAGGACGCCATGAAGTGCAATTCGGCGGCGAGATCCTTCGAGTTCGCCTTCCCATGGGAAATCAGTATCAGGAAAGCGGAGTTTTCGATTTCGAAGGTCTCAGCAACAACCCTCTTGCCGATTTCGAATTGGGGGCGGTTTCGTCTTTCACCCAGGGCGGAGGGCTTTACCTGAACGTTACCGGATATAGAGAAAGTCTTTTTGCGCAGGATAGCTGGAAGGCAACGCCCCGCCTTCTGTTAACTGCCGGAATGCGTTGGGATCCTTTTTTCCCCTATACCGATAGCTTAGGCAGAGTGGCTTGCTTTGTCCCCGGAGCGCAGTCTCAACGCTTCCCGAACGCGCCCGTCGGCATGCTGTTCGGAGGGAAAAATCATGACCCCGGATGTCCCGATTCTTCCATTTATAACAATGCGAAAAATTTCGGACCGCGACTAGGCTTTGCCTACCGGCTTACGCAAGATGGCAATACGAGTATTCGCGGAGGAGTTGGATACTACTACGAAGCTCCAAACACAGTCGCCTTCGAGGACGTAGTGGGTGTTCCGCCGTTTGCGCCAATCATTAACCTCTCCACGAATCAGGGATCGGGACAGCCGTGGGTAAGCCTATCCGATCCATATGGCAGCCAAATGACGCAGAATATCTTCCCCGCGCAGTTCGGCCCGATAAATCCAACGCCGAGCACCGCAATTTTTCCTACTTCCGGCATCTCGTTCAGTCAGATATTTGATCGCCATTTCCGTCTGCCGATGGTTCTGTCTTATAACCTGACCCTGGAGCGCGGGTTCAAGAAAGACTGGATGCTGCGCGCAGCCTACGTNNACGGTGTCCCGGTTTATCCCAATTACGGTTCGATCGCGTCCATCAATTCTGGAGTCGACAGCAACTACAACGCTGCCCAAGTCACACTCGAAAAACGCATGACCCACGGATTCTCCTTCCTGACGAACTTCACTTGGTCAAAGGAACTCGACGACTTTGCCCCGGCCGGAAGTTCGCCATACCTAACCAATACCTGCACGTGCGGCCGATACTTCGACTACGGCCCATCCGATGACGATCTATCGAAGACGTTCAAACTGAATGGAGAATATGCAGTTCCTCGTATCAATCTGCCAACACTGGCAGATAAAATTGTGAATGGCTGGGAGCTTTCCGGAACGGTAAGCTGGCAAACGGGATTTCCTTTTTCCATTTTCAGTGATAACGACAATTCGATGAGCGGCATCTTCGGGGATCGTGCCGACCTTGCGGTCTCGAGCGTTCAGCAGGCCGTGCTGGGGACTGGCCGCTCTCATGCCGCCGAGGTTCAGGAATGGTTTAATACCAGCGCGTTTCAGCAGAACGCGATTGGAACCTTTGGCGATACTGGAAAGAATATCCTGCGGGGCCCCAGATTTTTCGATGCCGATCTCGCCGCAGTCAAGAATGCCAAGCTCACCGAACGTCTATCGATAGAACTCCGGGCCGAATTTTTCAACGCCTTCAACAACGTCAATTTCGCCAGGCCGGACGGAAATCTTCTTGACTCCACGTATGGACAAATTACCGGAATGGCTGGCGCCTCTGCCGCGAATACCTACGGCACAGCGCAGCCTCGANNCTCCGCTGCCAATACTTACGGCACAGCGCAGCCTCGAATCATTCAATTCGCGACCAAGTTCTTGTTCTAAGTTCTAAGCATCCCGGATAGAAAACTTCATCGGCGTCGGTATGAGGCGCCTACACGCCCGTCTGTATGAGTGCGTACATGAAAAAGGGAGGGTATCGGAGGCGGGCTGGATTCGTTTCTAAATAACAACAATGTTCCACGTGGAACANNTCTAAATCGCAACAATGTTCCACGTGGAACATTTTAAATCGTACAATTTTTTGGCGTGTAAGTGATTGATTCTGTGTAGTGCGATTTGGGCGGGTGAATGGATGCAACGGGTTACGCCGTGGGACAAACGTCTACTTTCGAGGGGGTCTGAGGGTGCCGGATTGGGGTCTAAAGTAGACATCGTTGGGGAGGCGAGTAACTTTTTATAGTACGTGCGCTTTTTGGCAGATGCGACTCCGAAAGAAATGGGGGGCAGTTCACCCGTCTGCCCCCGTCTGTCCTGTCAGGGGTGCACTCCAACCCTCTGTCCCCGTCTCCTTCTCACTTACTTCGCGATACAGTTGCGCTGTTCCTCAGTGTCCACTCACCGGTTTGCTCTGGGGCGCGCTCTCAAACTCCTCACCCATCCACTTTTGGAGGGCTGCTGTGTTCTGGGGACGGCCGAGGAAATTCTTCACCAGATCGTTCGCCGACATTGACCCGCCCGGCTCCAGCACCAGTCGCCGATAGCGCATGGGAGTGTCGCCTGCGAGCAGGTTGTGCTGATCAAATTGCTGAAAGAAATCCTGGGCGATTACTTCATCCCACATATAGATGTAATAGGCAGAGGAATAGTTCGCGAGGTGGGAGAAGGCTGCATACATGTGCGTATCGGCAGGGTCGTTAGGAATGTTGGCCACCAACGAGTAGTGCTGTTCGTCATACGCTGTGACGGCGTCGAGATCGACCTTATCCGGTGGGTCTTTGTAGATATCGTAGGAGATTGCGGGCCGCAGCATTCTGGTCACTTACATCGCCTGCACGCCCGAAGGAGGAAGCTCAATTCATGCGCGCCACTAGCTCGGTAGGGATTGTCTCGCCCGTTTGGTATTGATGAGCAAAGGTTGCGAGGACTTGGGGGCTGTGCATCCACTCCTCAAGCATCTGCGAGGGGGCTTCGTGGAAGTCCGTTTCCATGCTGATGCCGCCAATCCCTGCCCACTGTTGCTGTCCAGCCAAAATATAGTGCATCAAGTGGCCGAACTCGTGAAGAAAGGTGGTTACATCGTCATAATTGGCAAGGCCCGGGTCCGTTGCGGTCGGACGCGAGAAATTGCACACCAGTGCCGCCTCGGGCAATTGCCTGCCGCGGATCCCGTCAATCAGAGGTGCCATCTCGAAATGGGTGTATTTGCCCGGACGGGGAAACATATCGAGATAAAACCGTCCAATCGCCTTGCCGTTGTCGATCACATCCCAGGTTTCAACTGAGGGATCCCATG
Source organism: Acidobacteriaceae bacterium (assembly GCA_003165455.1). GTDB lineage: Bacteria > Acidobacteriota > Terriglobia > Terriglobales > Acidobacteriaceae > Sulfotelmatobacter. The sequence continues at coordinate 3,890 of PLUJ01000302.1, read as the reverse complement.
CCTGGACATTCTGCTCCTGACGGAAACTGATGTGGAAAAGGGTCGAAGCGGTTTGAAAGATTCCGAACTTCACCTGGTTAAAGGGCAGGTAAGGGCGAACGCTCTCAGAATCGAAGTGGTACTGCGAGCGGCGCACCAACTCCGAGAGATAGTCATACTCATAGTCGAAGATTTGCGTGGCTCCAGGATCGGTTTTTCGCTTCTCGGCTAACAACATCGCGAACTCGCGCTCCGCAATTGGACGGGAGGCTACATTGAGCTCTTCGATGAATTTCGCGATATTGCGTCCGGTGACCATCATGTTGTCCGCTGCGTTGTAATCAGCCCACGAGCGGTATCCAAGCAGCGTTGCGATTTCGTAGCGAACCTGCATCATGTCTCTGAGCACATCGCGATTCTTCGGATAAGCACGGGTGTGATACGCATCCCAGAAGCGGCGGCGGAGCGCATCGCTCTTAGCGAATTGCAAAACCAGGATGATATTGGTCTCGTCGGCGGCGATGTGGATTTTCCCGTCGGCCCCCGGTTTATGGCTGTCTATGTAGTCCTGCGGCAGACCCTCCATCTCAGCGACATTGGTGACCTCGATAGTTTTCGGATCGTCTGAAACGTTCTGAACCAACATCGACTGGTCATGGGTGAGCTGTTCCTGCAACTTCTTGAGTTTCCCCCGAGTCGCATCGTCCTTATCGACGCCGGCTAAACGGAATTCAAGCATTTGGCGCTGCATATAGTAACGGGTCGCTGCATCTTCCTTGGATACGTCCAAAGCCGACAATGCCTGATACACGCCTCGATTCAACGACAGCGCGGTTTGCGCGGCATTTGCCTTGGAGTTCATCGTGGTGGCGTGTTCTCGAAAGGCCGCTTCCGGATGCACCTGTTCGATTACCGTTGCGAGATTGATCGCGTCGTCGATCTGCTCAAATGCTTGGTCGTAGGGAACCAGGGTGTTCCCAATTGTTCTCGAACCCCGAACGGCGACGAGCTTATCGATCGCGCGCTGAGCTGCGGCCAGGCGGTTGTTTTCCATCTTCTCGAACGCAGCGATATCAGGGGTGGCGCTCCAGACGGGTGGTTGGCTTTCTGGCATCCCTTGCGCTGCCACAGATTCGACAACAAGACCAAGCAGCAGCAAAAGGATGCAGCCGCGTGAAAATGCCCGCGACATGATGATGCCCCCATTCTAAGGCGAAATCATTATATTGCTGGCTCCCAAACCGCCCAAATCACGGTTGCGTATAGATGACGAAGCAAATGGCGACGAACGATCAGTGGCGATAACAGGCCGATGCACTGATTCAGTCTGGATTAATCCTGATAAACGGCCGATGAGATAACCCTGTCGGCTCCCTTCGGGCGAGTAGACTTGGAAGCCCTCAAGCGACCAAGGCTCGGAGGAAACGAGCCGACAGGGTTATCTCATCAGCCCCAGTCTGGTCGCCAGCGTTTTTTGGGCGAAATCCACCACTGCCTGGCCGAAATCAACCGGTGTAAGTCGATCAAAAGAACGGAACTTTCCCGAATTCCTTGTGTTCAAACTGGTAACAGGATTTTTGGGGGAGACATTATGAAAACCAAATTATCTAAAACATTTCTTGCCGCAGTGTTGACGGGCGCAGTGACGCTCGGAACTGGCACTTTGTTGGGGGCGCAGGACCAGTCGATGGACAAGCCTTCAGCGGGCGTGAGCGCTCAGGTGGATCAGGGGCCGCCGCCGGAGCAGGCCGCGCCGCAGTATAACGCGCCGCAATACAATTCTCCGCAATACAATGCGCCGGAGCAGAGCGCGCCTCAGGATGTCGCGCCTCCTCCTCCGCAAGAACAAGATCAATACCAAGACCAGGCGCAGGAGCCTCCGCCTCCAACCGGGCCAGATCAACGGCAGTACACACCGTTGCCTCCAGACCAGTTGAATAAGCTGGTAGCTCCGATTGCGTTGTATCCAGATTCACTGGTGGCGCAGATACTGGCCGCATCAGAGTATCCAACGCAGATTGTGGTGGCGGACCGGATGGCTCGGGAGAATCCAGGGCTGAAGGGACGGGCTTTGGGCCAGGAAGTGGACCAGCAGGATTGGGATCCCAGCGTGAAGTCTCTGGTGGAGTTTCCCACAGTGCTGGCGAACTTGGATAGGAATTTGTCATGGACCTCTGAGCTGGGCGAAGCCTATCAGAACCAGCCGGATGATGTGATGCAAGCGGTCCAGTACATGCGTCACAAGGCTTATGACGCGGGCAATCTGCGGACCACGCCTCAAGAGCGCGTCTACGAGCAGGGGTCGGATGTAGACATTCAGCCGGCTGATCCGAATGTGGTGTATGTGCCCGCTTATAACCCGGCGTATGTGTACGGATATCCCGTAAGCCTGTGGCCTGGGTTCTATCCGTGGTGGGGAGTTGGCGGCCCGTACGTTTCGTTCGGCATTGGCTTCCCGATCTGGCCGTTCTTCGGCTTCGGCTGGGGATGGCATGGATGGGGCATGGGCTGGGGATTCCACGGTGGAATCTTCTTCGGCGGCCATCCTTATGCCTTCCGCGGCGGAGCGTTTTATAACCACGCCGCCTTTGTGCACGGAAATTATCGAGGGTTCTCTTCCGCGCATGGCGCATTCGGAGCGCGCGGGTTTAACTCAGCCGCGGGTCACGGATATGCGGGGGCATCTCGAGGCTACGCGGGAGCGTCCCACGGCTTCGCCGGCAGCAATCGCGGGGCAGCCGTTAACCGGGGCGCGGTTGGTAACCGAGCCTACGCAGGCAGCCGGGGATTCTCTGGCGGTGAACGAGGTTTCGCTGGACGCGAATCAAGCGCGCCGCGCGCTGGTGGTTTCAGCGGCAGCCGCGGNNNCGGTGGAGGTCACAGTGGCGGCGGACACGGCGGCAAGCGCTAAGGATTCGGTATTGTTGTCCCCGTTCCAGCCCAAATCGAAAGCCCCGCTCTCAAGAGCGGGGCTTTCTTGCAGTGAGTGCAGCCGGCAACCGGATAGGGCAATGCAACGCTAACGCAGAAGGAACTACAGATTTGTCACCGCCTTGTAAAACTTCTATCACATTCTCCGGGATGGCTAGCCTTTGATCCGCACATTGTATCAAGCACCAATGGGCGCTGTGCAGGACGGTAATCGCGAACAAATTTTAACTGCTGTTAACAGCGTGGCTGTTGAAAAACTTAGCGCTTGGACCGATCTTGTGCGGGCTGGGGGAGTGCCACGGAGTGTGTTTGTTCTTTTCTAGGTAAGTGAGAGCTTCGGGTGGCGTCGGGTGGGCTTAGGAATCGGAGAGGGGTGGCCTTTTGGCACGGCTGCGTCGGGTGTTGCCCCCGGATGGGAAAAGGGCGGCTGCAGAGCTTTGCCCAGTGCGCGTACCGAATGTTTGGTGGTCGCGGTCATAGCCTTTGATACTTTATGCTTTCTTACCTGAGGGTGTCTTTGTAGCGCTCTCTGCTGCATTCCTGTGTCTCAACTTAGGCAGCAGAGTCGTCATTGATTGCGCAATCGCCGCCGTCGGCCAGATACGCGCTTCATCTTCAAGGCTTGTTAGAGCGGTCAGTGCCGATTGCATCTCGTGCCGCTCCGCATGATGATCGCTGTTTCCTTCCAAGTCCTTCAATCTTCCGGCGACAGCCCCACGTGCAGCGACGATTCGCTCCGGCATTTTCTGACGATCAATTTCCAGCGCAGCACGGAGGTATGCTTCCACCCACGGTTTATTGATGTTCACGGACATGATGTTCTTAGTAGAGCAGACGCGGAATGGTTCATCTGTCCCAAATTGATCACTATGGGAAACAGTCCTGTCGTTACAGCGAAGAGCCGTATAGCGAGGTGCCCCCATTTGCAGTACCAATCGTAATGTGAGTTCTCGGTTGATGTTGAAGGGGCCAGTATTTTT
>PLUJ01000254.1 GCA_003165455.1 Acidobacteriaceae bacterium | reverse complement strand
AAATTTCTCTTTCGCCATTTCTCTTTCTCCTCGGCTTCCAATTACGCCGGAACCAAATCATCGCCGCCAGCCTCGTAATACGCGCCGACGAATTGTTCTTTTTCCACCAGTTCCGCGGCAATCCGCCGCTCGAACTGATTAAATTCCTCTGAAAACCGTTCGCGGAAAATCTCGAATCCGCGATGCCCGATCTAGAAATCCTGAACCCGGTACTGGCCGTCGCTAACAGACTCGCACTTCGCGACCGTCAAGATGTAGCCGTTACCCTGCCTCAGAAACCGTGCCCAGATTCCATCCGGCCCAAAAACGTTTTCAAACTCAGCTCGCTTACTCTCCCTGACCCAGAACCTGCGGTCGACAACGAACCGCGGCGCTGGCAGTCATTTCGTAGTCCCCTGCACCTTGGCGATGATTTCCTCCGAGACCGATCTCGGAGCCTCCTCATAGCGAGCGAAGTGCATCGAGTATTCGGCGCGGCCCTGGGTCGACGAACGCATGTGGGTCGCGTAACCAAACATCTCGGCCAGCGGAACGATGGCCTTGATCACCTGCGAACCGGCGCGGTGCTCCATGCCTTCGATGCGTCCCGCGGCGTGAACTCAGGTCGCCCATGATCACACCCGCATAATCCTCGGGCGTGACGACTTCGACCTGCCATCACTGGCTCAAGCAAGCACTGGCGAAGCCTTGCGTGCGGCTTCCTTAAACGCCATCGAGCCTGCAATCTTGAACGCCATTTCGTTCGAATCGACGTCGTGATAGCTGCCATCGTAAAGCGTGGCCTTCACATCGACCATGGGATAGCCCGCGAGAATGCCGCCTTCGAGCGCCTCGCGGATGCCCTGATCGATCGGCTTGATGAATTCTTTCGGCACCGATCCGCCCGTAACGTCGTTGACAAACTCGTAGCCCATGCCCGGCGGTTGCGGATCCAGCTTGATCTTGGCGTGCCCGTACTGGCCCTTGCCCGCCGGTCTGACGAATGTACTTGCCTTCCGCTTCGGAGTGCTTGCGGATGGTCTCGCGATACGCCACCTGCGGCTTGCCGACGTTCGCCTCAACCTTGTATTCGCGCATCATGCGGTCGACGATGATTTCCAAATGCAACTCGCCCATGCCGCTGATGATGGTCTGTCCACTGTCAGGATCGGTGTGAACCTTGAACGTGGGATCTTCCTGGGCCAGCTTGCCCAGCGCCATGCCCATCTTTTCCTGGTCGGCCTTGGTTTTCGGCTCGACCGCAACCGAGATGACGGGCACTGCAAACGTAATGTTTTCGAGCGCGATGGGATGATCTTCGCTGCAAATCGTATCGCCGGTGGAAACGTTCTTCAGCCCAACCGCCGCGCAAATATCGCCCGCGAGAATCTCGCTGATTTCTTCGCGCTTGTTGGCGTGCATTTTCAGCAGGCGGCCAATACGCTCGCCCCTGGTCGTGCGCACGTTCAGCACGGAGTCGCCGGTCTTCAACACGCCGGAATACACGCGAATAAACGTCAACTGGCCGACAAACGGATCGGCCATGATTTTGAAGGCCAGAGCCGAGAAAGGTTCCTTATCACTGGGCTTGCGGTAGATCGTTTCTCCGTTGTCCGGGTTCGTGCCGTGAGTTTCCGGCACATCGAGCGGCGAAGGAAGATAATCGACGACCGCGTCAAGCAGCGGCTGAACACCCTTGTTCTTGAATGACGTCCCCACCACCACCGGAAAAACTTTCAAGGCGATAGTCGACCTGCGCAGCGACTTGCGGAGTTCATCCGCCGAAATCTCTTCGCCCTCTAAAAACTTGTGCAGAATTTCGTCGTCGTTTTCCGCCACTGTCTCGACCAGTTGGGCGTGAAACGCTTCGGCCTTCTTCTTCAGATTTTCGGGGATCTCTTCCGTGATGTACTCGGCACCCATCGTCTCGTCCTCCCAAACGATGGCCTTCATATTGATGAGATCCACAACGCCCTTGAACTTATCTTCCTGCCCGATGGGAATCTGAATCGCGACAGGTTTAGCGCTCAGGCGCTTGCGAATGGTATCGATGGCATGCTCGAAATCCGCGCCCATCTTGTCGATTTTATTGATGAAGCAAATTCGAGGCACGCCGTACTTATCGGCCTGACGCCAAACTTTTTCAGATTGCGGCTGCACGCCATGCACTGCGTCAAACACCGCGACCGCACCGTCAAGCACGCGCAGCGAACGCTCCACTTCCGCCGTAAAATCTACGTGGCCGGGCGTATCGATAATATTGATGCGAATATCGCGCCAGGTGCAAGTCGTCGCAGCGGAGGTGATCGTAATTCCGCGCTCCTGCTCCTGCTCCATCCAGTCCATGGCAGCCGTACCTTCGTGCACCTCTCCGATGCGGTGCGTCTTTCCCGTATAAAACAGGATGCGCTCCGTCGTAGTGGTCTTACCGGCATCGATGTGGGCCATGATGCCGATATTTCTGCAGCGTTCTAATGGGACTGTTCTAGGCACGACTCTTTAACTCTTTCTGGGCTCCGAATAATCAGCTTTCAGCGAAACTGCTACCACCGGTAATGCGCGAAAGCCTTATTGGCCTCCGCCATCCGGTGCACATCTTCCTTCTTCTTGATGGCCGCGCCTTTACCGTTGGCGGCGTCCAGTAATTCATTGCTCAACTTGTCGACCATACCGCGCTCGGCGCGCCCGCGCGCATAAGTCAGTAGCCAGCGGATCGCAAGCGACGTACGGCGGTCGGCATTCACTTCCACCGGAACCTGATAGTTCGCGCCGCCCACGCGGCGGGTCTTGACTTCCAGCAGGGGCTTCGCGTTCTCGACAGCTTTCGTGAATAGCTTCAGAGCCTCATCGCCGCCCTTTTCCTGGACCTTGGTGAGAGCTTCATAAAAGATGCCCTCGGCGGTCGAGCGCTTGCCCTGCCACATCATCGAATTAATGAACTTCGTCACCAGGTTCGAGCCGTAAACGGCATCGGCTGGCACGGTCCGCTTGGGTGTATGTCCTTTACGAGGCATTCAGCTTCTAGCTCCTAAATTTGCTACTTCTTATCGCCGCCCTTTTTGGCGCGCTTAGCACCGTATTTCGAACGTCCCTGCTGGCGGCCGGCAACGCCCACCGCATCCAGCGTGCCGCGAATCACGTGATAACGCACGCCCGGCAGATCCTTGACGCGACCCCCGCGGATCAGCACAATCGAGTGCTCCTGCAGGTTATGGCCAACGCCGGGAATGTAAGTCGTAACTTCGATTCCGTTGGTCAAGCGCACACGGGCCACTTTTCGCAATGCAGAGTTCGGCTTCTTCGGCGTCTGCGTATACACGCGAGTACAAACACCGCGCTTTTGCGGACATCCTTGCAATGCCGGGCTTGCCGTCTTATACCGCGGCCGCT
>PLUJ01000005.1 GCA_003165455.1 Acidobacteriaceae bacterium | reverse complement strand
GTTCATCATTATACCGAAGTTCCCGAGCCACTTCGCGTCTCACTGAATCGCTTTTGGCTCCCGCGTCTGCACCCGCATTCCCACCGGAATTAGGCGTTCAATCACCTTATCCTGAGCGGCTCGTTTTGCTCCGCGCCGAGAATGTGAGTAATAGAGGGTCATGTCCATTTTGGCATGGCGCATGATCGCCTGAACGACGGCCGGGTTCTCCCGCTCGTCCATCAGGAACGTCGCTAGAGAGTGCCGCCCGAGATTGTGGAAGCCAAACCGCTTCACAACTTCGCCGTCCCGGTCGTAGGTGGTTCCGTTCTCGACCAAAATAACGCCCGCAGCTATGGCAGCAGGGCGAATATAATCCTCTACCAGTTGCGATGCGCTGCGGGGTTGGTTGCCGTGCAGCTTTTCGGATGGAAAGACGAAGTCGTCATCTTCCGCATACGTCGTTTTCTGCCTCCAAACTGCAATAGCGTCGAGCAGCAATTGAGGAGCTTCGACCCTTGATCTCGACAGCTTGGTTTTACCTCCGTTCTGGATGTTGAGATGCACGAACGTTTCTCGAATGGCGATCAAACCGCGATCCCATAAGATATTTCGCCATCTCAGCCCGAGTGCCTCACTTATCCGCAACCCGCAACTTGCTACTAGCAGTGCGAGCTCATATTCGGGTTGTTTCAACTCCGACAGCACCTTCAGCGTATCTTCGATTTCAAGCGCCATACCTTCATAGCCAGTCACCTGCGAGAACTCCCGTCCCTTTACATAGCGGCACGGATTGAACTCCTCGCCGCGAGGTACGAGTCCCTCGCATTGCCCCCAAGAATAGATACTGGACATGATGCTTTTGTACTTGCCGCGTGTAGACGATTCTACGTTGAATTCTAGAAGCCACGCCTTCAGGCTGGTAGGTTCAATATTTATAGCCTCAGCGGCTCTCCACTTAGGCAAGAGCAAGTTCTTCACAATCTGGTTGTGCAATTCTTTGGTCGATCGTTTGTTGAATGGGTAGTCGGCGAGATACCGCTCGGCGAGCTCCCCAAAGGTGATGATGACGGCATCCGACTTGGCGACTAGCTTGTCGAGACGAAGTTCGCCAACTCGAAGCCATCCCTCCTTGTCTGTCATCGAATCAAGCCCGATCAATCGGGAGCGTTCCTTTCGATTCGCGTTATACCAATAGTAAACAAGCTTGCCTTTCTTCCTACGAAACCATCCCTTTGCCATTCAGAGTTTTCCCTTTTGGCCCTGGGGACTGCCAACTGGAATTGTACGTTGGACAGGTTTCTTGGCCAAGCCACTATCATTAGGAAGTTTGGACTTGCCAATTTCCGAGGCTATCGCAGTTTCAACCTCGCTGATCTTGAAACGCCAGATCTTCCGTCGCTGACCGGTGCCGAGGGGATACGCCGGAATGATTTGACGGCGGGTCATTTCCAAGACTTGACGGCGAGTCAAGCTTAGGTGCTCTGAGACTGCGTACGCATCGACGAAGTGCTCGGCAATGACTTTGCCGTTATCGCTACGTTCCGTCTCCGCGCTCTCATCTACAACTCCTCTGACGATCGCTGGTGATGGACGTGATAATGTATCCCGCATATCACAAACTAGTGCCTTGGACGGTGCAAAACAATAAACGCAGATTCCAGAGTTTGACGAAATCAATTTACATTTCCTGTGCCGGCATCAGAAAGGAAAGCTTTGAAAACAGCCTCAAGGAAGAGTCCCAAAACAAGGGACAGCGAATATGGTCCTAGTTGGCCGGTCAACCTGGCTGAGTGTGAGGCAGCTGTCTGCGACCAGGATGAATATGTCTTTCGGGTGGTGCCCCGATTTGTTGATTCGATAATAGAAGCCACCGTTAAGCGGGTTTTAGCAGAAGGTCAGGAACAAACGGTGGATTTTTTGTGCAAAAAGGGGTGTCCGCGACGCAGACTTCTTTACCTGGTGGGAATGTGTGAGAACAGGGGCGTTACCAACGCCTACTCTATGACTTCCTATAGGTCCCAGGAGCTTCGTCGAAAATTAAAAGCAATAAAGAAATGCTCCAAGATCGTCTCACGACTCAATGGTCACGATGTACCCGCAAAATGGGGCGGAACAGAATTTGCTAAATTCCTAGGAATGGCAGAGGTTAACACGGACGGGGCTAATGCGATTGCCGTATTCCTGAAACTACCCACATTCCTCGACGAATACAGTGCCCTGGTTGAACACGCGGTCTTATATCTTGGCGGAAAGTCTGATTTTTATCTCAATTTGGCGAAAATACTCGTTGTCGACTTCGTACAAAAATATACTAAAGCGAATCACGACAGGTGGACGGCTGACTTGCTATCTATAACGTGTGGGCTCGAATACGGCGAATCAGAGCATCGAGTATGGCGGAATGCATATAGTAAGCGATTTAAAAATTATCGACCAGACCCCGCGGACTCGGCCACCTTGCGAGCCAAGAAGACGCTGCTGGAATGCGAGGCAGCAGTTTTTTATCGGATGGACGTTCTTCATCCTAGCCCACAAAATATCCGCGACAATAGAATCACTGTGTCGCGCGAATCCTAATTTAGCGTAATTGCAACTTCTCACAATCTGGAATCTCGCTTTACATCCTCCTGACAATCATTCTGCTTGAATAAGATTGTGGCTCACTTGTGAGTTCATCGTTCCGGATCGACCTAGAGACGTAGCAGTCTTTCGATCTCGGTGCGGACAATATTTTCGTGTTAATAGGAGTGGAAAGCCAATGCCAACGATGGCTAGAGACTGTAAAGATTGCGGGGAAGAGAAAGACATCGTGGCCGGGGGCCTTTGCGGACGCTGCTATATGCGTGCGCGCCGTGCTGCTGAAGCCGCGAACCTAAAGGATTTGTGGGCTCAGCCAAAGAAACATGAGATCGAAAAGCGCCGATTTCAGAAACGTGCGCGCAAATCCCTCAACGCAATTCTGGACAATCTTGACTCATTGGAGTCGCCGCCATTCCTTGATCCGGAAGCAGTGAACGTAATCCGCTTCCTAGTAAAAACAGCCTTAATGCGATCGGCTCAAGGAATTAATCCCGAATTCACGCCCGAAGAAAAAAGCGAGCGCGATCAAAACCTTGAAAGCAGTATTGAGACTTCCGAGAGTGGCATGCCCAAGGGCGAATTAATAGTGGGGACGGAACAAAAGGAGCAAAGCGGCTCCGGAGATTCAGAACTGCGCCAGCAACTGAGGTCGGCGCTTCTCAATCAGGGGTATTCAAGAGCAGGCGCTAAGCAAATGGCCGACGCAGCCGAAGGTACGAATTTCGAATCGATGCTTCGCAGTGCTTTGAAGATGTCTGGTAGAGCGCCAGCAGATGCTGGCGACGAAACCAACCGTAAAAAGGCCGCTTAGAGGCAGTTGCGGCAAGACTTAACAAAAAATGCAGTTTTGTTAAATCTGCGATTGTTGCGCCACATGCGATGGGACTTAACAAAAAGTTAACGAATCCGAGACATCTTTAACAGTGGACATGAATAAGAAATTGAGAGCTTTGGATCTTTTTTGCGGAGGCGGCGGCGCCGGCATGGGCTTACGTCAGGCTGGCTTCGAGGTCGTAGGCGTGGACTTCTCCTGGCAGTTCTGCTACCCATTCCAACAGTTGTGGCTAGATGCATTGAAAGTATCGATTGATGGCTACGACTTTTTGTGGGCAAGCCCTCCGTGCCAAGGTCATAGTACCCTCCGTCATCTTCCTGGGATTAGAGATATTGAGTATCCGAATTTGATCGTGCCGACACGCGAGAGGTTACTGGCATCGGGCCTACCATTCGTAATAGAGAATGTGGTGGGGGCTCCGCTGCGACAAGATTTGATGCTCTGCTGAACGATGTTTGGCCTTCAGACGGCGGATGGCTCGGCGGAACTTCGCCGACATCGGCTTTTTGAAATACACGGATTCAATCCTCCACCTCAGCCAACGTGCCTGCACGGTAGATGTCCCTCGGTAATTGGAGTCTATGGGTGCGCCGGCTATAACCGGAAAGGTCAACGAACAGGGGAATGGGCGATTCATCCGGATTACAAAGCAGATGCACGGTTTACCCATCAACAGTGTAAGGAGGCGATGGGGGTCGACTGGATGGTTCCTGCACCGCTATCGCAATCTATACCGCCGGCCTACTCGCGATTTATTGTTGAGCACTTTATCCACGAACGGAGTGAGGACACACGATCGTCGGCAGCTCTACAGGAAACGGGCAACTGGGAGCTAGCGAGTTGATACGCGGACATAGAATAATGGGTAAACAAGCGCCAAAGAAACGTGCCGCCGTAAAAGCTTCCACGTTCCGGTATCCCGGTGGAAAAGCCATGTTCGCAGCGGAGATTATCAAACATATTCCACGATCAGGGGGGAAGTTCATCGACCTTTTTGCGGGCCGCGGCAACGTGTTCTTTCGCGCTGCGGTTGAGAAGTTGGACTACCGCGAGTGGATTTTGAACGACTCTCTCACGAGACCGTTCTTGCAGGCAATCCACGAAATCGGCGACCAAGTGAAGTTCCCTGATCGAACGTCGGAGGAATTTAAGAAGCAAAGAGACCTCGCGAAGGCTGGCGATCAGCGCGCAATGTTATTGGAGCCTTTTCTTGCCTTCAACGGTGGGTCTTATGATCGGGGTCCATCAACTACCGGCGGCCATCGGACGCTACTCAGTTGCNNAAGTTAGCGCATGCGATTATGCGGGAGAAACAGCCTCGGATCACGTCACTCGGCTGGCTTGATTGCCTCGAAGCGGAAAAACCGGGCGCCGGTGACTTTGTCTTCATCGATCCTCCCTACCTAGAGTTTAACGTGGGGACCTACTCCAGTGGATCTGTGTTAACCGCGGAACTGATTCAGAGGCTGAAGGAAGCACCCTACAGTTGGCTAATGTGTGAGTGCCGGCAACCAATTTATGAAGCTGCCTTCGGCCAACCGATATACCAGCGCGCAGTACGGCGCTCGGCAACGAATTTTTCCACCTCGGATCAAGAGACTCGCGCGGAATGCCTATGGACGAATATTGGAGCAACTTGGGGTCCGGCTACAGTTTCAGACTGTTGCACTGCAACACTTCGCGATTGGTCGAAACTACCGNNGTACGAAGATTTATTGGCAGAAATCGCTTCAGGCATTAAAAAGATGAGTCTTCTGAGGATTGAAACATCTGCCGAAGTACGGACCAAGCTGTTGCCGGCGATTATGGAATTGAGAAAACGCTGCCGATGGCAATCGCCCGGCTATCACGAGATCTTAGCCAAGATGGGTCTCAATGCCAGCACCGTGCGTTCTTGGTTTCACAGAGGGCAAAATGCGGAGGAACTGATCGAGTTTCTTGAAGAGGCGAAGGAAGAAACTCAGAGTGAGGACAAAGAAGAAGAAGAAGAGGAGGAGGACTCGTCACAACCAGATGATGCCCATGTCATAGGTGATGTCGAAAGCACCGATGAAGTGTTTTTGCGGCATGCCGACAAGATCGTATTGGCTGTTCTTCGAGGAGCAGGAAACGCCAATTCGACCATTCGCCAAGCCCGTTCATATGCGAAGGAACGTGGTGTAAGACCGCCGACATCCAGTTTTTTGGCCTCAGCGGAAAAAAGCCGCTTGAGTCGGCCACACAAATTTCGCTCGTGCTGCCGGGCTACCCTAGACGACCAGAGCGGTTCTGAATATTCTCGCGGAGATCGCCAGTTCAAGACTAACTTTGCCGAAAGCAGTTATTTGCAACCAAGTTTTGCAACCAAGTCTTCTTACTACTTGGGTACACCCGACGCATCCAGCATAGACAATGGCATTACGCCCGAAACCAGATTCCAGCCGCACCATTCGTTTATCCAGGCTCCCAGATCAGGTCCCAGAAATGCGCCTCCTGGCAAGAAGCGGCAAATTAGGCGACTTACGAAATGGGACGGGGAGGCTCAATGGACATTTGCTAAAGGGTCTGACGAATGGAGATTTGCCGCAACAATACGTTGGTTACAGCTCTGCGGGTATTTCCACCGTAGTCTGAACATCGCACCCCGTGAAATCGCTGTCGCCACAATTTTGATAGCTGTCGATCTCAATCTGAACTTCCGACTGAAGCGACTTCTCATAATCTGCCCGAATTTGAGACGCCTTGGAACAACGCTCTTCCGCAATCGCTGCGTATTCGGGATAAAGTTCGATTCCGATAAATTGCCGGCCAAGTTTGATAGCCACTTCTCCAGTCGTGCCTGTCCCGCAAAACGGGTCCAGCACAATTCCAGGACGCACCGTGGGTAGATCCGGTTCCCAACCGGCGGTCACCGGTTTCCGTGGAGTATATTGCCGCCCTGTATCTTGCCGCCCGGATCGTGCTCGGGTCTCGCTTTCCGATTTCGTATATTTTCCAATACCTCGCCTAACCGGCTGCGCTTCTGCATAAGGAACCATCTTTAATTATTCTTTGCTTTGGACCTTTCTCCGTGACTTCCAAGGGACAGCTCATTGCGATTGGGCGTTCCAACAGCGCCGGTGGGTAAACGCCGTAATGGCTCTCGCTGGTCTGCCCAGGACCGATGTTCCAGACGTTTGCGCAATTTCGGCCTTCGACCGACGTGACGCATTTCATCAATACCTCGGGCAAGTAGCTGATATCTTCCACATTTCGCCTCGGTAGACGGACCGCGCTCATGTCGGACCAAGCTTCTTTTGGATTTCGCACGAATCGGTAAAAAGGCTCGTGTCCATTTCCGCCAAAGCGGTTTCGTGCAGGCTCGATCATTGCCTGTCCGATCGACGTTCCATCAATCCTGACGGATTCCTTTGCCCAGACTACTTCATCAATCAGTAGAAAACCTGCTTTGGCCATCGCCGTCGCAAATTGGTGCGGAATCCGCAGTAACTCTCCCCGGCGCCCTCGCTTATCGCCGATGTTTGCCCAAACACTGCCCCAAGGTGCCAGAGGAACTGCTGCAAAAATCTCTACGAGGTTCTGGAGGTAATGCTCAACCTCGGACTCATTGCCAATTTCTTGAAGGCTGCTCCCGTAGCTTCTTTTCTTGAAATATGGCGGCGAGGTCACGACGCAATCGATTATTACCTGTGCTTCTCGAAGAGCATTTATCTGTTCCAGGGCTTCGCCAATTAAGATGGTGAACGGTTGAGTACGTGTTTCTAGTGTTAGCCCATGATCGCCGCCGCATTCTTCACTTCAATGTGACCCGCCATCCGACCGCCGAGTGGACGGGACAGCAACTACGAGAAGCATTTCCCTTTGACAAAGTCCCGCACTACTTGCTGCGGGACCGGGATGCGATCTTTGGCAATGACTTCAGAGAACAGGTGCGCGACATGGGCATTGAGGAGGTGCTGTCTACGCCTCGATCGCCATGGCAGCGAGCATACGTAGAGCGGGTGATTGGGTCGATTCGACGCGAATGTCTCGACCATGTGATCGTCTTCCATGAAAGCTCGTTGCGCCGAACGCTCGCTTCCTACCTTGACTACTACCACCGATCGAGAACGCATTTGTGCTTGGGGAAAGACTCGCCTGAGCCACGCCCGATTCAGCCGCCCGGAATCGGGCCGGTTGTGGCGCTATCCCAGGTCGGGGGGCTGCACCACCGCTACGAACGACGAGCCGCCTGAAAACAGCCTCATTCTAAAGCGCTACTTGTGCAAAGCTCCCTGGCCCTGGAAATCAGCGTCCGAACCGCGCCCACTCGCTCATGAATGCCGCTGTGAATTTGCTTTCACAGAGTTGAACACATGACAAACCACTCGAGAGATTCAGGATTCCTCGCGCAGCGAGGTCGCGAGTGCGCCGCACAGGATTTTCGTTAGGCACAATCTAGAAAAAACAATTCAGACCTACGATTCAGGAAAGTCGCAAGAGGCGCTTACGGCACAGCTTGGTGGATT
>PLUJ01000085.1:8936-46248 GCA_003165455.1 Acidobacteriaceae bacterium | reverse complement strand
TCGACCTTCAGCGGCACGCACTACGTCTCACCGCGGGCGATTACGGCTCAGATCGGTTTCCACTTCTAAGGGCTTTTAGGCGACGGGGGAAGGTGGGCTATTACAGACACATTCCCCCGTCCCTGATCATTCTGTTTCGTTGCCGTATCGCTCCGCCTAACCCTCCGGAAGCTGCGATTACAGAATCTTCACAATTCTGTACTTGACAGCCAGTATCAACTGAAATAGGCTCCTCTAGTTGTAAACCAGTTGCAACTGGAATGTTTGGGCGCTCCCCATCCTCCGTAGCCCGGGAAGCTACTTCGGCGGCGCGAACATTAGACCGTGGAGATATCTTTCGTGGAATTAGCACCCATGCGGTTTTTGCCTTCGGCCAAGTGTTCTCTGCGAAGAACTCGATTCAACATGCTCCGCTGTCTTTTCCTCGCGCTCATTCCATGCTTTGCCTTCGTGGCTTGGGCCGGCGTGGGAGGAAATATTTCCGGTACCGTTAGGGATTCCAGCGGAGCCGTTGTGTCGAAAGCCACGGTCACAGTCACGAACACAGATACGGGTGTTGCACAGACGGTTTCGAGTGATGAGAAAGGCGCTTATTCGTTCCTCAACCTCCCCGTCGGCCACTACAATTTCGCGGTTACGCTCGCGGGTTTCAAACCCTATAAGCTCTCCGGCGTGGTGGTTAACGTGAACGACGCGCTGCTGATTGATCCCGTTCTCCAGGTCGGTCAAAAGAACGATTCGGTTTCAGTCAGCGACAACGCTACTCATGTGGAGACGGTCAGCACCCAGATGGGCGAAGTCATCACCGGAGTCCAGATGACCTCAGTGCCTTTAAACGGGCGCAGCTATACCGACCTGCTCGCGCTTCAGCCCGGAGTCGCTCCGGTCACTTCCATCACATCCGAGACGGTTCAAGACGTGGGTGCCAGCGCACTCGCTCCCTCCGGCGATTTGAATCCCGGAACTATTTCCATCAATGGCCAACGGGAATTCGCAAATGCCTTCATCGTGAACGGAAGCGACGTAGAAGAAGACGTCAACATGGGCGCGGCCATCATTCCCAACCTCGACTCCATCTCCGAATTCCGCATTCTCACCGGTAATTTCGACGCCGAATATGGAGAATTCAGCGGCGGCCAAATTAATGTGGTCACCAAGTCCGGGACCAACGCATTCCATGGAGACGCTTTCGAATTCCTGCGTAATACGAATCTCGATGCGCGCAACTTCTTTTCACCCACGCGCGGTAAATTCGATCAAAATCAATTCGGCGGAACCTTCGGCGGGCCAATTCGAAAGAATAAAATATTTTTCTTCACCGACTATCAAGGCACTCGTTCAACGCAGGGCGTGGACACCGGCCAGATTCCCGTGCCCTCTCTACAAGACCGTACCACGGGTAATTTCTCCGACCTGCCGGACAATTCCAGCGGCTTCAATCCGCTGGGTTTCTGTGGTAGCGAAACGGATCCGGTTACGCACACGGTGGTCGAAATACCGTGCACCGTCAGCGGGCCCAATATAGCCAACCAGCTCTCCAGTAAACTCGGCCAAACCGTGACAAGCGGCGAGCCCTACTACTTTAGTGGTCCCACGCAACAGAACCCCACTGGCGGACCATGTGTCAGCAGCAATCTGGTTGGCGGTTGTGTCTTTCCCAACGCCACTGTCCCGACGAGGGCTTGGGTCGCACCCGGCACGAATTTACTGCAATACATTCCCAAACCGAATAATTCAAACGGCACCTTCTCCACCTCGGCCTTCAATCAAACCTTGCGCGACGATAAGGGTTCCTATCGGCTGGATGCCAACACTCACTGGGGTCTGCTATCCGCTTACTATTTTCTGGACGACTGGGCCCAAAACAATCCTTATCCCGTCGCACAAGGTGGAGCGAACGTTCCCGGTTTCAACGCGCTCTACTCGGGCCGCGCGCAGTTGCTCAGCCTCGGCGACACGAAAACAATGGGCACCACTGCGGTGAACGAATTCCGCTTTAGCTATCTGCGCGACGCCAATGACCTGGGCAAACCAGACGGAGGAGTCGGCGTAAGCCTGGCGTCCCAGGGTTTCACTGTGGGCCCGGGAACTCCAGGCATCGTGCCGCTCTCGCCGAAAACCGAAGGAGTCGAGAGCGTCGGCTTTAACAGTTTTACATTCGGAACCAATACAAATGAGTTGAAGCAGTTCAACAACACCTATCAACTGCTCGACAACTTCTCCAAAGTGCTGGGAACTCACACCATCAAAGCCGGCGGCGAATTCCATTACGACCAGGTAAATGTCAATGCCATCGCTCAGTTTAACGGAAGCTTCCTGTTCTTCGGAACCGAGACCGGATTGGACTTTGCCGACTTCTTGCTGGGGACACCAAGCCAATACAATCAAAGCCAGCTTCAGCCTTTCTACGGGCGAAACAACTACGTGGGGCTCTACGCGCAGGACAGTTGGCGGCTCAAACCGAATCTAACGCTCAACTACGGTCTGCGTTGGGACCGCATTGAACCTTGGTACGAAAAGTACAATCAGATCGCAACCTTCGAGGCCGGCAAGCAGTCNNGATTTTGCTCCGCGCATTGGCCTGGCCTATTCGCCCAACGCTTCCGGAGATGGCCTATTCGCCAAAATACTTGGTGGCCCCGGCAAGACCAGCGTGCGGGCCAGCTTCGGTATGTTCTACACCGCCATCGAGGCCCTCACGCTTGGCGTGATGAGTGCCAACGCTCCCTACGGGACCACCTACACCAGCCCGGCTCCGCCGCTCTTTGCCACTCCGTTTATTACCGCATCGAGTGGCCAGAATCTGGGCCAGGTTTTCCCGGTCACGCTCGCACCGCTGAACACATCGGCCAAGCATCCCGATCCCAACGTCGACTGGTCGCAGTTCGAACCCATTACCGGCCTTCCGAACTACCTCACCACCAATCGCATTCCATACACTGAGGAATACATGCTCTCGCTGCAGCGCGGGTTTGGAACCAATACTGTCCTCAGCGTGAATTACGTCGGCACACAAGCGCATCACCTTCTAGTGCTGGAGGAAGCCAATCCCGGCGATCCGGCGCTGTGCCTGTTTCTGAGCAATCCCGCCAATCTGGCCCCTACAAATCCTCCGCAAACTCCCTGCGGCCCTTTCGGCGAAGACACCACCTACACAAGTTTCACGGGCCAAGTGTTCCACGGCACGCGAGGGCCCTTGGGATCAAATTTCGGCAGCAATGCCAATCAAGCCACCATCGGCAATTCTAACTACAACGCACTGCAGATCATCTTGAACCACACCAGCGGGCGCTTGAATGTGCTGGCAGGCTACACCTACAGCAAATCTCAAGATCAGTCTTCCAATCTGGGAGAAGAGGTCAATCCGATCGATCCTTCGCTCAGCAAGGCGCTTTCCGCCTTCGATGTGACGCACAATTTTGTGGTGAGTTATCGCTACCGCCTTCCCGTCGAACGCCTTTTCCGGACTGCGAATCGCTGGACGGANNCCGAACGGCGTCAATAATTTTGGCGTCGATGAACCGGACTTTACGCCCGGCCCTTTGAAGCTAAATCAAAATCCGAGGAACGGAGTGAGTTACTTCAACATCGCGCTCTTCAGTGAGAACGCCTTGGGCACTCCAGGCACCGCCCGGCGGCGCTTTTTCTTCGGTCCGGGTATGGACAACTACGATATGGCTCTGCTCAAGAACGTACCGCTCAATGAGTCAAAGTCCCTGCAATTTCGATTCGAAGGCTTCAACGTTTTTAATCACGCACAGTTCTACGGCCCCGCTTCGGTCGATGGCAACATTGGTAGTTCATCGTTCGGTCGCGTGGTGACTGCGGCCGCTCCGCGATTGATGCAGACCGCGGTAAAATTCATCTTCTGACTTGGGTCGACCTCAGTCTTAGCGAGGATAGCTGGCGAAACTTTCGTCCGTGGTCTTAATTCTCTGGCAGGCCCGGCATTATCGGTTGAACTAGTTCACTGTATGTGATTAACTTCATCGAGGTAGCAAGGCATGTCGGAGAGGAAACTTCATTATGCGGATGTCGTTGACGGGCTGGTTATTGCGCAGTTCTGCCTTGCTCCTTTGGGTGTACATTTCTAATGGTTTTGGCCTCGCCGGCGGAACGCCACAATATGTGCTCACCAACGATGACGTTCCTCCATTTTTCACTAGCGGCGTCACCTTCTTCACTGTAGGAGCTGGCGGAGCGCTAACGCTCAAAGAACAGGTTTCGACCGAAGCCTCAGGCACGGGTGGTGGGTTTTTCGCGACCAGTCGCCTGGCGGTACTGGACTCGGCCAGCGCCCAATGTGTCTATGCTTCCAATGCTGGGGCGGGCGACATTGTTGGAATCGATATCAGCACTCTTCAGATTGGCGGCACCGCTTCCGGTTCCTCCACCGACACCGGAATAAGTAACGGAATCGGGCTGGTCATGAACCCGCAATATCTCTATGCCAGCTTTACCGACGTGAATACCATCGGAACCTTCCAGGTACAGCCGGGATGCAGTCTCACCTTCGTGAATGACGTTAGCGTGGGCGGATTGCAGGGAGGATTCATTACATCAATGGCCATCAATGGAAGCACTTTGGTGGCTACGTATGGGGATGGTTCGATCGAGTCGTTTAATATTTCGTCGGGAACTCCCGTGTCGAACGGGGACAAGCAAAATTCCACCGCCTATCTGAGCTCCCAGGGTGCTACCTATCCCAACGGAATTGATATCACGAAGGACGGCCATTACGTGATTTTCGGCGATACTTCCACCGACTCAGTGGTTGAGATCTCGGATATTTCAGGCGGCAAGCTGAGCCCGACCGTTTCTTACACAACAGGCCACACGATCAACTCGAGC
The DNA here is from genome assembly GCA_003165455.1 of Acidobacteriaceae bacterium. Taxonomy (GTDB): domain Bacteria; phylum Acidobacteriota; class Terriglobia; order Terriglobales; family Acidobacteriaceae; genus Sulfotelmatobacter. The sequence continues at coordinate 41,397 of PLUJ01000085.1, read as the reverse complement.
AACGTCATGCTTAGTCCCGACGAAACCCTTCTCTACATCAGCGACAGTCAAGGAGATCGAATTTCCGCGGCATTTTTTGATGCGTCAACCGGAACGCTCTCGGGCAAGGGTTGCGCTTCCGGCAGGCTCAAGAACTACGATACCGACTGGACTTACACCGCTTCACTCGGACTAGCGTCCACTACGGGAACGGGCAGCGTGCTTTACGTTGCAGAGTTTGGAAATACGTCCTCAATTGCTATGGTGCAAGTGAGTTCTTCGGGTGGAAAGTGCACGCTCACCGAAATGGCGAAATCGCCTGTAACCGACACTTACAGTTCGTGGTTACTTTCGATCACAACTTTCCCCCCGCGTCCTTTCTAGCGGTATAGAGTCATGAAGATACCTTGAAGTATATTCAGGAGTTTTACATGCGTAGCTTTTCCAGATTTTCGATGGCAATCGCGGTATGCGGGATTTCGTTTGCGAGTGCGGTAGCGCAATGTCCAGCGCGTCCTCAGCCCGGCACAGTTCTTCAAGACACGTTGAGCCTGAATTCGCAAAATGGCGCTCTTAACGCCGCATTTACGCTTGCCCATTCTGTGGACTCGAACGGTTACACGCATTATTGCTACAAGTACAATTCTTCGGGTCAAGTGATCGAAGCTCCGACGTTGCGGCTAAATCCTGGCGACCATCTTCTGCTTCACGTTACCGACGCCATCACCACTCCTGGTCCGCAGAGCGCCAGTTCCATGGATATGACTTCNNAGGCACGGTCGCCTGCGGCGATGGCGGCACTGCAACCATCAATTCGACCAACGTGCATTTTCACGGTCTCAACATCCCACCCACCTGCCATCAGGATGATGTGTTGACCACGTTGATCCAGCCGGGCACTTCCGGATTTCAATTCGACACCCAGATCCCGCTCGCCGAGCCGCCCGGGCTCTACTGGTACCATCCCCACGTGCATGGCTTTACCGAGTTCCAGGTGAACGGCGGCGCAGCCGGGGCGCTGATCGTCAACGGCATGGAAAAATATCGTCCTGAAGTTGTGGGCCTCACCGAACGTGTGTTCGTGGTCCGACAGCAGTTTCTGGTTCCGTGGGTGCCGGGTCCTTACCAGTTGACGGTCAACTTCGAGACAGCGGGTTCAATCCAGGGTCCTGCTCCCATCATTCAGATGAAGCCCGGCGAAAAGCAGTTCTGGCGGGTTGCGAATGCCACTCTTCAGAGTTTCATGCCACTGCAAATCTGGTTCGACAGCGTGCCCCAGCCGATGCAGCTTGTGGCCCTGGATGGATATCCGCTGGCCCAATCGCGAACCACGGACACAATTTTGATCCCGCCCGCTGGACGAGCTGAATTTATCGTGCAGGCTCCCACTTCAACCTCGCAAAGCGCCGACTTCATGGTGCTAAATTACAACACGGGTCCCACCGGGAACGCTGATATCGAACAGCCGCTGGCCACGATTCAGCTCGTAAACACGGCGTCGGCTCCGGCTGCCTCTCCAGTTGCGGCGGCTGCTGCGCCAGCCTCGCAGAGCAACCTCAAGTTCTCCGGCCTTGCCAGCGCCACTGTGACCGCGACGCGTAGCCTTTACTTCTCCGAGGAATTCGGCGGAACCAACGGGCCCATCCAGTTTTACATCACCGTCGACGGGCAAAAGCAAAAGGTTTTCGAGCCCAACGAGAAGCCAGCCATCACCACGAATGTGGGCGCAGTGGAAGACTGGACCATAGAAAATCACGCTCTGGAGACGCACGCATTTCACATCCATCAGATTCACTTCATGATGCTGGAAGTGAATGGAAAAGCCGTGGCGAATCAGGATTTTCGCGATACCATCGAAATTCCATATTGGACGGGGAAAGGTCCCTATCCCAGCGTGAAGGTTCGCATGGATTTCCGCGACCCCACTACCGCCGGCACCTTTGTATTTCACTGCCACATCCTGCTACACGAAGATCTTGGGATGATGCATAAGATTCAAGTGCTGCCCTAGACCGGAATTGACCGGCAGCAATTTCAATAGAAGGTGAGTTCATGCAAAGAAGAATTCTGCTCGTCGCAGGCGGAGCGCTGCTCGCTGTGGCTGGATATTTGTTTGGAAACAGGAATACCGCCGTCGCTTATGCTGGGCTGCCGTCGCAGGATAACGCTTACGCGAGCGCGCCCATCTCACAGGGCACGGTTCCTAAGGCCTACGGGCGCCTGGCTGCGGTCATTCCCGACGAGATCGGGACCGGCTTGATTTTCGAAGATGCAGAGGGAGTAATACGCTTCGTCAGCATGACTGGCATGAAAGAGGGCGAACTAGCCCGCTACGACGAAACCCCGACGCATGGAGGCATTCCTAAAGCGTATGGACATCTGGTTTCTGCCGTGGTGAATCCCAAAGGGACTGCATTGGTTTTCGAAGACAAAGCCGGAGTGATTCGGTTCTTAACCATTACGGGAAAAGAAGAGGGTGAACTAAAGCGAAATTAATCGGATAGCCAAGCGCGCGTCTGGATCGCTCTCCACTAAGTCCGTTCCGGAATTCCGCGTATTTCCTAAGTAACCCTTCTACCGCAAATAACCTTGCAATCCGCATTCAGTTGCGATAAAAAGACTTGACCCACGCGCGGCTCGATGTGATGCATAGCGAGATGGATCGGGCAAACTCCTTCCTCCCTTCCCTTCCGATCTCCGTGGGCGTAGCTCGCGCTTCATTAAGGAGTCGATTCATGAGAGCTTGCCGCTTCCACTCTGCTCTTTTCATTGCTGTGACAATTGGCGTAACGCTGGGCATGTCGAGTAGCGTGCTTGCTCAACAATCGTCCCTATTCGCGCCAACGGTGTCCCATTCGTTGATCACTCAGCCTGTGGACGAATCGCAACTCACGATTCTAAAAGGCAACACGCATCCGTTGGCGCGCCCGGAATTCGACCTGGGGGTGGCTCCGGCGACTCTTCCGATGCAGCGTATGCTGCTGGTATTGAAGCGCAGCGGGCTGCAGGAATACGCATTGCGTAAACTACTCGATGACCAGCAGAGCAAGCGCTCCCCCAACTACCACAAATGGCTGACTCCGGAGCAGTATGGTACCCAGTTCGGCCCCAGCGACTCCGACATGCAGATAATCTCCGGATGGTTGCAGTCGCATGGATTCCAGTTAGGCGAACCAACCAAAGGTCGCACGGTGTTGGAGTTTTCAGGATCCGCCAGCCAGGTACAAGAGGCATTTCACACAGCGATTCATAAGTACTTGGTGAACGGCGAGCAGCATTGGGCCAACGCAAGCGACCCGCAGATTCCAACGGCATTGACTCCGGCCGTCGCCGGGGTTTTGACGCTGCATAATTTCTTAAAGAAGCCGCAGATTCAAGTCTCGAAAGAACCGGCCTTGGCAAAGCTGATCCCTGGCCGAACGCCGCAGGTCACTTTTCCCGCGCAAGGTGGTCAGCCACAGACCAACGCGCTAGGTCCCCAGGACTACGCCACCATCTATAACAGCCCAGCGTTCAGCGGACCCGTCACCGGCGTGAATGTAACAATTGGCGTGGTCGGACGCAGCAACCTTTTTAACGCTGGGCAGGATGTTAACAACTTCGCTTCGGACTTATTCAACTGCTGCGGACACTTTCAAATCGTGTTAAACGGTCCGGATCCAGGCGATTTGGGCGGTAGCGACGAGGCCGAAGCCACTTTGGATACAACTTGGACGGGCGCGCTGGCCCCCGGGGCCATGGCCGATTTGGTGGTTTCCGCTACAACGAACACCACAGACGGCACGGACCTTTCCGAGGTCTACATTGTTGAAAACAATCTTGCCGACATCATGACGGAAAGCTTCGGCAGTTGTGAGCTTTACGCAACCGACGCTGAGCTTCTTGGCACTTATCAATTGGCGGAACAAGCGGCCGCCCAAGGCATTACCTACTTTGTTTCCACCGGCGACGACGGAGCTGAGGGTTGCGACGATCCCTCCTCTCCGCCGGCAACCGATCCGATCTCAGTAAACCTGCTCGCCTCCACGCCTTTTAATGTGGCCGTGGGCGGCACTATGTTCAACGAAAATGGACAAACCAGTAAGTACTGGGGGACCAACCCGCCGCTTCCAGTAGAAGAATCCGCACTCTCCTACATTCCCGAAGATGTGTGGAACGAAAGCAGCCCCACCGCCGGCTTGTGGGCGAGCAGTGGCGGCGCTAGTGCTGGAAATATCCAAGGCGGCCAGGGCGGCACGACCCCGGGTATTCCAAAGCCTTCATGGCAGTATGGGGTGGCGGGTATTCCGGCCGACGGAGTTCGCGACTTGCCCGATGTTGCTTTGACAGCGGCGTCGCACGATCCCTACCTTCTGTGCCTGGAAGGCTCCTGCCAGCCAAATAGCCAAGGCGAATTTTCGATTTATTTCGTCAGTGGTACTTCGGCGTCCGCTCCCTCATTTGCGGGAATCATGGCCTTGATCAACCAACAAATGGGTGGCAGGCAGGGTGTGGCCAACTATGTTCTCTATCGGCTCGCGGCGGCCCAGGCTGCTTACCCGGCACAGTGTAACGCTTCGGACACTACCACTCCTCCCGCCTCTACGTGCATCTTCAACGACGTGACCGTCGGCGACAATGTTGTTCCGGGCGAAGTTGGCACCCAGTACCAGGCCACCGTCGGCTACGACCAGACCACCGGGCTGGGTTCGGTCAACATCACAAACCTTCTTAACCAATGGAATACGGTCACTTTCAATCCTACGAACACAACACTTGCTCTTGCACCTGTTGTTAACATCACGCACGGTTCGCCCGTTAGCGTAAACATCTCAGTCTCTCCTACGAGCGGTACAGGAACTCCGACTGGAGAAGTATCATTGCTCGCCATTTTCTCAAGCAGCCAGGCTGGCGTGGATGGCTTCCCGCTCGCCAACGGCTCAGTGGCCCAATCCACTTATCAGCTACCGGGTGGTGGCCCTTATAACGTCACAGCTCATTATGGAGGCGATGGGACATACGCTCCCAGCGATTCCACTCCCGTGATGGTTACGGTGACTCCTGAGCCGAGCACGACCACTCTCTCAGTGCTTGGTTTTAATTCACAGGGAAATTCCTTTCCTTTCACCAGCGGGCCATTTGGAAGTCTCGTTTACCTGCGGGCGGATGTAGACGGGGCTTCGGGTCACGGATCGCCAACCGGCATGGTCAGTTTCAGTGACACATTTGGGACGATTCCGGGCGGTAACCAATTCGCCCTGAATGGCGGAGAGCAATTCAACACTGGCAGTGACACGGCTACTCCGAATGGAGTTGATACTTTTAACACTGGGACCCATACCATTTCGGCCAGCTACAGCGGCGATGCAAGCTTCAACGCGAGCAACAGCACGCAATCGATGACCTTCAATATTCAGCCCGGATTCTTTGCGGCCGTGCCTGCAAGCGCCTCGTCCGTGACCATCTCGGCGCCGGGTTCGACGGGCGCGAGCTCGGTTATGGTTTCGTCCTCGACCGGATTTAGTGGGACCATCTCTCTAGCCTGCTCGGCACTTCCGGCTGGTGCCGCCTGTACATTTAGCCCAGCCTCGATTACTGCACCAGGAACGTTGAACACCACCACCTCAACGTTAACGGTCAGCACAACCGCTGCATCGGCAACGGCGATGGCGCAGCATTCGCGCCGCGAGTTTTACCTCGCCGATTGGATGATGGGAATGAGCTTCTTGTTCTCGGTGGTAGTGCTCGGTGGGCCGAAGCGACGGCAGAGCCTGTTTGCGAGCCTGACTATTTTGGTCCTTATAGCAAGCTTGGGTTGCGGAGGCGGCAGCTCTCACGCAACTCCTACCCCGGCGCCGCCGATCATCAGCACTCCGGCAGGAACTTACAGCGTTGTAGTAACCGCCAGCAGCGGCACGACTACTTCTCAGAGCGGATTCACCCTTACTGTCCAGTAGGTCCTCTGGGTCGGCAACTGACATGGCGATGGCCCGGCACACTGCCAGGAGTGAACTGTTCGTGTACGATTTACTGGCGGTTGACTCCATTCCCATGAGACTTGCAGAAATTGCCTCGGCGCTGAACGCGCGCCTCGAAAATGGCGCTGCGGAAACCGAAATAACCGGTCTTAACGGCATTGAAAAGGCCGGCCCCGGCGAACTTACTTTCATCTCGAATCCAAAATACGCGGCGGCCGCGCGGTCAACGAAAGCGTCCGCTATCATTGTGGGTGAGGATTTCCCTGCCATGGCAACCGCCATGCTGCGCGCCAGCGATCCGTATCTAGCGTTCGCGCAAGCGCTTGAACTCTTCCATCACCCACAGCGCTATGCACCTGGAGTGCACGCAACCGCTGTAATTCATCCCACGGCAAAACTGGGTCGCAATTGCCACGCTGGACCGTACGTTGTAATCGGGGAGAATGTGGAGATTGGCGACGATGCCGTTCTACTAGCCCACGTCGTGATCTATAGCGGAGTCAAGATAGGTCATAACTTTTGTGCTCATGCCCACGCCGTAGTACGCGAGAATTGCCACATTGGTAACAACGTCTTGCTGCAGAATGGGGTCATAATCGGCTCGGACGGCTTCGGTTTCGCGAAAACCCAAAATAAGCGTTGGCATAAAATTCCGCAGCCCGCTCCGGTTGTCATCGAAGATGATGTTGAAATCCAGGCAAACTCGTGCATTGACCGCGCCAGCGTTGGAGAGACAAGGATCCGTCGCGGCGTGAAGATCGATAATCTAGTGCAGGTCGGTCACGGCTCGCAAGTCGGAGAGGACGCGCTGCTCTGTTCGCAGGTTGGACTTGCAGGTTCCACCGAGATTGGAGATCGAGTGATTCTTACGGGACAGGTAGGGGTAGTGGGTCATTGCAAAGTCGGCGATGACGCCATTGTCACACCGCAAAGCGGCGTGGCCCAAGACATTCCTGCTGGGGCTTTGGTCAGTGGCGCTCCGGCAGTCGATCACAAATTATGGTTGAAGTATTCGGCGCTGCTCTCGAAATTGCCGGAGATGGCGAAACTTTTGCGGAAAAAGAATTCGAGCCAGTAAGAACTACGTTTTAACTTGTGGGCCGGGGGCCGCCGCTCGACAAGAAGCTATGTTCTTCCTTAGAGCTCGGTACAACCGCCACTCCCAGCTCCGCCGATCTGCATTCTGGAGGCAAGCCGCTCTCGATCACTACCCTAACTTTTTCCATCAGGCATTCCCGGCTGCCGAAATTCTCGGGCTCGATGGGTGGATGAAATTTCACGGTCACTAAGCCCGGTTTGATGGCAAATCTTCCTTTCGGCATGACTTCGCGCGTCCCTGTGACGGTCACCGGAACAACCGGGATCCCGCACTCCATCGCTAAATAAAACGGACCTTTCTTGAATGGGAGCAGCTTGCCATCGAACGAACGCTTGCCCTCGACGTAAATCGCCATGTTCAGGCCTTGGCGCACAACGTTTTTCGCCGCTCGCACCGATTCGATGCCGGCATCGCGATTCCCGCGGTCTACCGGCAATAAAGACCCCATGCGCATTGCTCGCCCCAAAATAGGCACGCGGAATAATTCCTTCTTTACCATCACGGAGGAGCGTCTCGGAATCAAAGGGATTGTGATCGGCGGATCAAGATTCGAGACATGATTCGACATGAAAATGTATGTACGCGAAGGATCAAGTTTGTCGAGTCCAACGGTTTGGACATGAACACCGGCGAGGCGCACGCCATTCCAGGCGCCAAACATGAACATCCGATACAAGAGGCTGACGTCGCCGGTTATAAAAGTCCAGGGAAATCCGATCAATGCGGCAATCGGGAGCGCCAGCGCCCAAAAAGCTAGCATCGTTATGGTGCGGATCATCCGTGTTGCTCCGAGCGGTAATTAATTGGCTGCGGTTGCCTGCAAACCTTGCGCTTCGCCCCTGAGCCAAGCCGCGCGGCGCGCGCGTTGCTCCGGGCTGATGCTTTCCAAGTCTTCGAGCCGATATGTAGTCTGTTCGCGGCTTCCAACTTTCCACTTCAACTCATGCTCTCCGGCGTGCGTCGATTGTACTTTCATTCTCAATGTATCGCCGCTTGCGAGCCCATCGAGCAAGTCCGAGGATTCCTGGCCAACGTTATCGCCATTGATTTCCAGAATCACATCTCCCACCCGCAGGCCGGCACGTTCGGCCCCGCCTCCCGCGGAAACCTGTGAGACCGTCATCGGCTCATCAAAGTTGCGCGAGGCAACGAATCCCGCGTCCGGCATGGTATTGCGACCTTCTTCCACCTTAAGCCCTACGCCGCGGAAAAAATCATCCCAAGGGATTTCTTCGGTGCCACGCACGTACTTTTCAAAGAATGGTGCCATGTCTGTGTGTGTCAACGCTGCGGCGGCTTCCTGAACGCCCTCCATGTCGGAAAAGCTCTTGTCCTTCTTCGCGTAGTTGTCGTTCATCCATTGAAATAACTCCCGCAGGGAGTCCTTCCCATGAGTTACTTCGCGAATTTGCAAATCCAGGATGACACCCAGCAGTTCCCCTTTGTTGTAATACGAGATACTACGGTCTGGACGCCGGTAATAAGGGTATCCCTCCAACCATGCGTCCAGGCTGGACTGTTCGGCAGACTGAGTCAGGTGCGCGGGACGGCGCTCCAGTTCCGCGATGTCGGATGCCAACTGCCTCTCAAATTGGACTTCGTTCATTAGGCCGCCGCGGAGTTCGATAAAATCCGCCGCGGTGCTGGTGCAGCCTTCGCTGAACCATAGCGCGCGAGTGTAATTTTCTCTCGTATAGTCCACTGGAACCAAACCTTGCGGACGAATCCGTTTCACATTCCACAGATGAAAGAACTCGTGCGCCGTCACGGACGCAAGAGCCGACGGTGACTGCGATAACACATCGGCATTCACATCGATGGCGGCGGAGTAAGTATGCTCCATGCCGCCACCCGCAGGGCCTCGATGAAAATGGTAAAAAAACATGTAGCTTTGAAACGGGCGATCCTCCATCCAATTTGTTGCCGATCCCACAATCTTACGCAACATACCGACGATCTTATCCATCTGGTAGACGCCCGCTTCAGCATCGACAATCACCCGATAATGCGCGCCGTCCTCGTCAAAGTCAGATTCTTGAAACGTCCCGATTTCGACCGGAGAGTCGACCAGTCGGTCATAATCCAACGCTGTAAATCGGCCGTCGTGCAAAACGCCCAGCGGCGTGGCAGTGTGCCATTCCTTAGGCACCATGCTGAAACTGATAGTCATCGGCTGATCGCGTGCATCGACCGGGTATATCAACACCTGTGCCAGATTAAAGAAAGCGTGGTGCGAGCTGAACTGAGCGCCGAAAGGGCCTGACGAATCTACAAACATTTCGTACTCGACGATGGCACCATCCTGCGCGCCGCCTACCTGCCAGCGGCTAATGTTCAGTTGGCGCAAAGGTAAAGGCCGCCCCGCACGGTCTTTCGCGTGGATCCAATTCACATACTTCGCAAAATCACGAATTTGGTACAGTGCATTCCAGACGGGAAGTTGCAACTCGCGCTGTGCGTTGCCCTCACCAACTGAGAGTCGTACTTTGACGAGGTGTTGTTCCGCATTGGCAAGAATGATTGTGTAATCGGTCGCCGCATATGCCCGCAGCGCTCCGAGAGCAAATAGGATAAGAACTCGAAAAGAATAAGGCTGAAGCCGTAAAAAACTCATCCGTGACTCGCCACGGCTGAGTCTTCGCCTGCATCGGCTGCCAGCGCTCTTAACCGAGACGGCAATTTTTCATAGATTTGGCCAAATCCTCCGTTGGAGAGAATCGCAACGACGTCTCCACTGCGCATTTCGGGAGCTATCGCATCAACGATCTTGTCCGCATCCTCAATGAGGCGAGCCCGCCGCCCGAGAAGCTGGATATCAGCCGCCAGCGCTGCCACGTCCAGTCGCTGATCCTCGGGTAATGCCTCCGAGCGGAAGACTCCGGCCACAACGATTTCATCCGCAATCGATAAACTGCGTGCCAAATCTTTTTGCAGCACGCGCCGGCGCAGGGTGTTCGATCGCGGCTCCAAAATGGCCCACAGCCGTGCTCCCGTATGGCGACCGCGCAACGCTTTCAGAGTTCCCGCAATCGCCGTGGGATGGTGAGCAAAATCGTCGACAACGGTGATTCCGTTGACGATGGCCTTCACTTCCAGCCGCCGCTTAACGCTCTTAAAGGTTTTCAGCGCAGCCGAGATTTCTTCTCGCGATATGCCATACGCGAACGCCATCGCCGCCGCTGCAGTTGCATTCCATACGTTATATTCACCGGCCAGGGCGAATTCAAAGTCCGCCCACTGTTGGCCTCTATGAAACACGGTCCATGCGGTACGCTCCGCTTCGAACCGCATATCGGAGATCCTCCACTCCGCACGAGCGCCCGCCCCGTAACGCTCCACTGGACTAAATGCTTTGCTTAAACAGCCCTCCAGACTGGCGCTCTCGGACGCGACACCAGTTTCGCCATCGAAACCTATGATCCGCCCGCGCCGGGGAACTAGATTGACCAGTCGCTTAAACGCCGTCTCTACCGCATCCAGGTCTTTGTAAATATCAGCATGATCAAATTCCACGGAAGTGAGAATCACCGAGTCGGGAAAGTAATGCAAAAACTTGGGACCTTTGTCGAAAAAAGCGGTGTCGTACTCATCCCCTTCGAGAATGAAATGCTTGCCCTGTCCGACGTGAAAGCTGGAGCCAAAATTCTCGGCGATGCCGCCAATCAGAAATGAAGGCTGCATGCCGGCAGTATGAAAAATCCATGCCAGCATCGAAGTTGTAGTGGTCTTTCCGTGAGTTCCAGCAACCACCACAACTTCTTTGCCGCGCAGAAATTCATCGTGCAACAATTGGGGAAGCGAGCTAAACGGAATGCGGAAGTCAAGAACGTATTCCAGTTCCGGATTTCCGCGTGATATCGCATTGCCCACTACCACAAGATCGGGCACAACCGAAAGGTTCTTCGCGTCGAACGGCTGCGCCACCGGAATTCCCAACTCTGACAGGAAATCTGACATCGGTGGATAAGCCGCCGCGTCCGATCCGGTCACCCGAAAGCCGCGCTGCTTCAGCATTCCAGCCAGCGACGCCATCGCCGTGCCGCAGATTCCGATCAAATGAATATGCTTCTCATTGCCCATTGTTTGCGTCACTTATACCTGCCCTACCGCAGCCTCCAAAATCTTCACAGTCATTTGATCGCTTCGGACCTCCAAGCCTGCTCGCACACCGATAGGCAATGTAATGTTTGAGGCTGTCACGTGCCCCGACCGCAAACCGTAGGCGACCGGCACGCCGAGTTCTCCGACAATTCGCAAAACGACCTCTTGCAGCGTGTATTCCTGCCGTGCACTTTGCAAACAATCTTTCATCTCGCCGAAGATGATGCCGCGCACATGATCAAACTTCCCCGCAAGCTTCAATTGCATCAGCATGCGATCGATTTGGTAGGGTTTCGCTCCAACATCCTCGATAAACAAAATTTTACCCGCAGTTTGGATTTCAAAGTGTGTACCAAGAGACGCAACCAAAATCGAAAGGCATCCGCCGTAGAGAATGCCCTCGGAAACGCCCTCGACCAAACCAACGGCGCCGGATTGCGAGCCCACTTCAAGGTTCCATGCTGACGCTCCGGTCAATGCGGCGAACCATGAAGTTCGATCCACGCCGTCTGAGTGTGCCCAGTCCTTCGCTACCATCGGCCCGTGGAACGTAACCAGTCCGGTTGCATCCGAGAAATAAGAAAGCAGCGCCGTTAGATCACTATAGCCAACAAAGATTTTAGGATGTGATTTGATTATGTTTAAGTCCAAGGCATTCAACAGATAGTTCGCTCCATAACCCCCGCGTGCACAGACGATTGCACGCACCTCTTCGCGGGCAAACATTTCCTCCAATTCGCGCGCCCGTCGTTCCACCGTTCCGGCAAAATAAAGGTCCCGATCGAGAATTGAATCGAAGTAAAAAGGCTTGTAACCGGCGTGCCTCAGCGCCTCGCACCCGGCATCGAGGTCGCTTCTCTGTACGTTGCTCGCCGGTGCAACTACGCCAATAGCGTCTCCCAATCGAAGGGCAGGCGGCTTTACGCGGGTTATTGAGGAGGAAATCGGCATTCGAACGTACTCGAAATAGAACGGGGCTCACACTTCTACGCTGTCAGCCCAGAAAAAAATTCCCGTGACACAACAGTCGCGCCGGACCACGAAGGAAGATCGTTCCATCGCGCGTAACAGTTTGTATTCCTCCGTCCGCATGAACACGAACCGGAAATTGGGTCCTGCCACTACTCACCGCCGCGACCGCAGCAGCGCAGGAACCGGTTCCTGAGGATAAGGTTTCTCCAACTCCGCGCTCGAAGAATTTCACCTGAATATCATGGAGTCCATCGCAGACTACCATCTCGACGTTCACCCCGTGCGTAAACACTGCACTGCGCTGAATCGCGCTGGCTCGCGTCCGCCAATCCCCCGTGAATCGCGGCATAAATACGACGAAATGCGGATTTCCCATCGATACCGGAACTCCATAAACCTCACCGTCAGTGGATGCGATCGATATTTCCGCTTCCACCACAGCGTCGCCCATTTCAGCTTCAAACTCGTACTCGAATTCATTCCTTCCCACCAGAACGCAAGTCTTTAGACCCGCCCCCGTCATGATCGAGATCCGATCTTTATGTTGCGATTCGCAGATGGACGCCGCAACGCAGCGCGTGCCATTGCCGGAGATTTCCGCGTCGGACCCATCGGCATTAATCAGTCGAATCTCGACATCGGCCGTGGGGTGGGGGGAGATCCACTCGACTCCGTCCGCTCCTACGCCATTGTGGCGATCACAAATCTTTCGCGTAAATTCCGCCATGCTAGCCGGCGGAATCTCCCGCTCAATTTCTTGAAGATGAATCAACAAAAAATCATTACCGCACGCAGTTGCCTTCACGAAAGGTATCGAATTCGAAGGCGAAATCACTCTAACTCCACCGGTCCGAGCGAGGTCACTCTCCCGAGTACCGCGGATTTCTTAAGCTCCTGCAGCAATTCCCGCTGTTCGCGATCACAGCCACTCACGTCGAACTGCACGCGAACATGATCCCGCGTGCTTCCGCTCAACACGTTTTGCATCATCTGATGACGGTGTTCCAAAATGCGATTGACTTCCAGGCTAATCTCTTCAGCGGTCAAACCGGTGACTTCATAGGTTGTGAGCAAGGTCTTCAGGTTAAAGCTTCTCTCCAGATGTCCCAGAACGAATAAGGTGATCAGCACTGCGAGTGTAGCGAAAACAGCGGTCACATACAGACCCCCTCCCGCTGCCATCCCAACCGATGCCACTACAAATAACGTAGAGGCGGTGGTCAGGCCACTGGTTAGGCCGCGAGTGTGGAGGATTGATCCTGCGCCGATGAATCCGATGCCGGGAATGATCTGCGCTGCGATGCGCGCCGCATCCGACGGCACTCCAGCCAGTCCACTCGAAAGCACGGTGAACATGGCCGCTCCAAAACAGATAAAAATATTTGTGCGCAATCCGGCCGGCCGCTGCTTCAACTCTCGCTCCAAACCGATAGCTCCGCCTAAAACTGCGGCCAGCACCAACCGCATCAGAGAAGTTGTGGCAAATCCGCTGACCATCTCCTGATGGAGTATATCGAGAATTGAGTGGACGTTCATCCAGACACTCGGAAAGTATCTTTGCGATGGCCGGATTCTATCACCGCGCTCCGATTGGCCCCATAACAGGAGTAAACCCGCGTGATTACCGCATCGATTTCGTTCCCCCCTGAAACAAGACCATCGGCGGCTGCCCCGTAGTGTGGATCTCTACCAGGGCCGGCAGATGCCGTGCCTCCGCCGCTTTCCAGACCGGATCGCCTTGAAATCCTACCGCATAATTCGCATATGCCGCCGGATCCGCCAGCGCACGTTCCCAGAGGCCTTGCGAGTCAAACGGTTGCTTCCACACGCGATGGTTCCCTTCGTTGATCGTGCGCTTCAGCGGAATGCCCGCTCTTTCCAGCGCTCCGACGTGGTCGCCCAGGTACATTAGGAACGTGGAATCCGGGGGCAGCGATTTGATCCAATCTCCCAATTGCTTATCAATCGCCACGCGTCCCTGCATATTAATCTGGGCCTCGCGATAGCAGATCGGATCTTCTCGCCACACCGCCGCATAGCTCGAAGTGGCAAGCAGCAAAACTGTTGCGAACGCGGCTATGTCAGCCCACCGGCTCACCCATAATTGAGCTGCGGGAATTCTCCCTAAAAATCGAATCAGAAAAGAAATTCCCAAAGGCACAAACACCGCGAACCCTGGAAGCAGTTCGAGACCATAGCGCACGTTGTAGACAGAGAACGGCCACCACGTCGGGACAAAAATGGGTACGCTTCCATATGCGATAGAAATCGCGTAAAACGGCAGTGGGAGCCACAAGAGCAGTGCCGCGCGGGCACGAGCCTCCAGCCATGACGCCAAGATTCCTATCAAAGCCAGAGCGACCCATGTTCGCCCAGCCCAATTAGAGTTGGCCACATTCAGTTCGGCGGCCTTCAGAAAATACGATCCCGCAGCGAACAGGCTCCCTTTCGCCGGATTCACGGTGGCTGTGTTCCGCTCAATCGCTTTCGCCGAGTACGGGCCGTTGGCAAACTCGAGGGGGTTCTGGTAGACCGCTGCGTTGTAGGCCAGCCACAAAACGGGTGCTGCGGCCGCCAGCAAAACAAACTTCACCATCGCACTTCGCAACGCTACGATGGGAGCCTTTGACCCATCATTACTAGTTTCGTCGCGAGCCTGCAAACCCACCACTGCTCCAGCGAGTACCATCAGAACGGCAAGAAACCATCCGTCATAGCGAGTCAAACATGCGCCCATCAGACACCACCCGCATCGGACGAGCGCCTTGCCGTTGCCGCGGAGAAATTCCGCAAAGAATGTGATCGCCCAGATAAAGAAAGCCAGATAGAGCGGCTCGCCCATCGCTGTCGATTGCATGTAAATCAAATTTGGGTTCGCGACAAATAAAATCGCAGCGGCCCATGATCCAACTCTAGTTACGCCGTCCACCTTCCCGTCACGCGACAGCGCAGTTCGGGCCAGACGGAAGATTCCCAGGACCCCGATCACGAACGCCGCCATGGACGGAATCGAGCCTCCGGAACCGCTCTGCCACATCTGCTTTGATACGACAAAGGGTAAGATCAGCAAATGCGGCAGCGGGAGCCAAACGGTTCCGAGTTGCAAAAGTCCCGGAGTTCGCGAATCGAATATACGGCGGGCAATATTGATGTGCGCGACGGCATCGCCATACAGCAACATTTCTCCATTGCGATAGTAAAAAAGAAAAGAAAACACTGAGACGAACATCGCGAGCCAAAGCAGCCGGACACTTTCCAGGTCAGAGTGTGCTTTCGGCGAACGATTCTCCGGAGGCGCTTTCTTGGGCTTCATTCGAGGTGAGTAAGCTCGCGGAAAATCTGGAACCTGGCGTCAATCTCTTCACGAGTCAGCGACTGCAGTCTTTCCGTGCCAAAGCTTTCCACTGCGAACGATCCCATTACGCCACCGTAAAAGAGCGCCCGCTTCAGCACCTCGCGATTCAATTCTTCTTGTGACGCCAAATAGCCCATAAATCCACCAGCGAAGGAGTCGCCCGCTCCCGTGGGATCTTTCACTTCATCAAGTGGAAGAGTGGGCGCACGAAACGGATGCCGTCCAACCCCAAACGCCCCCTCGCGAAAGAAAATCGTGGCGCCATATTCACCGTGCTTGATCACCAGCGCTTGGGGGCCCATCGCGAGAACTTTGTGAGCTGCGCGCGGCAGATTCTTTTCACCAGCCAGCATCTTGGTCTCGGTGTCGTTGATTAGCAGGACGTTCACCAGCTTCAACGTCTCTAACAGCTCCTCTCGGGCGCCCTGAATCCAATAATTCATGGTGTCGCATCCGGTGAGCTGTACAGCATTCATGTTGCGCCGCACGTTGGCCTGCAAGGTTGGCTGAATATTGGCGAGGAACAGGAATTTCGAATCCTCATATTCTTTCGGTATTTGTGGATGAAACTTTTCGAACACGTTGAGATCAGTGAAGTTAGTTTTAGCTTCATTCAGATTGTCGGCGTAGGAACCGCCCCACCGGAAGGTCTTTCCCGTCGCACGCTCAATGCCACGAGTGTCCACTCCGCGTTTCTTCAAAACATTTTCATGCTCCGGGCCGAAGTCCTCGCCCACCACTGCGACCACCCGAACCTGGGTGAAGTAGCTGGCCGCCAGTGAAAAATAAGTCGCCGCACCACCCAGTATTCCTGTGACACTTCCCGACGGTGACGTAATGTCATCAAACGCAACCGAGCCGACCACTACGATACTCATATAAACGCGTTGTTCCTTTCGCTTTTCCGCCTTTAGTTCTTCAAGCTGAGCAAACTCACTTCGCGTATTTTCCTATGATCAGACGTAACCTCTTTTTTGTCGCCGCCGGTATTTTTTTGCGATCTGTCAAGATCGCATGCGCCAGTGCCGAGCCGCATTTGCAAGAGCGTTCCCGCGGCAGGCCAGCCACGGTCTCCCGCACAACTCGTGCCGCATTCTCCGCATTCTTTCCCAGCACCGCCACGATCTGATCCACGGTCACCGAATCATGATGAGGATGCCAGCAGTCGTAATCCGTCACCATCGCTACCGTGACGTAGCAGACTTCGGCTTCGCGCGCCAGCTTCGCCTCCTGCAGGTTTGTCATACCGATCACATCCATGCCGAGTCCCCGATATACGTTTGACTCCGCCTTGGTCGAAAACTGCGGACCTTCCATGCACAAATAAGTTCCGCCGCGCTTGCCATTCACGCCAATTTTCCTGCAAGCGGCTTCCACCACTTGCGACATCTCGCTGCATACAGGATCGGCAAAAGCTATGTGTGCCACCACCCCACCGCCGAAGAAAGTATCCACGCGGTGTCGCGTGCGATCGAAGAATTGATCCGGAATCACAAAATCCATCGGCTTATGCTCTTCCTTCAACGAGCCTACGGCCGAAAGTGAAATAATCCTCTGCACACCCAGTTGCTTGAAACCATGGATATTCGCCCGGAAGTTCAACTCCGTCGGAGAAATGCGATGTCCCCGTCCGTGGCGGGCCAGAAACGCAACTTTGCGGCCCTCCAGCAGTCCGCAGATGTAGGCATCGGAAGGCGCGCCAAACGGCGTTTTCACCCGCACTTCCTTGGTCTTCGTGAGGCCTGGCATGGAATACAATCCGCTGCCGCCTATAATTCCAATCTCCGTCTGCGCCAAACATCCTCCCGGAATAATGCTCAGATTGCGCTAGATGCAGCAAGCCAAACTCGCGATTATACAAGAGCCTTCCGTTTCCCCCTGAAGCGCTTGGATCAACAAACCTTCTTCGCAC
The DNA here is from genome assembly GCA_003165455.1 of Acidobacteriaceae bacterium. GTDB lineage: Bacteria > Acidobacteriota > Terriglobia > Terriglobales > Acidobacteriaceae > Sulfotelmatobacter. The sequence continues at coordinate 24,022 of PLUJ01000085.1, read as the reverse complement.
TGACATCCTTCTTCTCTGAGCTTGCGGTCAGCAGCGTAGGAGAAGTTACAATCTCTCCATGCGTCTTTCAGTCGCCCTCATTTCATTCTGCCTGCTCGCCGTGATGGTTCCGGCTCAGAGTACACCGATTCCTTCGTCAGGATCCAAATCTGTCGTCGTTCCCATCACGCTTGATCACAACCGTGTCATCATCGACGTGTACCTGCCTCTTCCCGACGGCTCAACGAAGCGTATTCGCGGCTGGGTCGACACTGGAGACCCCGAACTTCGCATGTCCGAGCGTGCTGCGAAACTGATGGGTTTGACCATTGCCTGCGAAGCAGGCTCATGCTTCGCCCATGCACCTCGCGAAGTATTGATCGGTGACATGAAGATTTCGCTTGCGGCGGTGGAGGAAGCAAAAATACCGCAATCCCCGGACACGGACGGTTCGCTCATGGACCCTGGCATGAGCGCCGAAATTAAGATTCCATCAACAATTCTTCGCAAGTACGATGTGCTCATTAACTTTCCCGACCGCGAGCTTAGCCTGGGACAGCCGGGCACGATGAAATTTAAAGGTGTAACAAGCAACATGCTCGTCGATCCGGACACCGGTTTGATTCAGATTCCCGGCAAGCTCGAGAATAAAAACTGCATGCTCCTGCTCGATGTAGGCACGCCCGTGAGTTTTTTGTCCGGCGAACTGTTTAGCGGCCTGGCTACCGCTCATCCGGATTGGCCGCATATGACCGGAGCCGTCGGTCCTGCAAATATGTGGGGTGGCACCGATGAAACGAAATGGCAACTGATGAGGATTGAGCGGCTTCAATTCGGTCCGCTCTATCTCACCGATGTCCCGGTAATCGCCTGGCCAGAGCCATGGAAACGGCTTTTCGAATTACACGAAAAACTTTCACCCGCCGGGATGATTGGGTCGGGAGCGCTCATCAATTACCGCATTGGCCTGGACTATAAGCATTCCACCGCATACTTCGATCTCGGCAGCACTTTCAAATTTCCTGACTATGACGTGGTTGGCCTGATTGTTCGTCCAGATCCCGATAGTCACTACATGATCGTCGGTGTCGCCGATCTTAACGGGGAACCTTCAGTGCCCTCCGGAGGAGAAGGAGTCGAACCGGGCGATCAACTGGTCGCCGTCGATGGCATCCCAGTGGCAGACTCAACCATGGGTCAGGTATGGTCGCTTCTGGAAGGGTCTCCGGGCCAGCAACGCCAGCTCAAATTACAGCGCGACGGAAAGCAAATCACGGTTATGGCAAAGGTCCAACATTTCCTGGCGGAGCCGGAAGAAAATCATTCTAAGCAACCAGCTGCCAAGAAGAAATGATCGAGTAGCGAAAAACAGTCAAGCTGCAATGTTGGTCTCGGATGCGAGTGGTCAACCGCAAGCTGAGAACTGGATGCTGGACGTACATCTCTTCATTGCTTAAAAATCTCTTTTTCGAGCGTGCCGGTCGTAACCGGGTCCAAGCTTTCGCTTACCAGTACCATGTCACCTTTTTGCTCAATCACGATCGTCCCTTCGTTTGTATTCCAAACGTGACGGCCCTGCAGAAGGTCGATCTTATACTTTGATGGATGCGGTGCGACATCGCCGGATGATGTCTTTTCTGACTCTTCGGCCTTCACATATCTCTTGGCCAGCGACTGCGCATAAATAGCGGCGAACTCCGCCGCCTTTTCCGCGTCCGACCAGCGCGACACATAAACCAACCCCAACGGCGCATTCGGATTACCTTTGGGCCGCGCAGCGTAGTAATAACCTCCGCGCCACTCCGGATACATCCGATCCGACGTTTTTTTGCCCGTGTATTGCTCGATCAGCACGGCGACATCAAACTCGCCCATCGCGCCAATATCAAACTTCTCGTAGTCCTTGAAATCGTGTTTAAAATCGACTACCGGCATCGGGGGAATCTGCTCACCCGCCAAGTAGGTTTCCGGTTGCATTATCTGACGGGTGGTATGTGGAGGATTCGCCAACACGTCGGCAAATGCCTTTTGCTTGCCGCCGTTTTGCAGCAACTTCACTTCAAACTTCAATCCATAACTGTAGGGAAACGTCAGCGACTCCCTTAAGAAAATGGGAGCGTCTTTGAAGACCTTCGAATCGTCGGTCCCGGTAGACATCTGCGCCTCCATGGTATCGACTAGATCTGGAGAGTCGAGGATTGATCGCCCCACAGGCGCAAGTTCATATTGCAGCATCACCGCTTCGGCTTGTCCCTCGACCACGGCTTCGCGCGAGTCATCCATTTCGTCGTTTTCAATGTCGGAGGGCGTGGGATCTTTCTTCATCTCGCCCAAATCTTTTTCGCCGCGCTTCATCCATTTGTCCAAGCCGATGTCCTGGTCTTGCAGCGCATGTGTCAGTTCGTGGGCAAGCACGGGTTCCTGCTCCTCAACCGGAACCCAATCTAGCAGATTCACCGTCTTCGTTTTAGGATCGTAATATCCGGCGATCTGCTCACGCAGCAACGATACAAGTAGCTTCTCAAGATCGAAGTCGCGTGGGAGTAAACCAAATTTCTTCAGCACCAACTCCGAACGCTGCAAACGCTTCACGTCCTCATCCTTCATGTGCTTGGTCAAGTAGGCTTCCACTTCATTGCGGCTGGTCAACCGGCGCTTGACTTGTTTCTTAATTGGCAACCCAGTCTGTTTACTGTCGAACGCCATAATCTCGTCGACCGAGTGAAATAACTCCTCCGCCTCACGCGGTGTGATCTTTACCTCGGGCTTCTGATCCTGCGCTGGAGTGGATTGAATCGGAGCGGGCGGCGTGGGACTGCCGTTCTTGTCGCCTTGCCGCTGAGTTTGATCTGGATTTTGGTTTTCTTGTCCTACGCTTCGCCCTGCGGTGCCAGTGATCAGGACTATCAACACAACCGCAAAAATCGGCCTGATCCACCCTACGGCTGGCAAATTGACGATATTCATTACAAACGAGTCTACCTTGTTTGCCTGTACTCTCTTCAAGGACAACTATGCCCGCGAACGCTTCCTGTGAATCTTGGGACCTCAGCCGATCACTTCAACCATTACTTTAAGCGTGCTGATTCCATCCCTCATCGTGGCGAGGACGAGCCGCTGGAATTTATTCCGGCGAACGCTCACCGCATCCTCGACCTCGGCACGGGAACGGACGCCTGCTCGCCCGCCAGGAGCGGCAACTGATGCCACTCTAATGTTGCCCGACTCGCTCCGCCACCCAATCCCCCACTTCGCGCGTCCCCAACGTCCCGCCAATATCCTGTGTAGTTTTTCCCTGCCGCACACCTTCTAGAACGGCGGCCTCAATCCTATCGCTCTCTCTCGTAAATCCTAAATGCCCCAGCATCATCGCCGCCGTCAAAATTGCCCCAAAAGGGTTCGCGAGATTCTTACCAGCAATGGGCGGAGCAGATCCATGCACCGGCTCAAACATCGACGTCTTTCCTGGATGTATATTTCCGCTTGCAGCCATACCCAAACCGCCCTGTAAGCCTGCGGCTAGGTCGGTGATGATGTCGCCGAACATATTATTGGTCACGATCACATCGAACGGCCGCGGATCGCGCACCATCTGCATGCACAGTGCGTCGACGTACATATGCTGCGTCGAAATCTTTGGATATTCAGCGCTTATTTCCTTGAACATGCGCTGCCATAGGCCTCCGGCGTGGGTCATGGCATTCGACTTATCACACATCAGCACACGACTGCGCAGTGTGCCATCAAGCTTCGTGTGCCGCTCGCAATACTCGAATGCATAACGAATAATGCGCTCGACGCCTTTGCTGGTGTTGATGTCTTCCTGAATTGCGATTTCATCCGGTGTGCCTTGTTTAAAGACTCCGCCCGAGTCAGTGTATACACCCTCCGTGTTCTCGCGAATAACCACAAAATCCACATCTTTCGGCTCAACACCTTTCAGCGGGCACAAGGCCGCATCGAGCAGCCGCACGGGTCGAACGTTAGCGTAAAGATCCATCTTGAAGCGCATGCCGAGGAGGATTTCTTTGGCATGAATGTTAGTCTTGACGCGCGGATCGCCGAACGCCCCAGCAAGAATCGCGTCGAAGTCGCGACCCAAAGTGGCAAAGCCATCGGCAGGAACAGTTGTGCCGTCGCGAAGATAGCGGTCGGCTCCCCAATCGAATTCAGTGGTAATTACATCCGCACCCGAAGCCCTGATCACTTTCAGAGCTTGGGGGATTACCTCTTGGCCGATTCCGTCACCTGGAATGATGGCAATACGTTTCTTGGAAGGTTTTGGCGAGCCCACGGCAGAAACTTAACACAAGCCGAAAAGAATGAGTAGTTTCCCTTCGTCTTTGCGGCCCGTTGTCTAGGCTGGCCTGCTCCGAGCGGGACTTGTTCGACCCCTGAATCACAAAGCGATTCGCTATAATCAATATTCCCATGCTTCGCACTCCCCTTCAGAACGCCATCGCCGGACAGCCACCCACCAACGCCGTTCCGGTGCAGGAGCGCGAATACCGGGGATCCATCACTGCATCTCATTTCGGCGCCCCAAAAGAAGAGTTTCGTGCCCTTCAAAGCGGCTGTGCCGTTTATGACATGGGCTTTCGCGCGCGCCTATCGCTGAAGGGCAGCGATCGGGTGCGCTGGATGAATGGCATGGTCACGAATAATATTCGCGATTTAGCTGTGGGACGGGGCGCGTACGCATTTCTACTCAATCCTCAAGGGCGGATTTTGGGCGATATGGATGTCCATAACCTCGGTGAGACGCTTGAGGTGGAAACCGACCAGTCGCAGATCGATAAGATTGCCGCGACCTTCGAACACTTCATTATCATGGACGACGTTGAAGTTACGAACGTCAGCGATAATTGGACGTCGCTAGGCGTGGCAGGACCGAAGTCCCGCGAATTATTAACAGCAGCGGGAATTCTGTTCCCGGAGCTGCAGCCTTTGCAACTCACCACGCCCGATTGCAATTGTGACTGCGGATGTCTAGCGTGCACCATCGTGCGGGGCGATTCGACCAGTGAATCTTACGAAATCTGGCTCGCTCCCAAAGATGTGTACAAAACGTGGCAAGCACTCATCAGCGCTGGCGCTACTCCGGTGGGCTGCGAATCGTTAGAGATCCTGCGAATTTCCGTTGGCACTCCGGTTTATGGAGTGGACATTCGAGAGCGAGACCTGCCGCAAGAAACGGAACAGACACGCGCGCTCAACTTCAACAAAGGCTGCTACGTTGGCCAGGAAATTGTGGAGCGAATTCGCTCGCGAGGCAACGTGCATCGAAAATTTATCGGATTGTTGCTTGAGAGGGTGGAGACGATTTCGCCCGGCGCCAAGATTGTAGTCGGCGAAAAGGAAGTGGGTGAGGTTACCAGCTTTGCAATTCTGCCCTCTATCACCGAAGAACAGGCCATCGCGCTGGGATACATTCGCCGCGAGGCGGGAATGCCCGGGCAGAAGGTTGAGGTTGGCGACGCAAAGGTGAGAGCGACGGTGATTCAATTGCCGATGCAAAGTGCCTATCAGCAAGCTGCGGAAGACCATGTGCTGAACAGAGCTTGAACCTTGAAGCTTAATCAAACTGCATAGCAGCACGACCGTTAGAATCTCTCGGAAACGCTATGCAAGCTTATTCGAAGTAAATTCAGATTTGATCGCGAGGATATCTTATGGCTGAGAAGAGACAGGAATCGGGTTTCACTGTGACCGATCGGCGCTTGTTCACCGAGGACGGTGAGTTGCGCGATGTAGCTCGCGAAAATGAGCGACAAGAGGCGGAAACAAGAGAAAGGGAAGCCGAAACGAAAGAAAGAGAAGCGGAAAAAGCCAAGGCTCCCGCCGCAAGCCCCGCTGGCTCAGCCGCGCACGTTGAGCATAATCCCGTTACGCCCTTCCCCGGCGTCGGCGATGCCGGCGCTACTCTGGATACGCCTCCGCCGCCCACGGCTGCCGAGCAGCAGACGCAAGCCGATGCTTACCGCAAATCGTCGGATGCGCTGAACTCGCGTGTCGAGCTTAGCGGACGTTCCGCAAAAGAGTTTGAGATGACTTTCGAGCGCTTCATGGCATCTCTGTACATGACCGCGATGTTGCAGTTGGGATTGATGCACCAGCAAGGGGAGCAGCCTCATGTGGACATCATTGGAGCGCGACAGACGATCGACACGCTGGCACTGCTGGCAGAGAAAACCAAGGGGAACCTCACCCCCACCGAAGAAAGCTTTTTGCAGAACAGCCTCTACGAAGTTCGAATGGCATACGTGGAGGTGACCAATGCGCTGTCACGTCCGCCGCAGCCAGGGGTTGCCACAGGAACCGGAGGACGATGAGAGTTGTTGACTTTCAGAGCGGCGAGGGTGGCGCGTGAAAGCTACGTTGACGGTGCTGGGCAGCGGAACCTCGATGGGCGTGCCCACACTAGGCTGTGACTGCGCAGTTTGCTGTTCTACGGATCCTCACGATCGCCGAACCCGGCCTTCGGTGATGATTGAATTCGGCGGGAAAGTGGTTCTGATCGATACCACACCTGACTTTTACGCTCAGGCGATTCGCGAACACATCACGCAGGTGGATGCAGTTTTCTATACGCATACACATGCCGATCATATCCTCGGCATCGACGATTTGCGCCCGCTGAGCTACCGCCACAAGCCAGGCAAGTTACCGTTGTACGCGCGTCCGGACGCCGCCGCCTTTCTACGAAAGATGTTCAGTTACATTTTCGACGGCAACTACAAGTTCGGAGGCCTTCCGCTGCTCGAGTTACGTCCGATTGACGGACCAGTGGAGCTTTTCGGCGCACGCTTTGACCCCATTCGCCTGATTCACGGAGAAACTGAGATTTATGGGTTTCGCTTTGGATCGGCAGCGTATCTGACCGACCATAGCGAAATTCCCGAAGCATCTTTTCATCAGCTCCAGGGCTTGGACATTCTTTTCCTTGATGCGCTGCGCCACAAGCCGCATCCCACCCACTCGACGGTCGCGAATTCGTTGCGCATCGTAGATCGCGTGAAGGCAAAGCGCGCGTTTTTTACCCACATATGTCACGACTTGGCTCATGAAGCCACGAACGCCAGTCTGCCTCCGAATGTGCGACTGGCATACGACGGCATGAATCTGGAATTCGAAATTTGAGCGGGTTTATCGGGTTTTCTAAACAGCGACCGTAACCGAAGTTTCGGTGCGGGTGACTGGACGGTACAATGTGTCGCGTTCGATCGGTTCGCGCCCAGCGGCGCGAATCAAGCGCTCCAATTCTTCACGGCGCATCCCTTGAGGTGTGGTTGCTCCGGCGTCATGGTAGATTTTCTCTTCAATGACGGTGCCATCCATGTCGTCAGCTCCGAAACGTAGCGAGATTTGCGCGATCTTCGACGTCATCATTTGCCAGTAGGACTTGATGTGCGGAAAGTTGTCGAGAACCAGACGGCTGACGGCAATCTGCTTGATATCCAGCATACCGGTGGTTTTGGGCAGATGTTGTAGCGCTGTATTTTCCGGATGAAACGCCAGAGGAATGAAAGTTTGGAATCCCCCGGTGTCATCTTGCAAGGCACGCAGTTTAAGCAGGTGGTCGACACGGTCTTCGTCGTTTTCGACGTGACCATAGAGCATGGTTGCGTTCGATTTCAAGCCTATCTGGTGAGCGATTTTCGCGGTGTCGAGCCATTGATCGCCATCAATTTTGTGATCGCAGATAATATGGCGGACGCGATCGGAGAAAATCTCCGCGCCTCCGCCCGGAAGAGAATCCACACCGGAGGCTTTGAGCTGTTCGAGCGTTTCGCGAATCGAGAGCTTGGCGCGCTTTGACAGGTAAGCCACCTCCACCATTGTGAAGGCCTTGAGATGAACCTGCGGGAAGCGTTCCTTAAGTCCGGAGCAGAGGTCGAGGAAATATTGGAACGGCAAGTCCGGATGCAATCCGCCAACGATGTGGAACTCGGTTACCGCTTCGCTGTATCCAGAAGCCGCGGTCTCAAACGCTTCGTCGAGCGCCATGGTGTAGGCGCCCGGAGTATCTTTCTTTCGACCGAAAGCACAAAGCCGGCAGGCTGCTACACAAACGTTTGTCGGGTTGATGTGGCGATTCACGTTAAAGTAGGTTTTATCGCCATGCATGCGCTCACGAACGTAGTTTGCCATCCAACCGACGGCCAGGATATCGCCGGTTCGATATAACGTAACCGCGTCATCTGAGTTGAGCCGCCTTGCAGCGACGACCTTTTCACAAATCAGCTCAAGCCGAGTGTCGTCGGTCTGAAAACGGTGGTTGGCGTGCTTAGAAGTCATCATCCTAGATGATAACGCATCACTTCAAAAAGGCGAGGTAGTACACGACTGGGATAGCTTAGTGGCCGGCGATAACGCGATCGCGAATTTGATCGTACTCCGATTGCGAAACAATGCGCTTCGTCACCAGGTCGTGCACATTCTCGAATGGACGGTCCGCGATGATACGATCCGCCGCGCGATCGTTTAGTCCAGGCAAGGTAAGCAAATCTTCCCGCGAAGCCTTGTTAATGTTGATGGCTTTGTGGTCGCTCGCCATGCCTTCTTTGACGCCTTCAGCGATGGCCTTGGCATCTTGACGGACTGTCTCCGTCGCTTCGGCGGTCCGCTGGCGAATTTGGTCAGGACTACCACTATTGTTATTTGTGCAAGCTGTAAAGGCCGCCACCGCGAGGATTGCGATGGGCAGGAAGCATGAGCGAGGTCCCCGTTGCCGTTGATGCATGAATGTGGGATGCAATCTGCCAGCCTGCGGTTGGCACTCTCTGCTCCGCTCCGCGTCGAACATTGCCCCAGACCGATTTTATTCTGCCCAATTCGTAAACGGTGCGTCGAATATTTTGACGGTAAACCGTTGTCAGCTATTGGCACCCATGTAAGGAGGGTTATATGCAAAAAGTACTGATCGGCCTTTTTTCAGGAGTTCTCATAATAGGAGTGGGAGCGGCGCAGAATACAGCGCCCAGCGCACCGCCGCCTGGGGGGCAGTCCAATCCCGCGCAGGTATCTCCGTCGCAATCGCCCCAACCGGGGAATGGAGTCAATGCTTCGGGCGGGGCGATGCGAATCGCACCGGGAAGTGTAATTCCAGTTTTGTTAACTAAGACAGTGGATGCCAAGAAAGCGAAGACGGGTGATCCCGTCACGGCGAAAGTCGCCCAGGACTTAAAAAACAGTGGTGGTGGACTCATCATGGCGAAAGATACTGAGTTGATGGGCCACATTACAGAAGCGCAGCCTAGGAACAAGGAACAAAAAGAATCTCAGTTGGGAATCTCGTTCGACCGAGCCGTAATGAAGAACGGCTCAGAGATGCCTTTGCGAATGTCGATTCAGGCGATTATCGGGGCCGAAAATAACGCACCGCAGGATCAAAGTAGTGGCAGTGGCGGAGCAGCGCAACCCTCAACTGCGGCGGGAACATCTTCGTCGCCCGGCCGAGGGNNGGAGGATCTGCACCAGCTTCGCAGCTTCCCTCTGGAGGAGCAAACAGCGCGCCCGATTCCACGACGACCAGGTCTTCCCCCACGTCTCGTCCTCAGATCACCGCTCAAACGCAAGGCGTAATCGGCATCTCAAACCTTAAACTCGAGGCTGCATCGACCCCCGCGCAAGGTTCTTTACTGAGTTCGGAAAAGAACAACGTGAAACTCGAGAACGGCACGATGATGCTGCTGCGAGTGAATCAGTAGCTCCGCCGATAGCCTCCCGAAACCGTGCAAGAAAAGGCAATTGATGGCGTTCCGAAAATCATCTCGGAGCGCCATTCCCATCTTTCTTAACCCCTCTGGAACCCAACTGCATAACCCACACGATTAGGTTTGCCCAGCATTCGGAAATGATTTACTCTCGCCCCAACCCGACATGACTTCCAACCTCGCCACGGAACGCTTCTCCCACGCCATGCGGCAGGAGATTTACGAACAACCTCAAGCCATCGCCCGCACTGTGGATGGGCACCTGAAAAATGACATTCTTTTCCCCGGCTCTTTACATCCGATTGAAAGCGCCCTGCTCACATTCGAAAAGCTGATTATTGCCGCCAGTGGGTCGAGCCGGCACGCCGGACTGGCCGGCGAAATCATGATCGAGGATCTCTCCGGCGTCGCGGTCGATGTAGAGTACGCCAGTGAATATTGCTACCGCTCCACACACGCGGCGGTGGACCCCATCGTTATGGTGGTCACACAATCGGGAGAAACGGCGGATACAATCGCCGCGCAACGCGAGGCGCTCACGCGTGGCGTGAAGACGATTGCCGTCTCAAACGTGGCAGAAGCGACGATCCCGCGCGAAGCCAGCGCCGCCTTGATCACCGGCGCCGGCCCTGAATTGGCTGTGCCGGCCACAAAGAGTTTCACTACGCAAGTCACCGTTCTGTACCTGATGGCGTTATTTCTCGCCCGCAAGCGCGGTCGCATGACCTCCGAGGTGACAAGATCGTACCTCCAAAAGCTATTGCGGCTTCCCGAAGCGATTGACCGCAATCTTCGGATTTGGGATGACCTGGCCAGCGAGTTTGCCGAAAAGCAATTTCGTGCTGAAAAGTTTCTCTATCTCGGCCGCGGCGTCCACTATGCCATTGCACGAGAAGGAGCGCTTAAACTTAAGGAGATTTCCTACGCTCACGCAGAGGGTTATCCCGCAGGAGAGCTAAAACACGGGCCCAACGCTCTGGTTGACGAAAAGCTTCCAGTAGTCATCATCGCAACGCACGACCAGAACGATCCGGATTCCGTTTTGCGCTATCGGCGTACCTTGGAAGTGATGAAGGAAGTGAAGTCGAGACACGGTCGTCTGGTAACGGTCGCCACTGAGGGCGATCATGAAATTACAGGAATCGCAGACGACGTGTTTTTTGTTCCTGCGGCTCCCGAACTGCTACTACCAATCGTCGAGGTCATACCTCTGCAACTTTTCGCCTACCACGTCGCCACAAAAAAAGGCTACAACGTAGACCGGCCGCGAAATTTGGTGAAGGCTGTGCTTACCGAGTAGGCTGAGTCGAAGCGTCTTTACTACTAAAGACCCCGATTTACAGAGGTACAGAGAAAGCCAAACCAAGAAAAGCATTGCGGATTTCCTCGGGGCTTCCCTGAGCCTCCCTGGTATAAACGCCTTATGCCGAACTCGAGTCCATCGCATATCGATCTGCAAGCCGTCGCGCAAGAAGTAATGCGGCGGCACGGATTCAATCCGGTACTGTCCCTTGGCGTTCAAAAGCAATTGATGGATTTGCGAACTCACCCTCCGCAAATTGCGGTTGCAGGCGATATCCGCGACCTCCGCGATCTTCTTTGGTCATCGGTTGACAACGACACCTCTCGCGATCTTGATCAGATTGAAGTTGCCGAGCAGATGCCTGGCGGTGACGTTAAAGTCCTGATTGGCATCGCCGATGTCGATGCTTTTGTTTCCCAGAAAACAGCCATCGATCAACATGCCGCCACCGAAACCACCACCGNNTTTCCACGGGCAAGACTTCCCTTCTCGAAAATCAGGATTGCTTGAGCGTGGTCGTGGACTTTGGGGTCGATTCCGAAGGCCTTATCACTTCCAGCGATGTCTATCGCGCTCTCGTTCGCAACCATGCGCAACTGGCATACACGTCCGTTGGCTCGTGGCTGGAAGGTACGGCAGCCGCGCCTGCGAAAGTGGGGGCCTCGACGGAGTTACAAGCGCAGCTCCGGATGCAGAATGGCGTAGCGCAAAAGCTAAAGAACCATCGTTTTAGAAACGGAGCACTCAACCTGCAGACGGACGAGTTGCAGCCGCTCTTACTCGACGAAAATGTCGTTGATCTGGACAGCCAGCGGAAAAATCTTGCCACTGAGTTAATTGAGGATTTCATGATCGCCGCTAATGGCGTGGTGGCGCGAATGCTCGACAAGGTTTCCTCCTTGCGACGCATTGTGCAACGGCCGGAGCGTTGGGATCGGATTGTCCAGCTCGCCGCCGGGTATGGCGAGCAACTTCCAACAGAACCGTCTTCCAAGGCACTCAACGATTTCCTTCTCGCACGAAAAGCCGCGGACCCGGATCACTTTGCCGACCTGTCGCTCGCTGTCATCAAGCTCATTGGTCCAGGAGAGTACATTCTTGAGCGTCCGGGCGATAAATCTCCCGGACATTTTGGGCTCGCTGTCCAGGACTATACACACTCCACCGCACCCAACCGCCGATTCCCTGACATAGTTACTCAACGATTGATTAAGGCTGTGTTGGCTGGCCAGCCGAATCCCTATACGGACGGCGAACTCGCCGCGATCGCGGCACACTGCACTGAGCGGCAAGATGCGGCCCGCAAGGTGGAACGAGAGATGTCAAAACGCCTGGCGGCGGTCGCCATGCAGAATCGGATCGGGGACACCTTCGATGCAATCGTCACCGGCGTCACACCACATGGAACCTTTGTTCGTATATTGCAACCGCGCGTCGAAGGCTTGTTAGTGAAAGCATCCCCGGGAATCGACGTTGGAGATCGGCTTGGCGTTAAGCTGATCCGAACCGATGTCCAACAGGGATTTATCGACTTTGTTGCGGTGCATTGAGCGCTCATTGAATGGTCATCACGTGAGACAATACCCATACACAAATTTGGCGGCTATCCTTCACACAGAAGGCTTTGCGGACTAAAAGCGGGAGATTGTTTGCTCGAATGGCGCAATCTGGTTTGCGGCGTAATGATTATCGTGGTGCCCACATCCCTCGCCGCGCAAGGCACGGATCGGGCTATGCTGCACAATGACGGCGGAACTTGGCTGAATGGAAGTCCAAGCCCAGATTCATCCGCCATTTTTCCCGACACTGTCGTTCAGACTCAGACAGACCACACCGCCAAAATCGATGCGGATGGATCCAGCGTTACGATTTTGCCTGAAACCATCGTTCGTTTCGAAGCCGACGAACTGGTTCTCGACCACGGGCAGTTGCAACTGAACACTGCGCGCGCAATGAGGGTGCAAGTCGGCTGCATCACGATAATTCCAGTCACGCAAGACCGTACGCAATACGATGTGATTGATGTCAATGGCAGGGTGAAAGTAATCGCTTACAAACACGACGTAAAGGTCCACTATCGTCAAACGAATGCCCGAACAGCGAAACAGTCGGAATTCTCGGATTTCATTGTGCGGGAAGGCGAGGAATCCTCGCGGGAAGAACGGTGCGGAGCGGCAGTAAAGCCCGCCGAAATCGTAGCTGCCAAAGGCCCCATACTCGACAGCCTTTGGAGTAAAGGCGTCGCAGTCGTTGCCATAGGGGCAATCACATGCTTCGCTTTATGTCACTCGGATGATCCTGTCAGTCCGTGGAAACCTTAAGCTTTGCGCGACGCTGCAGGCCCTATTACTCGCCACTTCCGGCGCTCGGTTCGATGTCTGCATGCAACGGCGATGCCAATCGCCCAGCTCGAAGAAGATAAAGCATGTAACCGACCACCACCAGATTCCCCACTAAAACGGCGGAACGCAATAGTGTAACGCCGCGCAGCAACTCGCGGATTTCCAGCGGGATGAGCAGTGTCCCCGAACCAAACGCAACCCACTCCGCCCAGGTGCGTTGCTTCCAGAGCCCGTAAGCTTCGGTAAATCGTAACGCCGAATATGCAAACGCAAGTTGGGCGGCTGTCCATAGCCGCGCGTCGGTAATATCGTCCGCGAAATCGAGAAATAGTTGCGCCCAGTGCCGGTCGGTACTAATGTGCAGCAAGGCAAGCAGGCTCTCGGCCAAAACCCAGGCATCCTTGTGGACCAGGAGGATCGCGCTTAGGCCCACCAACAAAACGAAGATCCCTTTCAGAAATTCAAAAATGGCGACGAGTCGCAGGATCCGTCTCTGCGTGGTGGGTAGAACGTTTTTCCTTGCGGGTAAGGCCATTGCAGCGCGTTAAGTGCCAGAGTACCACGGAGGGTTGCACTTCGCCGCTGTTGCTTACCCGGTGGCGGTTGTATGTGCTGAAATTCGCACTCCGCCGTTCAGCCTTTACGGCCGCGCACGGCCCCTCGCAGTTCGTTCACGATCTCGCGGGACGCCCGGATTGCGGCGGCGTGCTGATTCACGTTGAAGCTGATGGCGCCGACTCTTGCGTGCCCTCCGCCGCCATAGCGTTCGCAAATCTTTGCCAGGTTTACGACCGGTTCTTGCGGGGCCCACGGGTTCGATCCCACGGAGACTTTCACCCGGAAACTGCTCTTGCTCAGTCCCACGCTGTAGATCGATTGCGGATGAAGATAATATGGGACGAATTTGTTATATCCCTCAAGGTCTTGATCCGAGATGTCGAAAAAAATCGTTCCGTCCCTACACTCCGCCCTCTGCCTCAAGATCTCAATCGAGATCTCATGGCGCCTGAGAAGCGGCGGCAAGAGCGGCGCAATGAATGGTTCCTTCAAAATATCTCCCAGCGGCTTCGTCGCAAGAAGAGGAATGAGATTGGGAACAAACTTTTGATCGGGAGCCGATTCGATGACCATAGTCAACTTCATCGCCGGCTCTTGCATCTCGACCGCGGTCTTGGCATCCGGGTACAGCGCAGCGTCGATCACGTCAGTCCAGTGAACCAGATCGGCAACCGGGGATGGATCGAATCCAAAACGCTGCCGACCGATCATTGCAATAAAACTGGTACATGACTTGAACGCGGGATCGTAGAACTTGCGATTGCTCTGGTCGCGCTCGAAATGTGCGGCGTCGGCCGGCGACAGAAACGCACTTTCGTGATGATCGAACCACCAGGTAATTTTCGGCGAACTGGAATACTTAAAATCGACAATCGCGTTTTCATCGCCATCGAAATGAGATTCGTCAAAGAGCGACCCGGCGCGATGCAGAAGCCCGGAGAACTCAAACTCCACGTCGCCGCGGATACGTTCACGATAGAAGCGGGAAAACAGCGCCGCGGAGGACGCGCCATCGAAGCACTTGTCGTGGTAGAAAACTTTTACTCTCAATCCGTTCCCCAGTCGCCAAAGAATTTCCGCTCGCCCAACAACGCAATTCGCGTAGCGGAGTAAAAGCTAATAGGAATGACAGCTTCGGGGCGGAATGTCAAGCGCCGCAAAGCCCAGGTAGTGGGCTGTTTTGAAAAT
>PLUJ01000085.1:0-8843 GCA_003165455.1 Acidobacteriaceae bacterium | reverse complement strand
GAGCGATGCCGCTCGGGTGCGATGGGACAGAGAACGGGCTAAGCAGTAGCAGCCTTTTCCTCATCCTCTTTTGCTTGGGCTGCATCCGCCATTTCCTGTGCAATATCTTCCACTTCACTGGTGGACGATTTCTTGCGATGGTTCGGATACCACGCTTGCAACGCCCAATCGCCTTTCATGTTGATAATGTCCCCGACTTGGTTTTCACGCCGTCGGAGGATCGCATAGACCGTGTTGTACTTGCTTTCTGGCAGGCCACCAGCTTGCATTGCGGTCATGAGTTCCTGAGTGGATTGTTTCTTGCGAACGGCAGTCAAATGCTTCTTCGCGGCTTCTGGAATACTCATGCCAATGAAAGCATCGTGGGCTGGAGCACCACCGCTGTAAGAACTGCCCCCGCTTGTCGGACCTCCGCCTGGACCGATTCCGGGTTGGCCGACCAGGAGTCGGATACCAGCAATAGTAGCTTCGAGCTGGGCCTTGCGGGCTTCCAGATCGGCCAGCACTGCTTCGTAATTGATTGGTTGATCGCTCATGTTAGGCACCTAGATTCTTCTGGAAAAATGCACGTTTCCGCGCTATTATGGGTGTGACCGTTGGGGACGCCCCACCATGAGACATCCCCTCCGGCCAGTGCTGTGTAGGGAGTTTCCTTAACCCTTCGCCCTTTCTAAGGGCGCGTCCGTCTTATCATCTGAATATCCTTTCCAGAAGAACCGGGAGCGTCAACTCCCGTTTTTCTCTATTCCAAGATATAGCAGGATAAACCCCAATGTCAACCTACCCTGCTATATTTTATTTTCTCTCTTGACAATGCCTTACCGCTCAAGCATAATTATACGCATGAACAAGTTAAGCAACGAGCGGCGTGCACAGGTGATTGGGGCTTTGATAGAGGGAAACAGCATCCGGTCTACTTGCCGGATGACGGGCGTTTGCAAGGATGCCGTCCTCAAGCTAATCCGGGATATGGGAGCGGCGTGCGCCGAGTTCCACAATTCAGCCGTGCGTGGCGTCAGGGTCCAGCGGGTGCAGTGCGATGAGGTCTGGTCATTTTGCTACGCTAAAGAGAAGAACGTGCCCATAGAGAAACAGGGCACAGGCGCGGGGAGCGTATGGACGTGGACCGCGATTGACGCTGATTCTAAGCTGATTCTATCGTACTTGTGCGGCGGACGCGATGCATCGTGGGCGTGCAAGTTCATGGAGGATTTGGCATCGCGTGTGACCACGCGCATTCAGATCACGACAGACGGTCACCGCGCCTATGCGGAGGCTGTCGAAGGTGCTTTCGGGATGGACGTGGATTACGGNNGCCCAGTGCATCGGCATTCGCACGGGTATCCTGAGCGGAAATCCTGACCGCCGGTATATTTCTACGAGCTACGTTGAACGACAAAACCTAAATTTACGGATGGGCGTCCGGCGCTTTACGCGCTTGACCAATGCGTTCTCTAAGAAGTTTGAGAACCACTGCCACATGGTTGCGATCTATCATGCCTATTACAATTTTTGCCGCGTTCACCAAACATTGCGCGTCACGCCAGCGATGGAAGCCGGACTGGCATCTCACGTTTGGACCATTGAGGAACTCGTGCGGGTACTTGAAATCCGAGCAGAGGCGGCCTAAGAAAATAAGAAATTGCTTGATTTCGCTGGGGATTCGACATATAAAACATGCTCCCCCGGAACTTAGGTAATTTGTTACCCGACCGCATCCCAAGGATAATCTATGGCATCTAGAGTTATTGAAATGCCCGTACCAAAAGAAACCGAGAACCGTCGTCTGGAGTTGCTGCGCTCCGCTCCGATGAACTCGTGGCTCGCCCTGTCCGCTGATGAAACTCGAATTGTTGCGACTGGAAAGACGTTTATGGAAGCCGATACCGTCGCGAAANNGCATTACCTAACGGTGATTTTGATTGGCTTCCAATTCTTGCCGTCCAGGTATCGCGTGGTTCGCTCTTGACATCACCCTTCGAGGCGATAATCGACTCAGGCTCTTTTGATTGTCTTTTCCACGGTGACGTTGCTAGGGCCGTTGGGATAAAGGACATTACTACCGGTATTCTCAAAGTCAGTGGAGGCGTAGTCAAAGGGGTGCAGATGCAAACCTACGGTCATGATATTCGATTGGTCGTAGGCGCTGACAATTTCAAAATCGTGGGGTACTTCTCAGACGATCTTCCCATCGCCGCATTGTTGGGCCGAGATGGATTCTTTGATAAATATATCGTGACGTTCGACCCAAGAGGCCCTAGCCCCGGCTTTGAATTGACCCGAGTTCATAAACAGTCCTAAATACCGCCATGAAGAAAAAATCCAAGACTCTTTCACTAGGAACGGCGCAGTGCTGGCGAAGCAACCCTCCCGGAACCGGGATTTTCTTGGTTCTCAAAGTCCCCGCGCCCGTTACCCTCATACAAAAAGACGGCTCCAAACCGTCTGGGCATCGCGACTTGTGGCAGAAACTAGACAAGTACCTCACGAAAAATAAACTCTGATTTTCAAAACAGCCCACTNNATTTGCTTTGAAAGGGCGCGACTTCAGTCGCGCCCTTAATGCCGCAAAATCATCGCGGCTTCAGCCGCTGGTTTTGCAAACCGACCCACTACCCAGATAGATGACCTGTTCGTCGCTGCGCTGTGGTTCATCGTTGCTTCTTGAATATCACTGTCGAGGTGGGCTTGCGCGGCCGCTTTAAGCGATCCGCACATCCGCCTGTGTCTCGGCAACCGCACCCAGGAACGGAACCTTCAACATTTCACCCTGCAAGGCTTTCACCACCAGCGTCATCCAGGCAACAAGAAATGCCAGGCCGAGCAGCATGGACACGAAGAGCAGCGCCAATACCGGAATCAAACCCATAGCCGAGCCTACAATCCACAACGCCGCGCCGATCAAGGAACAAGCAAGCAAGCATGCGATGCCCTGCAAAGAATGAAATCGCACGAATCGGTTTTTCTTATAGGGCTCAACTAGCAGGAAAATGACCGCTGGCAGTATGCAATACGCTAAAGCACCAGCGACCCTGATGGGCAGCCCGCCCACCGCCCCCCCCACGCGCTCGACGGAGCGTAACTGCACTCCGCAATTTGGGCAAGACGCAGCCGCATTCGGTAACGATGATGCGCATTCCGGGCAAGAAATTGACATGAACCAGATTAACCTTTCGCCCTGTGGGTTTGCCAGTTCCGCACCCAAAGTAAGGTTAAACTGAATTCGCCAGGAGAGTTCCGTTATAATTTCGAGCTACTCATGGATTTCGATCAACTGGTTACATTTCTAGAAGTCGCGCGGCAACGCAGTTTCTCTCGAGCGGGAGAAAAAGTTTTCCGATCGCAATCTGCGGTCAGTGCGCAGATTCGCCAACTGGAGCAGGAGTATGGCGATCGTCTTCTGGACCGCTCAGGAAAAACCGTCAAGCTGACTCCCGCAGGTCAAATTTTTTACGACTACGCGTTACGATTGAAGACTCTGCGCGACGAATCGCTCGTCGCCGTCGCAGACCACGGCCAGACGCCACGCGGCACCCTCATGGTAGGCGCCAATGAGGCCACTTGCCTTTACGTTCTTCCCGAAGTCTTTGGAGACTACTGCCGTCACTATCCAGAAGTGCAAATCAGCATCTACCGGAGCTTCACTTACAAGATTGTGGAGAAGCTTGAAAATGGATTTCTCGAAGTCGGCGTTTTGAGTCTGCCGATCCAATCGCCGAGCCTCAAAGTGCAACCAATTTTTCGTGACCGGCTCATGCTCATGGTGCACCCCACGAATCCACTTGCGAAAATGAAGAGCGCCGACATTAGCGAGGTTGTGAAGTACCCCCTACTCCTTCCTAAAACCGGGCATACGCGTAGAATCCTCGACAAGCTCTTTCGCGATTACAGCTCCGAGCTCAGAATCAGGATGGAATTGCCGAGCATTGGGATGATCAAGAGCTTTGTGGCAGCCGATCTTGGAATTTCCCTGATCAGTGAATCCTTCGCGCAGCACGAAGTCGACTCCGGAAAAGTGAAGCTGGTTGAATTAGAAGGCGCGGAGCTTTTCCGTGAATTGGGCCTGGCATATCGCCGGGATCGCACGCTCTCCGTCGCCGCCAAGGCCTTCATCAATACCTCGCGAAAACTGGCGACACATCCCAAAAAGACTTAGGCTGCTTCGGAACGATAAGTCTTTAAGTCCAAATCGTTACGCAATATCTTCGGAACCATAGCTTTCGTTCCGATCATCTTTCGGTCACCGAAGGGATAGTCCGAATGCCTCGCGATGAAAAAGCGGGCTATAACCGTTTCCTCCTGCTGGTCGCAGGTTTAGGCGGCCTGCTGTATGGAATCGACGTCGGCATCATTGCGGGCGCACTGCCTTACCTGGAAGCAACCTCCGGACTGAATGCGGGACAACTTTCCACTGTAGTGGCGGCCGTCCTGCTGGGTAGCGTGATTTCGACTTTGTTTGCGGGGATCCTCGCCGATTGGATGGGCCGCAAGCTTCTGATGATTTTCAGCGGCAGCACCTTCGTCGTCAGCATCCCTGTGATTGCGCTCGCCCATGGCTACCAGCCTCTCGTCCTGGGACGCCTCTTGCAAGGCATTAGCGCCGGACTGATTGGCGTGGTGGTCCCGCTTTATCTGGCGGAGTGTCTCTCCGCCGATAGCCGTGGAAAGGGCACCGGAATTTTTCAGTGGCTGCTGACACTCGGCATCGTTTGCGCGGCCATCGCCGGCATGTTCTTCAGTATCCGCGTCGAGGAAGTTGCCCGGCTCGGAGACGCCGCCAAACTTTTCGCCTTCAAAGACAAGGCATGGCGCAGCATCTTCTGGGTTTCGTTGCCTCCCGGTATCATGTTTGTAATCGGCAGCGCGATAGTCGCGGAGTCTCCCCGATGGCTCTCTCGCCAAGGCCGGCGCGACGACGCCTACGCCTCTCTCCTTCGCTCCCGCACCCGCCAACAGGCAGATCTAGAACTGGCGGAAATGCAACTGGCTACAGCGACAGAAAAAACTCGCAAGTCAACCGGGGCTGATAAGACCGGGGCTAATAAGAAAGAATCTCTCCTGCGCAGAAAGTACGTGATCCCGTTTCTGCTGGCGTGCGTGATTCTCGCCTGCAACCAGGCCACCGGCATCAACTCCATCATCGGGTACAACGCGAATATCCTTCTGCAGAGCGGATTGTCCGACGTCCAGGCGCATTGGGGTTACGTTATTTTCACAATCGTTAACTTCCTGATGACAATGGGAGGAGTGGTCCTGGTGGATCGAAAGGGGCGGAAGTTTCTCCTCTCGATTGGAAGCGCCGGCATCATCGTGTCACTGCTTTGCGCGGGCATGCTTTTTCGCAACACCGAGAAGTATCGAGTCGATGCCCGCTCCGCCGTCCAATCCTTGATGAGCGCCGCCGACAGCGAGACTATCCGGTACGACAGAAAGACGGCCGATTTCTTTCTCGCTTCCAGCGGCACTGCCGCAAGAAAGTTGATTGGCCAGCCTACATCGCTGATCGTCATCTATTCGTGCGGCGATTTTCGCTCCGCCACCAGAGTCAGCCGCTCCGATGATCCCGCCGCGCAGCCAATCGAGATCACCCGCGCAAGCTGCCTGCCGGCAAATAAAGTCGTCGCCTTTTTTTCCAACCCATTCAGCAGTTTCGACGCCTCGCGTAGGGTTCCCCTTCGAATCGATAATGCGCTGATCAGCGCCGTTCCAAGCACCCACAACGGCTGGATGGTGGCAATCACTCTTTTCGTCTTCATCGCGTTCTTCGCCATTGGCCCAGGTGTATGCGTGTGGCTGGCGCTCTCCGAGTTGATGCCCACCCGCATTCGCTCCAACGGAATGAGCATTGCGCTGCTGATCAATCAGGCTGTTTCGACCGGAATCGCCGCCACGTTTCTACCAACCGTTGGGAGATTTGGTTACTCTACAATGTTTTTCGCCTTTGCGGCCTGCACCGTTGTCTACTTCATGACTGCCGCATTTGTTTTGCCGGAAACAAAAGGCAAGACGCTGGAAGAAATCGAGGCGCACTTTGAAGGCGGAGCAGACACATCCAGCGCAGTGATCGCTTGATTGCCTCGGTACCAGGGTCGGCTATCCAGAGCAATCGGCACCGGAAACAGTGCAAGACTAATACAGGCACGATGGTGGGGGGATATGGCACTCTGGTGCCATTTACCGAACCGATGCTTTCCCTTATGCTCCTTCTTGAGCAGCACTTGGGGGAGGGCTGATCAACATACGTCCCAGGACTCATATGAGTCAGGGGCGTTTTGTTTTGCGCTAAACTTCATTCCATCAAGGCGGGTAGTTCACCCACTCCCTGTCATTACGCGCGCCCTGTTTCACCACACATTGTCATTCCGAGCGCCTTGTTCACCCACCTTTGTCATTCCGAGCGCCTTGTTTCTGGCGCGAGGAATCTGCTTCGATCACCGCTACGCTCTCTAGCATCCCCACCGCCCTGTCTCACCACACATTGCCATTCCGAGCGCCTTGTTTACCCACCTTTGTCATTCCGAGCGCCTTGTTTCTGGCGCGAGGAATCTGCTTCGATCGCCACTACGCTCTCTAGCATCCCCACCGCCCTGTCTCACCACACATTGCCATTCCGAGCGCCTTGTTTGCCCACCTTTGTCATTCCGAGCGCCTTGTTTCTGGCGCGAGGAATCTGCTTCGATCGCCACTACGCTCTCTCGTGACCCTGTACATCCCCGCCCAAGAAAAATCCTTGATAATCCTGCTATAGACCACTCCCATCCCCCCGCCGAACTTCTCGACGATGCGGTAATGCGAGATGGTCTGGCCGATCATGAAGTCACCAATAGTAGGCCGGACGCAAGGGCGGGTCAATGTATTGCGGGCAAAGCTGAGTTTCAACCTGCAGCCCAATCGACTCGCAGGAAGCGCCAGCAGATTAGAGCAGGAAGCAAAGGTCAAGGGCACTTAGCAGAGAGCGTCGCGTCGCCGCTATTGCAGCTCCGCGTACTCGGCTTTGGCTTGTTTCGGGATGGGCATGTCCGGGTCGGCGTGTTCTACAAGGGAGCGGTTCGCATTCAGAAATCTTCCAGCATGATGACGTTGCTTTCATATCGCCTTAATCCAAACGCCAGGTACCTTCCATCCCGCGATGGACGCGGATCAAAAAGCCATGCCGGACCGACTGGCCCGCTGAGTATCGTTTTCACCTTGCCGTCCAGACTGACGGAGGCTATTTGGAACGTATCCCCAACAGAGCCGGAGACATAAAGATGTTGATTGTCAGGGGCCCAGTCGGCAAATTGCAGTAGCCAGTCCCTTAATTCGATTCCATTCTTCCCTCCATTCTGAAGGTCGAGAATCTCAATGTGCTGTGGCGCGGAATCGGAGAGCGTGGCGATCTTCTTTCCGTCAAAAGAGAGGCTCCAGTAGTAGTCTGTGACGATTTCCTTTGTATGCGTGATGTGCTGACCACGCCCCTCAATTGGGTCGAACATGAACAACTCTTGTCCTTCCTTCGCGCGCTCCACCATCACACAGACGTTGGCCGTAACTGCACATTGCAAACTTATGTCTCCGGACAGTACGAGAGTTGCCGAGCCACCCTCAAGCGGCATGCGCATGATTTGTTTGGGGGAATCCTTGGAGTCGCGCTTGATGAATAGAAGCCACTTCCCATCCGGGCTTATGACTGGATGGCGGTAATTGCCCTGCCCCGTCACCAACGCAGCTGTTTCTTTTGTGCGCAGGTCCTGGCGAAAAATACCCCACCGTTGCTGTGGATCGGAAGCGTAGATGACGGACGATCCGTCTGGTGTCCACACAGGCTCGTCCTTCGACCAACTGTCCGCTCCCAGCTCTCGCGACGTTGCCACGGTCTGGCCCGGGCTGCGAAGATCAAGCAAGCGTATGCCCTGGTTCGTGCGGAGCCGCTCCACGGTAAGCCGCTTCCCGTCCAGGGATTTGCTGATGCCTTGCATCTCGTATCCCGCCCAAGCAGTAATCTGAGTCGGCGTTCCTTTGACGCGCCCGGTGTCGGGATCCAGCGGAATCGACCAGAGGTTCTCGTTACCTGTGCCCGATCCGCGAAGCCGATAAATAACGCGTCCGTCGGCGACCCAGACCACATACGAACTCCCCTCGTGCGTTGTGAGCTTTGCATCCGACAAAAAAACTGAGCAGTCGTGGCCTTCCGGGTCGCAGGTACGAAGTGCGCCCAAAGTCAAATCGCTGTTCGTGGAGGACACCACAATCCTGCGGGAAGTCGGAGACCAGTTCACCTGAGCCAAGTTTTCAGCCGACAAAACCTCGCGGGAGTTCTCACCGTCCGCGTTCATCACCCGCAGCTTGGAAGTAGTATTCGAGGGCACGTCCGTCCACGCCACGCGTGCGCCATCTGGGGACACGGCGGCGTCTGCGACCATAACATTGCCATCGATTAGCGTTCGCGTGGAGCCATCGAGTGTCGATAGGCGGACCAGACCATGAAAACCCGGCGGTCGTGCGAGCAGGTGAGTGCCATCCGGATACCACGCCNNTGCGATCGGTATAGGCAAGCTGCCGGCCGTCGGGTGAAATCAGCGAGGATACGACCGGGTCGTCGGCCGCGTTGCTGGTGAGTTCCAGTTGCGTCAATTGCTTCTTGGGAACCGTTGAGTCTCCGCGCCATTTCAGGAAATACAAACCGGCTCCAATGATTGCCATAGCTGCGAAACCAAGCAGCAACCGAATGGAAAAACGCTTGGCGCGCGTTGCGGGAACGTTGCTGGCAGCGCTCACCCCTGATTGCGTGTCACGATTGAGACGCCTCAAATCGGCGCGGATTTCGGAGGAACTCTGATAACGCAGGTCGCGGTCTTTCTCCA
>PLUJ01000318.1 GCA_003165455.1 Acidobacteriaceae bacterium | reverse complement strand
CCGCCGCGCCCCCGGACAACCCCGACTAATCCGCGCAGAGGGAAAGGAAGTGAGAAAGAAAAGGGAGGGGCAGCGACCGCAGGGGGGTCACTGAAGCCGAACGCTTACAACAGCCGAAGCCCGGAGCCCGAAGCCCGCTACTTCGCCGCGCTGGCCATTTTCACCCCATGCGACGCAGCCGCATAGTGCGCTATTCCTTTATAGAGCGCTTCCGCGATCTGCTCGCGGTAGCCGTCGCTGCGCAGCTTCTGTTCATCAGCAGGACTGCTTACGAAGGAAACCTCCGCGAGAATTCCCGGCATCGCCGTTTCCGTGAGCACAACATAGGAAGCTTCTTTCACGCCGCGATCCCTTAGTCCGGGATTTTGCGCCGATAGCGTTCCATACAGCGATCGCTGCACGCTGGCCGCCAGCCGCCGTGATTGCTCGATCCGCTCATGCAGGTCGGCAGCCGAGAGTTCCGCCGCTGCTCCGCTCTGGCTGGTCTTCGATACCAAGCCGGACATCCGAGCTGAGACGGGAGTTGGGTTCGGAGCGGCGTTCTGCCTGGTCTCAAGATCGCTCGAACTGGGCGAAGAAAAGAAATTTGTGTAATAGGTTTCGACGCCCCGCGCGGAAGGCAGATCGCTATAGTTGGCGTGCACCGAAATAAATAAATCCGCTTGCGCCTGGTTGGCGATGCCGGCGCGCTCATCCAGCGGAATATAGTTGTCGTCGTTGCGCGTGAGAATCACCTCCGCCCCCAGGCGGCTCTGGAGAAGCTTGCCCAGGCGCTGAGCGATCTCAAGCACAACATCTTTTTCCAGCAGCCCGCGTTTGCCCACGGTCCCCAGATCCCAGCCCCCGTGGCCGGCATCCACCACGATCCGCATCTTGGGCACGCGCGCGCGCAACTGCATGTCTTCATGTGTGGGAGGAGGTATTACGATTGCTTGTCTTTGTTTGGCAGCATCCGCCGTCACCGGAAAAAGACTGATCTGTGATTTGGGATTCGTTCCAGCCTTCGTGACTTGCACCACCAGCCGGTAGGGATTNNCTCGAGACTGACGGAATAAGTTGGATTGCCTTTGGTCTCTAATACCACGCGAGTCAGGCCGGAGACAGGTTGTGCGAGCCTCACCCGCGTCAGTAGTGCATCGCCGATTTCGATAGTCTTACCGGCAATATCTGGAGCCAGCGCCGTCTCGTGCAAGTCGAAGTAGATTCGGTCAGGGTTGGAAAGGCGATGCGCTTCGTATTGCACCTGCTCCTCAAGATCGATCACGACCGTGCTGGAGTCCGCCGCAGACCAGTGCCGNNGATGCCGGTGATGCGCGACAACTTCGATGTTTCCGACGATGCTTCCGACGACCGAACAGAATCGGAATCAGCGGGAGGCTTGGATTCGGTCGTTGCGTTCGAGGGTGATGACGAATTGGCGATGTGATCCGCGGCGGAATGTTTGTCAGTCGTCGTCGCCGGAACATCGGAAGGAGTCGGGGGCTTGGCTGCGGCTGGATTCGCCGCTGCGTTTTGCACTGAGGGAACAAGTGTGATGCCGTGCGCAGCGCTCTTTAGTCTCCACCAGACGCCCGCAGCTACCAGAATGCACAACACGAGCAGCATCAATACGAGCACAGCTCCGGGATGGCGTTCCGGCGCTGGTTCTGCAGCGACCTCGGCCAAAGTCGTTTCGTCAATATCGACGCCCTGGCGATCGAAATCTTGTTCTGCACCCGCTGGAGTCGTGGGCAATTCGAAGAAGCTAGAAGCAACAGGCGCAATCTCCGGATCCGCAACCGGCGCGGAAACCGCCACAACTATCGGCAAAGCCATTTCGGAAACGGCGTATTCCGTTGGTTGTGATTGCGCGGCTGGGATGTCGACTTCAGGGGAGGCAAGTTTCGCTTCGGCAACTTGCGCCGATTGCGCGAAGTTGTCCTCTTCTTCTGGCTTCAGCGCTGAGACCACGAGTTCGGCAAGAAGTTCGAGGCTGCTGACATCGCTGTCGTTGAATCCAAACGGTTCCGCCGAGAAAGCTTCCAGCAATCCGATGACGCGACGACGCCCGCACAGCGGAACCGCAACCATCGAACGCGCGCCCAGTTTGCGGCAGGCATCGATGTTCACTCGACTATCTTTTTCGGTGTCGTCACACCGGATGATCTGGGCCAGGCGAAAGCAGGCTCCGGAAAAAGCTGAATCGCGCTGAATGCGAGCGCCCACGTCGGGCTTGATTGCGCCCGCGGAAGCGCGCAAAACAATTTCATCATTTTCGGCCAGCGCGATTCCCAATCCATCGGCGCCGGTGATTGCAATGGCCCGCTGCGCTACGGATTGGAGGACGTCATCGAGAATGTACTGTTCCGTGGGTTCAAATTCCTGCAGCTGCGGAAATGCATCGAATCCATTATTCCGCATCGCGAGCGCGCGCCGAAACCGTATCTGCTGATGCATGGCGGAAAACGCCAGCAATGCTTGCAAGGCTTCGCTTCCGGCAGGACGAGATTCTGGGTTCGCAAGAGAGCCATTGAAAGGAGCATGCTGTGCAGGGCGGGGTCCGGCGCGTTCCCGAGGCCATGTCGAAATCGGGGCGCTCGAAAGGCCGGTTGCATGATCGGCCGCCGGTTTGGGAATCGTTGACATCTCGCTCTGGACGGCCCTTTTGCCTGATCGAAGTGTGGACATTGCGAACAGCCCTGTCAACTAAACTATCGGCGTAGCCCCTTTTTCGTCACCCATTTTGATCCAAAAACCGTGTTTATGCCATCCTCGGAGGCCAAATAGAGCGAGAACCGGCCTCTACAAAGGCCGCACCGGCTAGTTGGCGAAGTATTGTTGCGCCAGCCAAACTCGCAAAGTTTGTTGCTTTTGTGCCCCGATTTTAACGAAGCGGATTCCAACATTTCCCTGATCGTCAGACCAGGCCACTTCCACGTCGGCCTTTAAACCGTATTTTGTGCCCGGCAGGTCGAATGATGCACGCCGCAGATCTTTGGCGTCGAAGCTGTCGTCGACGTGAACTTGCAGTCCGCCCTGGCTGAGGTTGACGAGTTGTCCGCCAACTTTTTTCTGATGACGTCCACTCAGCGTGACGGGAACTTCGAGACCGGCGCGATGGTAGCGCAGGCGGCCGTCAAGGATCATATTGCGCGCCGCGGAGAGAGTGCGAACCGCCTGCTCCACCGAGATGGGTTTGTCGAACGCAAACATGGCGCCGGTAGATTGCATCTCGGGCCGGGATTGCGCGGCTCCCATGATCAACAACGGCACCGTATTCAGGTGTGGAACTTCACGCTGCAATTCGCGAAAGAACTGGCCGGTACCGTTGAGGTCGCAGTCGACAATCAGGGCATCGATCTTCGATGTGGTGAGCCGGGTGAGAGCTCGCTGCGGTTCGCTTTCCACCGCGACATCCATGTGCAGTCCGCCGAGAATGCATTCAAGAACACTGATTTCCTGCCAATCGCGAGAAACTACCATCGAGGAGAGTGTCATGCGGACAACTTTACCGGGAGCGGTAACCTGAATGTAGATCACCAACGTAATGAGGGGGGAGAGCGATTACGCGCCGCGATACCAGTCCACGGTGCGTCGCAAGCCTTCTTCGAAATTTACCTGCGGCTTATATCCGAGATCTTTTTCGGCGGAAGATATATCGGCCAACGAATGTTTGATGTCGCCACTACGTTCCGCCTCGTAGACCGGCGATCCGGAGTAGGAGGTGAGGGGCTGCAGGAGTTTGAAGATCTCATTCAGCGTCACCCTTCGGCCTGTGGCCACGTTGAAGACTTTTCCGGCCACCTGTTGCGTGGGCGCGCTGCAGGCCAGCAGATTGGCTTCGACGGCATTATCGATATACGTGAAATCGCGGCTCTGGCCGCCATCGCCAAAAATTGTCGGTCGTTGTCCGCGAAGCATCTGGGTGATGAACTTGGCCAGCACCCCGGAGTAGGGCGAAGAGGGATCCTGGCGGGGACCGAAGATGTTGAAGTAGCGCAGGGAGACGGTTTCGAGACCGTAACAACGATAGAACGAGATCATGTAGCGCTCGCTCGCCAGTTTGGCCACTGCATAGGGCGAGATGGGATCAGGCGTCATGCCTTCGTGTTTCGGCAGGGTGGGTGTATCTCCATAGGCGGAAGAGGATGCTGCGTAGACAACGCGCCTTACCTTGGCATCGCGTGCCGCGACGAGGAGGTTTACGGTGCCATCGATATTTGCGCGGTTGCTGCCGATGGGGTCGAGCACGGATTTCGGAACGGAAGGAATTGCCGCCTGATGCAAGACGTAATGCACTCCGCTGCAGGCCTGTTGCATGGCGTCGAGATCGAGGATGTCGGCCTCGCGAAAATCGATCTTATCCAAAATGTCGGTGAGATTTTCCCGTTTGCCGGTTGCGAAATTATCGACTCCGCGAACTTGTTCGCCGCGGCGCAGCAACTCCCGCGCAAGCGAGGATCCGATAAATCCTGCGGCGCCGGTGACCAGATAGCGAGCCATGATGCTTCCATCATATCCAAACAATGTGACGGGCCGAAGAACGTCAGTAATTCATCGTTCGGTCGTAGACCAAGACGGGACATGCGAATGTCGCACAGGGGCGCCGTGGGGTCAATTGCCGGAGCGCTGGCTCTTCTTCAGAATTCGCAGGAACTCATCGCGGCTGAGAATATGGCGCTGCTCAAAAAAATCAACGATGGATTGAAGAGCGGCGCGTGGATCTGCAACGTTGGGCCTGGAGTACGTGAGAGGAAGCTCTATGGGAGTCCGGGAGTTCTTGTTGAGGACGGATGGTTGGGAAAGTGATTTCAAAAGTTCCTGGAATTGTTGGTGTTGCCTTTCCGGCAGGGAGAGGAAGCAGATTCCCATGCCGAGGCCAGGGTAGATGACCCGCACTTCAGCGCGGGTTTCGATGCGAAAACCGTTCAGCTCGAGGGTAAGAGCGAGACGCGCGCCCACGGGGTAGGTGGACATGGCTTCAACATAGACCCCGTGCAAACTGATGTCGGTGAAGGTGGCCCAGGTGGCGACGCCGGTAATGATTTCTTTTAGATGAGCGCTGCCCTGGCAGCGATAGCGTGGGCTCCTGCGCTTCTCGGTGAAAACAGCCTTTGGCTGCGGTGTCAGGGAAGGCTCAGTGGAGAAATCAGGATAGGTCGCAGCCTCGGGGGCGCGAGCCGCCGCCGTGCCCGAGGTGGAGGCTGCGGTGGACTGTTTTAGGGAGGCCAAGTACGATGCACCGGCGCTGTTTTCTTCAGCCATAGCGGCAGACTCAGACTTCGGGCCGCAATTTGGATTGCGATTTCCGTGCGCCGGCGAAGTGCAAGTCTCTGCCAGACTCTATCGGAAGATTTTCAGCTCAGCTTTACGTGAAGAGCAATCCAAGGGAAGGCAAAGATGACGTAGTTTCCGGCAAGAGAATGGTTCAGGAGCGGAATGCGACAAAAGTTAACAGGAGACGGAGGTCTCCTCTCACCTGAGGGAGGGCGTTCCGAAGGGTTACCGACTATCCGGAACTGGTTCGGTTATCGGTCACAAGCCCGTTTCTGGACAGCTTCCAAGTCAGCGGCCAATTCGTCTGGGTAAACGAGTGAAATAGCGACCCTTCTCCAACTACCGTCCCTCGGTTTGTCGGTTTAGGCTCCGGTCGCACACGCGGCGGTGGCGAACTTGGTACACTGGCGTTCCGCGCCGAGCTTTTTATGTCTTGAACTTCGGCTTGCCGTCAGATGTCGTGCGCGGCAGCGGATTCGGCTACATAAGCGCGACGGCGCGGGCTGATACAGACTTAGTCTCACTGAAGGTGGTTTTCTGAATTCTCTTCGTGAAGTACGAGCATTGAAGTCACTCCAAGGGGACCCTCGCCGGTTGTGGGTGGTGGCGGGCGTGGCCGGGTTTATGTTGCTCTTCGCCGCCCACCTGGCACTGATCTCACGCGCCAACACCATCACATGGGATGAACCCGACCATATCTATTCCGGATATATGTCGTGGCACGGCGACTTTGGCTTGAATCCCGAGCATCCGCCGCTGGTTAAGTTCGTTGCCACTGCGCCTTTGCTTCCCATGCAGCTGAACGTTCCAGAGCTGCAAGATCGTCCTTACCGGCTGCAGGCGGTTCTTGGTGGAAGAGATTTCATCTTTCACAACGACGCCGACAAGATAGTGTTTCGGGCGCAGATGGCGGCCTCAATCTTCACGCTGCTGTTGCTGGTGATCGCGTTTCTCGCGACGCGAGAAATGTTCGGCACCACTGCGGGCTTCCTTGCGCTCGGGCTTCTGCTGTTCGATCCAACCCTGCTCGCTCACGGAGCGCTGGTGACCACTGACGCGGCGCAAGCATGTTTCTTACTGGCGTCGATCTATGCGTTCTACCGCTATGTGCAATTGCCGTCCGCCGGGCGGGTGGCGATAACCGCGCTTGCCGCGGGACTGGCGTTGGCGTCCAAGCACAGCGCTGTCCTCGTGTTCCCCATGCTCTTGATTCTCGCGGGAATCCAGATATTCCGGCGACAGTCAGCGGACAGCGGATCGCGTCTCTCTGCCGGTAAACGTGCCGCCCGCTACGCTACGGCTCTGGTGATCATCGGCCTGATGTCGGTCGCAATTCTGTGGGCGGCCTATGGCTTCCGCTATGCGGCGCGCGGGAACGGGTTGCAGTTGAATCCGCCCATGGAGGCGCAACTTGCCAAAGTTCCAAGTCCTACCGAAGCCAAAGTGCTTCACGAATTCGCCCGGTTTCACTTGCTCCCCGAGTCCTACATCTACGGCTTTGCGCACGTATTATTCAGCGCCGACGACTTCAACAGTTACCTCTTCGGCAAATCCTATCCGCATGCCGTCTGGTTTTACTTTCCAGTGGCCATGCTGGTGAAATCGAGCCTCACATTCCTGATCCTGCTGGCGATTAGCGTTTGGGTGATCGCGAGCGGGCGGCTGCAAAAGAGGCGCGAAGTCCTGTTTCTGCTGATCCCGCCGCTCATTTATCTGGCTGCGTCGATGAAGGGCGGAATGAACATCGGCATTCGCCACATTCTGCCCGTCTACATCTTTCTTGCGATCCTGATCGCGGGCGCGGTCTCCGTGCTGATTAGGAACAGCCGCCGCTGGAGGTATGCGGTCGTACTTCTGCTGGTCTTCCAGGCAATTTCGGTGACGCGCGCATTCCCCGACTGCATTGGCTATGCGAACGAAGCCTTCGGTGGTCCAAAGAACGTTTGGAGGTATGTAAGCGATTCGAGTGCGGACTGGGCGCAGCAATTGCATGCCGTGAAGCAATATACCGACGAGCGCCACATACAAAACTGCTGGTTCGTTTACTTCGGAACCGGTGTGATTGACTATGACTACTACAAGATTCCATGCAAGCTGCTTCCGACCATAGAATCAATCTGGCTGGGCACGCTCTCCGACGCTACTCCTGCGATCGATGGTCCCGTGTTCATCAGCGCAGTCAATCTCACGGGATTCGAATTCGGCCCGCCTCCACTTAATCCTTATGAGCAGTTCAAGACCTTGAAGGCTGCCGATGCAATCGACTTAAGTGTCTTTGTGTACGAAGGACACTTCGAGATTCCACTTGCGGCGGCGTTGGCGCACGCACAGAAGGCAGGTGTGTTTCTCGCCGACAAGCGATTGCCGGAGGCACTACAGGAAGCACAACAAGCTGTGGCTCTCGCGCCCGACTCGGCCGGAGTGAATGCACAGATGGGCAAACTGCTGGATGCGCTTGGCAGGCGAGAAGAGGCTCGGCCTTACTACGCAACTGCACTGCGACTAGCTCTTACCAAGCAGCCAGAGTTCCAGCGCTCGCTGGTCGCGCCGCTTGAGCAGCGCCTTGCGGCAGAAGAGGACCGCGCACAAAAAGGGCACCCATGAACACGATGCCGCCTAGGCGCACTTGATAGGAGCAGGAAAACTGACCGAAGTGATCCGGAGCCTACCTGCGAATGGCGTTGTCAGCGGCTGAGTGTCGAATTTTGTTCCAGAGCTCATCGCGACCGGCGCGGGTTTTTGCGGAGAAAGTAATCACCGGAGCCGTTGGATATGCATCGCTCAGGACTTTCAGTGCGTTGCGCAATTGGTTGTTCGAGAGCCGGTCGCTTTTGGTGGCGACCAGAAGAAAATCGCGGCCCGAGGCCTGAAGGAAGTCGATGAGCTGCCGGTCGCTGTCCTGAGGCGGAACATTCACATCGACGAGCGCAATACACAAGGCAAGAGTAGGACGGTCATTCAGATAAGGTTCGATGAACTTGGGCCATTCGGCGGAAATTTCACGCGAAAGCTTGGCATATCCGTAGCCCGGCAGGTCGGCGAAGATGACCTCGGGGTGAGGCTTCCCGGGCCAGCGTACTTCGAAGAAATTGATGCTGCGGGTGCGGCCGGGCGTGGAGCTGGTACGGGCCAGTTTGGTTTCGACCAGCGTATTGATCAAGCTCGACTTGCCAACGTTGGAGCGTCCGAGAAACGCGACCTCCGGCAGAGTGGGAGCGGGGAAGTGCGCGGGATCGGTGGCTGAGGCCATGAACCTGGACATTACCCGCATGGGCAGACCTCAAGTGTCGGTTTTTGATTCCCAGGTCCCATGTATTAGTTTGCTATGAGCAGGGGAATCTGGCAAGCGGGAGGGGCTGGATTAGAATGCGCGGACGACACGAAGTGATGGATCTGAGTCAGACCTGAGTACGTCGCGGCGAACGGGGAAAAATTCCGAATTCAGCAGGCGGATGACTCGGTCAGATCTCAGTCTTCTAAGGCTTGTTGGCGAGCCGAATGATTTTTCTTGAGACAAAGCGTTTGCTGTTCCGCACGCACCAGGCGAGCGACGAGGAGGGCTTCATTGGGATGCATAACGATGCGGAAGTGCGCCGGTATGTGGGAGGGCAAGCCTGGCCGTTAGAGAAGGCGCGGGCCCGATTTCGACATCAATATCTCGGGAAGCCGTCCCGAACCTATGGCTTGTGGGCAACGGTTTTGAAAGAAGAGGAGAAATACATTGGGTGTTGCGGGCTGCGGAATGCCCCGGGGGAAAAGGCCGCATATCTGGGCTACTATCTTGCGCGTTCTTATTGGGGGCGGGGTCTGGCCTCGGAAGCTTCCGCGGCTTTGATCGAGATCGCGTTTTCGCGGCTGATGTTGCCGCGCCTGCTGGCCGATGTGGATGAAGGCAACGTTGCTTCAAAACACATTTTGGAGAAATTCGGGTTCCGGTACGTGCGCAGGGAGGAGATAGTGGCGAGCGGCCGAGTGCTGCTGTTCTATGAGCTACTGAGAACCGGTCGGTTGCCGAAAACGAAGGAGGTCCCGGATAATGCAAACTCAAAAACCAACTCTAGCCGCAGAGGGCGCGACTAGAGTGGGGCCTTCGGAATCCTTGGATTCTTTTACTG
>PLUJ01000034.1 GCA_003165455.1 Acidobacteriaceae bacterium | reverse complement strand
CCGAGGACGAGAACGTCGAGCGTGCTGATGCCGCGATGGACCAGCACCTTGTCGATGATGACCTGGAAGAAAGGGGAGAGACGAGCGCGAAAAGCTGGAGGAAGAAAGAGGCGACGAGTACCTCGCTTAGGATGCGCCGGTATTTGTGGATGGCCAAAAACCAACCGATGTCGAAGCGGCGCGAAAGTTCATTGAGCGCCGCGCGCCGGGCCAGGAGAATGAGCCTCCCGCCCCACTGCGACTCAAATTCCTCGCGCGTCACGGACTGCGGGCGGCCGACAGTGGGGTCACGAATAAGAACCGCCTCCTCGCCTGCCTTGGAAAGAAAGATAAAGCTGCCGTCGCGAAGCTCCGCGATGGCGGGCATCGGCGTCTTTGCCAGGCGTTCCCACTTACTTTCAATCGCGCGCACCTTGAGCTTCAAGTCCTTCGCGCAACGCAGGATCTCAGTGACGCCGATGGCGTTGCCGTACTGATGGCGCAGCTGACCCGCATCCACGGCGATGCCGTGAAACCTCAAGGTGAGCGCCAGGACGGAAAGCCCTGAGCTCTCATGGTGGGGAATTTCCTGTTGATCCGACATCGATCAGCGCGCCGTTGGAGTGGAAAGAGACTTTACCGCGTAGCGGGAATCATCCTCGCTGAATCCGGCCCATTGGTCCCTCACATCGTCGTAATGGCGCTTAGGGTCATAAGGCTCGACGGGAAGCTTCAGGTTCTGTGCCGTGAGCATGCCTTCCGCCGCACGAATCTGCAGCACCGCGAGATCGCGGTCGTGCTGGGCTTTGACCATATCGGTCTTGGCGTCGAGGAGTTCCTGCTCGGCGTTGAGCACATCAAGCGTGGTGCGGGTTCCGACCTTCGATTCCTCTTTCACGCCGGCAAGGGCCTGAGCCGACGCATCGGCCTCCGACCTGTCGGCGTCGAGTGCGGCCTGGGCCGTCATGAAAGATTGCCAGGCGTTGTCGGCCGACTCGTGCGCCTTGTGCCGGGCCTCATCAAGCTCTTCGCGTCTTTGTGTTGCAGTCTGCTGGGCTTGGCGTGTCTTTGAGTAGTCCGTGCCGGAACGATAGAGCGGGACGGTGAGCTGCACGAGCACTTGGCTAGAATCTTCGCGGCCGGGCAGGCTGATGTCCTCGCCGTAGCTTCGCGTCGAGCTGCCCACGAGATCGACCTCGGGCAGAAGACCACCGCGGTTAAGCCTGATCTCCGCGTCGGCTTCCTCTACCGCATATTGCGCCGACAGAACGTCCGGATTGTTCGTCTCCGCGCGATGAAAGATCGCGGCAAGCGAACTCGCCGATTCCACGATGAGGACGGGGGGCTGCAGGCCTGCGGGGTCCATGCCCACAAGGCGGGTGTACGCCGCGCGGTCCTGGGTAAGCGTGCTTTCCGCCTGATAGCGGCTCACTCGGGCGCGCGCGAGGCGCGATTCGGATTGCCGCTCGTCGGTGCGAGTGAGCTCGCCCGCCTGAGCGCGCGTGTTGGTTTCCTTAAGTTTGTCCTCCAGCACCGTCTCGTGGTTGCGCTCCAGGTCGAGCACGGCTTCGTCGCGCAAGATGCCGAGATAGGCCGAGGCCGTATCGAGGAAAAGCTGCTGTTCGGCGCTTTCCAGTTTGGCGCGGCCGGCGAGCACCGTCTTTTCCGCTGCTTCGGTTTCAGCCTTCGTGCGGAAGCCGCGGAACAATGGCTGCTTTACCTGCACGCCATAACTGCGCGCGTTGCCGTCATAACGTGGATCTTCAAACGGCGCGAGCTCAGGCGCGTACTGATCGGTGCGGCCGACACTCGCCGTCGCGTCGGCGCTCGGCCGCCAGTTGCTCAAGGCTTGCGAGACCTGTTCGTCCACCGCACGTAGGCTCGCGCGCTGCGCTTCGAGGGAAGGATTGTTGCGGTAGGCCTGCGTCCAAGCCTGCTCAAGCGTGGCGGAGTTCTCGGCGCGCGCGGAAACTGCGAGTAGCGATAAACAGACAACAGGTGTGAACGAGAGAAGGGGAAAACGCAGAGATGCCATGGGCGCCAACGCCGTGCCAGTTGAAGGGAGTTCGACTATATGTGGCGGAGACGCTTCGGCAATCGCGAAGGCGGCTGTGTGAAGCGGAGCGGATTATGGCGGAAATTCAATACGGTAGCGCCATATGCTGAGAAACAAGTTGGAAAGAATCGAGACTTCGAGAAACAGACCGCCGCTAAAACGCGACTGCGAAACCCCTACGGCGCCCTTTTGAAAAGCGCGGGGTTTCTTCGTCGTAAGAGCAAGCGTGCTCCGCGCTGAAGGGAGGGGTCACGGGGGTTGTATTGAACTTTGTTTTATTTCTGTAAGCGCCCGAAAGACGGGCGCGTATGCAAACAACCCCAGAAGGCCAACCTTCCTCCAAAACCTCAGTCATCCGCAATTGGAGGCTTTCATGTTTTCTATTATCAAGGCTGCCCGGTGGGCCTGGCGCAAAGTGAAGTCAGCAATCATATTTCTTTTTGGTGGTTCGGAATCTGCATCTGCTACGCAGGAAAAGAAAGAGGAAGGAACTCAAGAGACATCGACGGCGAGGGAGCAGAAGGATTCGTCGTCATGGGAGCGCGCGAAGGCCAAGGTGCGCCATGCCTGGATTTTCTTAAAGGCCCTCATCGACGCAATCCTGTTCCCCGAGGAAGTGAAGATCGCTTACATG
This sequence comes from Acidobacteriaceae bacterium, assembly GCA_003165455.1. Classification (GTDB taxonomy): domain Bacteria; phylum Acidobacteriota; class Terriglobia; order Terriglobales; family Acidobacteriaceae; genus Sulfotelmatobacter. Next base: position 2,180 of record PLUJ01000034.1, on the reverse strand, counting down.
AAGGTTAAGGCCTTCTTCGCATGGGTCAAACAATCCTGGGGAAGTCTGAAATTCCTCATATGCCATCCGAAGATACTGATTGCCAAAGCAAAAGCGGGGATGTGTTTGCTCTGGAAAGCGGCCTCGGCCTGGTTTGCCAAGGGTTTTGCCTTCCTGACATCGCCAAGCGGCATCGCGGTTGCGGCGATCGTCATCGTGGCCTTTTTCCTGTTCATGACGATGGGACACCACGGTCCCTTTGCATGAATGGTGTCAGCGCAGAAATATGGGGCGCACTCAAGCGAAGAGGGATGTTTGCGATGCCGGGAGTTTGATCGGCTGGGAGCATTCCTCGTCGTCGTTGGCGACATTATTGAGGCGGGTGCTGACTGGATAGCGGCGCATTAAGCGCGCGTCGAAAGGCTTGAGCAAGTCGGAGGCGGCCGCCGTGTCCGTCATGCCGGGATCAAGCCATAGGTCATAGTCGCCAGGATTAAGGATGACTGGCATCCGGTCGTGTATCGGCGAGGTGACGGAATTAGCCTCGGTCGTGAGAATCGCGCATGTCTTGATCCATTCTTCGTCTGGGTCTTTCCAGCGTTCCCATAATCCCGCAAACGCGAAGAGTTTGCCGTCGCTGACCTCAAAGCAGAAAGGCTGGCGGGCCGTGCCTTTTTTCTGCTATTCGTAAAAACCGTCTGCGGGAACGAGGCATCTGCGCGACTTAAGCGCATTGCGAAATGCAGGCTGTGTGCGGGCAGTCTCCGAACGCGCGTTAATCATGCGCGCCGCGCCCGACGAATCCTTCATCCAGGACGGAATGAGTCCCCAGCGCAATAGCGACAGACGCCGCACCGGTTCTTTCGGGTGCTGGCGAACGACAGGAACGGATTGCGTTGGCGCGACGTTGTAGTGCGGTTCCCAGTCTTCTTCGTCCGGGAGGGCATTGAACTGCTCCGCGAGAATTTGCTTTCGTTTCGAAACTCGATATCGGCCGCACACAATGCGATTATCGCAGAGGATATGCGGTGCTGTCTGAAACTCCCAGCAGCTTCAATCAAGCTCAGACGGCCGGGTGACGGGCCGAGATTACGATGGCAGATTGAAACTCTGGCCGCCGGAGCCATTGAAAGTCTGCATGCGCGCGTAGCCCTTGGTACGAAGGTCCAGGTCAAACATCAAATATTTCCGGGAAATCTCTGACTCCGTGCCTTTCAGCGTTTCGCCGGCGGAAGTCTCGAAGGTGAGTAAGCTGTCGAAGGTCAGCCGAACGTAGCTTTGAATCCGATCTGCCGTTCCTTTCAATTCGTACCATGCGTAAGCGATGGGCTTCTGTGCGGGCTCGTTTGTGCTGTGTGTCGTGGGCATGGCAAGCGAAGCCGTCGTGGGCTTGCCTTCTTCTGCAAGAAGAGCGCTCACCGCGTTTTCAACTATGTCGGGACTTGCGGCAAACACCGGCTTTGGGCCGATCGGGGGCGCCACATCATTGGCTCGATGCACCGCCCGCAGAAGAATGTCATATTGTTTCGGGTCGTAGGGATCTCCTCGTAAATCAACGCCGATCTTCGACTGAAGCCAGACGGGAACCGCCGAATCATCAAAATTTCCTAATCGCAAAATGGGTATGAATTTGTCTTGGAGGATTCGCCGAGCGAGTTGGCTGGTGATGATCATTGCTTCATAGCCAACGCCCCCGTCTCGCTTATTGCCCTTTATCGCATAGGTGGGAGTGCAGATAATGATTACGAAATCGCTCGCGACGATGTTGCTTTCCATGAAGTGAGTGCGATCCCCTCCAGGGGGCAGCTCCCACTGATCGAGTATGACTTTCACTCCTTGTGAGCGTAGCTTCTCGGCAAGCTGCCGCACCCAGGTTTTATGAGCATCGCTTTCCCAGGAATATGAAATGAAAGCGGTAGGTATGCCGTCTGCTTGCTTTGTGGGGGGCGCGTTCAGGACAGCGGTGTTCGCTGCGTGGCCCTCTTCTGAAACCTCAAAAAATCCCCCCCCGCGCGGATCGACGAGGAAACCGTCGTTTACCAGCCGCGTCCATGGGCTTCCAAGCAGGTGGTGTCTGACCGTTTCGTTTTCGGTGTCCGGAAAACCTGCAGCGAGACCATAAGAATCGCCAGGCATTGTGAGGTTATGTTTGCTAAAACCACCGGTCCCGCGCACTTGAGGCTCGATATGAATCAGCCTTT
>PLUJ01000002.1:9571-16565 GCA_003165455.1 Acidobacteriaceae bacterium | reverse complement strand
CCTGGAGTGCGCAATTTACGCTCCTTTCTTGCGACTTGTAGGGGATGCCCTGTATTGAAGTTCTCGTGAACCGGCTGCTACGGTTGGATTATCCGAAGTCCGCTGATTTGTGTTTGGTTGGCGGCAGGTGTTGGTCACGGAGATTTTCTTATGAAGAGAGCCGTTATTTTGCTGTTAGGCGTCATGATGTTGTTGGGCGCGGGTTTCGCGCAGAATAACGACAATTCCTCGGCTCCGCTTTATCCTACCTCTCCTCATCCCAGCCAAGTTCCGCCGTCGGATCAGGATGCCGCGCCGCAGGAGATGAACCAGAATACCGGGCAGAACGACGCGTTGCCGGTGTTCCGCGTGAACGTTTATGCGCGCACGACCAAAGCGGTGAATTATCGGCACCGCGGCGGGTCGACCACGGTGGACTTTCGCGGCACGGAACTCATGCNNTATGTGTTGTGGGCCATTACGCCGGAAGGACGGGCGGTGAATCTGGGCGAAGTTCTTCCGGGCGACAACGGCAAAGACAAGATTGACGTCACCACGGACCTGCAGGCTTTCGGCATGATCCTAACGGCCGAGCCCTATTATTCGGTAACGCATCCCAGCAACAAAGTGGTGGCGGAAAACATCCTCCGGGCGGACACCAAGGGATTTGAAGAACCCATTGACGCCAAGTTCGATGTGCTGGAGGGCGCACAGTACACCATCGACATTCCGGCTGACCAACTTCCGTCGAGCCGAGCCAGTGTGAAGGTTCCTTTGGATCTGCTGGAAGCGCGCAATGCGGTGGTGATTGCGAAGGCGGCGGGAGCGCAGCAGTATGCTCCGGATAGCTTGACGAAAGCAGAAGACATGTTGCAGCGCGCGGAAGATTATTACCAGCGCAAGCAGGGACGAACTCCGATTGGGACGGCGGCGCGCGGAGCGACACAGATGGCGGAAGATGCGTGTGTGTTGACGTTGCGCCGGAAGGAGCAGGCAAAGATTGACGCAGACCGCCGCGCTCATGAAGAAGCGCAGGCAAAAGCCGAGGCGGATGCGGCGGCGGCACAACAGCAGGCGGCGCAGTCGCAGGCACAGTCCGAGGAAGATGCGCGACGGCGTGCGCAGGCGGAACAGGTAGCGGAGCAGGCGCAAGCGGCACAAGCGGCGGCGCAGCAACAGCAAGCGGCGGCTTTATTGGCACAGCAGCAGGCTCAGGCGGCGGCGGCCGCTGCGCAACAGCAGGCACAACTGGCGGATCAGCAGCGGCAGGAGGCGATCCAGCAGAAAGAAGCGATGCGCGCTCGGCTGCTGGCCCAGTTGAATCAAGTGCTGCAGACACGCGACACGGCGAAGGGATTGATCGTCAGCATGCCGGATGTGCTGTTCGCGTTCAATAAGTACGAATTGAAATCAGAGGCGCGTGAGAGACTGGCCAAGATTTCGGGCATTGTGCTGGCTTATCCGGACTTAAATCTGCAGATCATGGGATACACGGACAGCGTGGGCAGCGATGAGTACAACCAGACGCTTTCGGATAAACGGGCGGAGGCGGTGCGGGATTTCCTGGTGAGCAACGGCGTATCCATGAACAACGTGACGGCGCAGGGGATGGGGAAGGCCGATCCGGTTGCGGATAACAGTACGGCACAGGGCAGGCAGTTGAACCGTCGAGTGGAGATGATTGTATCGGGCGACGTGATTGGAAATGCGGGAGGAGGGGGTGCGGATCAGGGTCCGGGGCAGGCGGCGGTTCCGCCAGCGAGTCCCCAGTCGAATCCGCAGTAGGGTTGGTGGTCTAGATTTTCCGGAGGCTTGTGGCCGCTGGATGTTGTGAGAACCTGTCCGTTGGGGCAGGTTCTTTTTTTGCGCCTCTGCACACTCTCGCGACATAGCAATCTTCGTGAACGACTTTGCCGTCATCTTCGGCGCAGCTGGCTTTGAGGTCGACGGGGCGTTCAAAGATGCGGCACGGCGGACTGTAGGGCTGGGAGGCATCGACGGCTAAGCGGGCATATGCTGGGGAATCTGCGGTACGAGAGCGAGGCGAACCATTCGAATACGGCACGGTGGCTCACGATCTGTCGAAGCGCGTCTGCATAACGATTGATTAACTAATTGGCAAGGATTGGGGGAAGTGTAGGTCCGGGAAAGACGGGTGTCTGTACGGAGGGAGACAGATGTGCAGGATTTTGCAGTTAGATTAATCGCCGTGGAGAACGGTCCTCCCCATTCTCCACGGCGCATTCGCGTCAGGTTTGGCCGCTAGAACGGAACCCGGGGCCTCCCGCACTGGCCGACTCCGAAGCCTTGCGGCGTTGACGAGTCCCCACTTTAGAATAGCCTCTGGAACCGGGCAAGAGACAAGATGGGACATTGCGGGAAATTTAAGGACAAATGTAGAGAATTCTGCGATTTAACCGGCGCGGGTAGCGGAAGATTGAAAAGCTGGACAAGCTGCTTTGTTACAATCCGTTGAGATTATGAACAGCCAAAATTTCGCCGACGTTCCTACGGCCATTGAGGAGATTCGCGCTGGCCGGATGATTGTGGTGGTGGACGATGAAGATCGGGAGAACGAGGGCGATCTGACGCTGGCGGCGGAGAAGGTGACTCCGGAGGCGATCAACTTCATGGCGAAGTATGGGCGTGGGTTGGTGTGCCTGGCAATGACGGAGGAGCGGCTGGACCATCTGAGGCTGGGGCCGATGAGCGCGGAGAATACTTCGCAATATGGGACGGCGTTTTGCGAAGCGATTGACGCGCGAGTGGGCGTAACTACGGGCATATCGGCTTACGACCGGGCACGAACGATTCAGGTGGCGATCGATCCGGCGACGACGGCTGCGGATTTGGCGAGGCCAGGGCATGTGTTTCCGCTGCGCGCACGAAAGGGCGGGGTGCTGGTGAGGGCGGGACAGACGGAAGCGTCGGTGGATCTGGCGCGGCTAGCGGGGATGGTTCCCGCGGGGATTATTTGCGAGATTATGAAGGATGACGGAACCATGGCGCGGGTTCCGGATTTAATTTCGTTTTGCAATGAGCATGGGATGAAGATGCTGACGGTGGCGGAGCTGATCCGGTACCGGATGGCGCACGAGCGGTATGTACACCGCGTGGGCGAGGCGCTGGTGGAGACGAGATTTGGAGAGTTCCGGCTGATCGCGTATGAGAGCGAAGTGGACGGTGGAGAGTCGCACGTGGCGTTGGTGCGAGGGGATCTGGAGATGGGCGGAGAACCGGTGCTGGTAAGGATGCACGCGCACTGTCTGATGGGCGATGTTTTTGGGGCGACGGGATGCGAGTGCCATGCCACGCTGGAGGGATCGTTGCGGCGGATTGCACAGGAGGGTCGGGGTGCGCTGATTTACTTGCATCAGACGTCGCAGGGATTTTCGACAGAAAAAGTGGGAGAGCGGACGGCGCTGACGTTTCATCGGGGAAGGAAGTTGCCGGCCTTGCTGGATAATGAGCGGCAAACGCAAAGGGAGATTGGGATTGGGGCGCAGATTTTATCGGATTTGAATTTACGAAGGATTCGGCTGTTGACCAATCGTCCGAAGAAGGTGGCGGCGCTCGAAGGATTTGGGATTGAGATTGTGGATCAGGTGGCGGTTGAGCTGGTACGGCAGAATTGAGCGATTGGGCGAGTGAGCGATTGAGCGACTAAAAAGCAGCTGACAATTTCACGATCACTCAATGGCTCGATCGGTCAATCTTAGAACGGTTTGCGGACTACGACTTCGCTGTCACGGATAAAGAATTGAGCGGAGCACTGTTCGGAGCCGCAGATGACGGGTACGAGGCCGTTGATTTGGCGGCGAGTGATAAGGCCGAGCATGCCGCATGAGGGGCAGGCGAGAACTGCCCAGTAGGGATCTTCCTTTTCGCCGACTTCGCCGGCGTTTTCNNGTCCAGTTCGCCGACCATGTGTCCTCCCCGTTGGAGCAAACGTTATAAAGCGTCCTTCGCGGCTAAAGCCGCTGGCTACTCTGCGGCATTCACGGTGCGGCTGAAGCCGCACCCTTTCAAAACTAAGTTGCGGATCTGGTTCAAAACTAAGTTGCCAACTCTGGGTTCAAATCTCTTGCGTCGCGTTCGGAACGGAACCACCCATCCGGCATTTCAAAACAAAATCTATAAGCCAGCGTTCTAAAGCTAAGTCGCTGCTCCATCGCTTCGAAACAGAATCGCTGACTCGATTCTTTTAAGAGCATCTAGGAGACCTTTCTAGCACGGCGACGTTCGAATGATGAAGTTACCGAAGTATTCGTTTTTGTCGCGATGAAGCCGGCGCGGACGTCGTCGCGAACCCGGCGAACGGCATCGCTCAGGCAAATTCCTAGAATGGGCTGATTGGAATTTTTGAGAATATCGACGATCTGACGCGCGGAAGTCTCCAGATAAAGATGCGTGCCGTCGGTAAGTAAGTGAACGTCAGAGTTGCGGGAAACGATATCGGCGAGGCCCTTGCCGAGTTCGCGGTCCAGGAAGCGCATGACCTTTCGTACCCCTTGCAGTGAGAAGCCTTTGCGGCGGAGCTCGCAGATGACGGCGACCTCGGTAAGGTTCTGCATCGAGTACAGGCGGCGGTGACCCTCGCGGGCGGGTTTGACGACGCCGCGTTCGTCCCACCATTGGAGCTGGCGGGCGGTGATGCCGGTGAGGGCGATTACTTCTTGTGATGGAAAGCTATCCTGCATTCTTCTCCGATAATGTTTGAAACAATTATGGGGTCAAATGTTTCAAACATTTTAGACTTGAGAGCGAGTGAGTCAATGAGAATTTATACGGGAGGGGGTTAACTAGAAGAGTGCGCGGTGGGGGCATTGAGTGACTGGGCGATTTTGTGATTGGGCGATTTAAGAGAACGCTAAAATCTTTGACACAGGGGACACGGGGGAACACAGGGTAAAGCGAGGCTAGAGGCCGCCGCCGACGAAGTGGACTATTTCCAGGTGGTCGCCGTCTTTGAGGATGGTTTGCGGCCAGATGTCGCGGGGGACGATTTCGCGGTTAAGTTCGACGGCGACGCGGTCAGACTTCATATTAAGGGACTCGATCAGGGCCGCGAGAGTGAATGGAGTAGCGGGATCGGGGAAGGTCCGGGGAGCGCCGTTGATGTGGAGGATCATGGCAGGCATTCGATACAGGCTTCCGTCAGTTTAGCAGTTCGTCCGCGGTAGCAAGGATCAATCCGGCCCAACAGATAAGGCTCGGAGGACGCAAAGCAACGTCTGTTAATCCGATTTGCGCAGTGCGAATTTGCGGGTGACGGTGCGGCCTGCATGAGTGGCCTGGATGAGGATGGAGGAATCGGGGAGCGAGGATTCATCGATTTCGAAAGAGATTTCGGCGCGGCCGGCGGAGTCGCTGATTGCCTGGGTGTAGAAGGGTGCAGCTTCGGGACGGGAGAAGCGGAAGGTGAGGCGCGCGCTGGGGACTGCGGTGTCATTTTCAGTGACGCGAAGGCGCATGGTGAGGTTGTGATCGGAGCGAACGGAGTCGGCATTTTCCCAGTGGAGCTCGAGTTGTTTGATGGCGGCGAGGGATTCACCTTCTGTGCGGTCGAGAACGGCCTCTAAATTCCCTTCCCGAATGGCCTCGAGAACGAGGCGGTGCTGGTCGCGGAGTTGCTGTTCCTTCTGAGAATCACCATACCCGGGCGTGGCGGCGTAGGAGACGGCTTTTTTCCCGATGCAGCGGCCGCGCATGAAGACCTGAGTCTGGAGGAGCTGTTCGCCCTCGCGCGCTTCGCTTTGCACGTGGTAGATGGTATCGCCATGTTTGACGTCGGTATTAAAGCCAAAAATCATAAGGATTGAGGGATTGGGTGATCGGGTGATTGGGTGATTGGAAAATCAGGACGAAAGTCAGGACATGGAGAGCTGACAAAGTCCGCTGATACCAGGCGTTCGAGTTCTTGTTTCCCAATTCGCATCGGCGTAATTCGCAAATTCATCGTGGTTCTCTTGACACTCACGCGCATGAGACCTAATCTAGAATGTTTAATTAAGCATCGCGCGAATTATATATACGCTCTTCTATGCCCGACAATTACTTCGTTCGCTACCTGCCTTTTTTGATCCACATTCTGCTGGCCGGAGGGATTGCGACTGCAATCATCTCACTTTCCTGGCTGATTGGGCAGCGTAAACCGACTCGGGCAAAAATGGAAGCTTACGAATGTGGCATGCACCCGCAGGGGGATGCGCGCGGGCGCTTTTCGGTGAAGTTTTACCTGGTAGGGATGCTGTTTATTTTGTTCGATGTGGAGGCGGTGTTTCTTTATCCCTGGGCGGTGATTTTGCGGGATTTGAAACATTTCGGCCTGTGGGAGATGTTTGTTTACATCGGGATCGTGCTGGTTGGATTCTTCTATGTGTGGAAAAAGGGCGTACTGGACTGGGGTCCAGAGGCGGTAAGGCGAGGGACACGATAATGGCTTTGGCGCCAGCAATCACCGATGTGGAGCAACTGAAGGGTCATCCGGCGGTGGCGCGACTGCTGGCGTGGAACCCGGCGGCGGTCGAGGGGGTGAAGTTTGACCGCGACGAGATGACGATCACGGTGGAACGTTCGAACATTCGCGGGGCTTGTGCGCTGTTGCGCGAGGATCCCGCGTGCGATTTCAGGTTCTTGTCGGATATTACATGTGTGGATTGGTTTCCGGCGGAGCCGCGGTTTGAAGTGATCTACCATCTGCTTTCGATTTCGAAGAAGGAACGGCTGCGGTTGAAAGTGCGGCTGGATGGCGAGAGTCCGGCGGTGGAATCGCTGACGCCGGTGTGGGCGGGGGCAAATTATTTTGAGCGCGAAGTTTTCGATTTGTTCGGAGTGCGATTTACGGGGCATCCTTATTTAAGGCGGCTCTTGATGCCGGAGGATTGGCAGGGGCACCCGTTGCGAAAGGATTACCCGGTGGAGGGTTACCGCTGATGGCACACATGACGGCGACACCGGTACTCGAACCGGGGCAGGATCGAACGATGATCCTGAACATGGGGCCGCAGCATCC
>PLUJ01000002.1:8803-9561 GCA_003165455.1 Acidobacteriaceae bacterium | reverse complement strand
TTTTATCAGCAGGTGGTGCCGCTGACCGACCGCATCGATTACCTGTGCCCGATGACCAACAATCTTTGTTATGTGCTGGCGGTGGAAAAGTTGTTGGGGCTGGAAATTCCTCCGAAGGCGCAGTGGATGCGGGTTTTGATGAACGAATTGACGCGGATCAATTCGCATCTGGTGTGGCTGGGCACTCATGCGATGGATATTGGCGCGCTGACGGTGTTTTTGTATTGCTTCCGCGAGCGCGAAGAAGTTCTGAAGCTGTTCGACGCGATCAGCGGACAGCGGATGATGACATCTTATTTTCGGGTGGGCGGAGTGGCACTGGAGCCGCCGCTGGATTTTTTTGATCGGGTGCGGAAGTTCGCGGGATATTTTTCGAGCAAGATAGATGAGTACGAAAACCTGCTGACTGGGAATCCGATTTGGATGATGCGGACCAAAGGCGTGGCTCGGCTGAGTGCGGAGGATGGCATTGCGCTGGGGGCAAGCGGGCCGACGCTGCGCGGCAGTGGCGTGGATTTTGATTTGCGGCGCGATATGCCGTACTCGAGTTATGAAAAGTTTCAGTTCAAGGTTCCGGTGAAGCAGGAGGGCGACGTTTTTGCGCGGTATATGTGCCGCGTGGCGGAGCTGCGGGAATCGAACAAGATTGTACAGCAGGCGCTGGATGGAATGCCCGAAGGTCCGATCAAGGCGGATGCGCCTGGGGTGGTGTTGCCGGACCGGGAGAAGATGAAGACGCAGATGGAAGCGCTCATCTA
>PLUJ01000002.1:7637-8766 GCA_003165455.1 Acidobacteriaceae bacterium | reverse complement strand
TTGCGGATGTGGTGGCGGCGATTGGCAGCATTGACATTGTGTTAGGGGAAATAGACAGGTAGGAAATTGAGCGATTTGGTGATCGGGTGATTTGGCGATTGAAAACCGAATGAGGGGCCGTTGTGAGCAGTCAGCCTGAGCAGCTAAGAGATCGGACCAAGGCATTTGCTTTGCGGATCATTCGACTTTATCGTTCATTGCCGTATAGAACCGATTCCCAAGTTCTGGGAAAGCAATTGTCGCGTTGTGGCACTTCGGTGGCGGCGAATTATCGAGCCGTTTGCCGGGCAAGATCGAAAGCCGAGTTTGTCGCCAAGATTGGGGTGGTGGTTGAGGAGGCGGATGAGGCAATCCTGTGGCTGGAATTGATGACGGAATCTGGAATTGTCTCATTGTCGAAAACAGAGGCTCTGCTCAAGGAAGCGAATGAGCTTACGGCTGTATTCGCGGCTTCGCAGCGTACGGCGAGGCATGCGGCATGAGATTTTCAATCGCACAATGGCACGATCGCTCAATCGCAACTTCTTATGAGATTTTCTGACGAGTTCGAGGCGCGGTTTGCGGAGATGGTGCCGCATTATCCGACGAAGCGGTCGGCGCTGGTGCCGACACTGCTCTATGCGCAGGATGAGGTTGGATATCTGTCCGATGAGGTGATTGCGGAGCTGGCGGGCAGGCTCGATCTGACTGAACTCGAAGTGCGGAACGTCATTAGTTATTACTCGATGCTGACGACCAACCCGCGCGGGAAGTTTAATGTGCAGGTTTGTACAAACATCAGTTGCCTGGTGCGTGGAGGGGAAGAGATTCTACGGCATTGCGCGAAAAAGTTGGGTGTTTCGAATCACGGAACCACACCCGATGGATTGTTTACGCTGGAAGAAGTGGAGTGTATTGGAGCGTGCAGCTGGGCTCCGGCAGCGCAGGTCAATTACGATTTTCATGAAAATTTGACGGCGGAGAAGATGGACAAGTTGCTGGAAGGGTACAGGAGCAAGATTTAGCGATTGGGCGATTGGGCGATTGAAAACCTGACTTTCAAATCGCCCGATGACACAATCACACAATCACTTAATTTCAATGGCTTCCCTGGTTTCACATCCCGATGAGGTAAAGGTCGTCTCCCGGC
>PLUJ01000002.1:0-7571 GCA_003165455.1 Acidobacteriaceae bacterium | reverse complement strand
ACGGCGACGAGAGCGAGCCGGGGACGTGCAAGGACCGGCTGATTTTTGAGCACGATCCGCATGCGGTGATTGAGGGTGTGATCATCGCGGCACTGGCGGTGGGCGCGGCCAGCGGATACATCTACATTCGCGGCGAATACCGGTATTTGTCGGTGATCATGCAGAAGGCGATTCGCGACGCTTACGCCAGGGGATTTGTCGGGAAGAACATTTTTGGCAGCGGGCGCGATCTGGATATTTATTGGCACGGCGGCGCTGGGGCGTATGAGGTAGGCGAGGAATCGGCACTGATGGAGTCGCTTGAGGGCAAACGCGGAATTCCGCGGATTCGGCCTCCGTTCCCGGCGGTGGTGGGACTTTGGGGCGGCCCAACCGTCATTAATAATGCCGAGACTTTGGCCAATGTGCCGCACATTATTTTGGGCGGCGGAGAGTGGTTCGCGAAGCTGGGTACTCCGAAGAATGGAGGGACCCGGCTGTTTTGCTTGAGCGGCAATGTCGAAAAACCGGGCGTGTATGAACTGCCCATGGGTTACAACCTGAAGAAGATGATTTATGACGTAGGTGGCGGGATTCCGGGCGGGCGCGGATTGAAAGCGGTGGTACCAGGAGGGTCGTCGTGTCCGGCGCTGAAGGCGGATGAAATCGATGTCGCGATGGATTTCGATTCGGTGGCGAAAGCCGGATCGATGCTGGGGTCGGGCGGAGTGGTTGTGGTCGACGACGCGCAGTGCATTGTGAAGTTCGCGCTGCGTACGATGAAGTTTTACAAGCACGAGAGTTGTGGATGGTGCATTCCCTGCCGCGAGGGCACGGACTGGCTGGAGAAAACGTTGACGCGGTTTCATCGCGGCGGCGGCATGAAACAAGATATCGACAACATGCAGTATCTGGCGGAGAACATGCTGGGGCGGACGTTTTGTCCGCTGGGGGATGCGGCGGCGATGCCTACAATTGCGTTCGTGAAGAAGTTCAGAAAAGAGTTTGAAGATCATTTGGATGGCAAGCCGTGCCCGTTTGAGAAGGAAAGCGCGGTCGAAGAACTGGGCGTATTGAGTCATTGAGTGATTGGGTGATTTTGCGATTGGAGAACCGGAGTAGCTTTGAACGAAAGGTTTTCAATCGCCCGATCACACAATCACAAAATCGCTAAATTTTTATGGCTGACGTAACACTTACGGTTGACGGCAAGAAGGTGACGGCTCCGGCAGGAACGCTGCTGATCGAAGCCTGCAAGACGGTTGGCATTGAGGTGCCTTCGTTTTGCTATTACCCCAACTTGTCGCTGCAGGGCGCTTGCCGCATGTGCCTGGTGAAGATCGAGAAGATGCCCAAGCTGCAAACTGCGTGCACCACGATCATCGGCGAAGGGATGGTTGTGACTTCCGACAGCGATGAGATCAAGCAGGCGCGGAAGTCGATGGTCGAGTTGCTGTTGGGAAACCATCCGCTGGATTGTCCGGTGTGCGATGCGGGCGGCGAGTGCGAATTGCAGGACATGACATTTTCCTACGGTGCGGCCGAGTCGAAGTTCATGGAGGCCAAGAACCACAAGGATGAGCAGCAGTGGTCGCCGGTGGTGTTCTTCGACCGTCCGCGATGCATTCTTTGTTATCGCTGTGTGCGGGTGTGCGGCGAGGGCATGGATGTTTGGGCGCTGGGAGTGCAGAACCGCGGAGTGAGTTCGATCATTGCGCCGAATAAAGAAGATCATCTGGAGTGCGAAGAGTGCGGGATGTGCATCGACATCTGCCCGGTGGNNCATGTGGGCACGATCTGCACGCACTGCGGCGATGGATGCAAGACGACGCTGGGCGTACGGCGCGCGGATACCGGCATGGAGATTGTGCGCGGAGACAATCGAGACAAGAGCGGGACGAACGGGGATTTTCTGTGCATCAAGGGACGCTATGCGTTCGACTTTGCCAATCATGAAGACCGGCTGACGAGGCCGCTGATTCGAAAAGGCGGAAAGCTTACGCCGGCGACGTGGGAAGAAGCGTTCACGCTGATTGGAAAAAAGTTTGCGGAAGTTCGCGACGCGGATGGTGGGGCGGCGATTGGAGTGGTGGGATCGACGCGGACGACGAATGAAGAAGATTACTTGTTGTCGAAATTCGCCCGCATGGTGCTGAAGACGAATAATGTCGACCACCATCGGACTGCCGACTTCCCTGCTCTGGCAGCGGCGCTGCGCGGAAAGGAGGGAACTACAGCGAGCATGGCGGATGTATATAAGGCTCCGGCGATTTTGTTGATTGGGAACGATCCGACGGAGCAGCATCCACTGCTGGCGTGGCAGATCCGAAATAGTGTGCGGCTGCATCAGGCGCGGCTGTATGTGGTGAATTCGAATTCAATCAAGTTACGGCGGCAGGCGGCGAGTTTCATCCAGATTCCGGTAGGGAGTGAAGTACAGGTTGCGGCATTTTTGGCGGGCGATGATTCGGTTTTGGCTGGGTTGGACGATTCATCGGAGCAGTGGAATGGCTTGCGCGACCGGCTTCGCAGCGAACCGGATCTGGTCATCGTTTTCGGCTCTGAAATTCGTGGGGAAGGGCTTGGCCATCTGGTGAAGTTTGGTTCGCAGATTTCCGGCGCGAAGTTTATTTGTCTTGCGGACTACGCCAATTCGCGCGGTGCGGCTGATATGGGTTTGTATCCCGACCTATTGCCGGGATATCACTCGACGGCGGGAAACGGCACGTTCCATGAGGAGTGGGGAGAGATTCCGCAGGCCGCCGGACTCGACTTACACGGAATAGTCGAGGCCGCCAAAGCGGGCAAGTTGAAAGCCTTGTATGTGGTGGGCTCGAATCCGATTGGGCGGGCGCAGATCGATCCATTTGCGTTCTCGCAGAGTTTCGTGGTGGTGCAGGACATGTTTTTGACGGAGACCGCGGTGATGGCCGATGTGGTGCTGCCGGCGGCAAACGCTTACGAGAAGTCGGGTACGTTCACCAACACCTGCGGCGACGTGCAATTGGTGAAGAAAGCCGGCGAGGTTACAGGGACGAAAACCGACTTCGAGATTATCGTTCGGATCGCGGATGCGATGGGATTCGATGTGCGAAGGCTGGTGCCCTTTGGAGAAGGGATTCGCGCGGGCACGCATGCGGACATGGGACAATCGCGCGGGGCGCAATCGGGCGAGGCGGACCGGCATGCGGTTTGGCTGGAGGCTCATGGGCTGGAGCCGAAGCTGAGCCCATTCGATCCGACAGCAATCTTGGATGAAATCCAGCGACTGGTTCCCGGGTATGACGTCTCACGGCTGAATCTGCTGGCGGGAAACAGCCAGCATACGTCATTAGCAAAATCTGGAGCTGGACTTGAGCGTCGGGTTGAAGAAGGCGCGGAGTCGATTGTTCCGGCGAACGATACGCTTTTTAGTTCCGGCACTCTGGGGCGTTATTCGCGCGCCCTGAATTCGGTGAGCGAAAGTCATGAAGTGAAGAGCGAAGTAGCGGCAGACTGATCCACTTTCATTTTTGAGCATCCGGAGAGGAATCGAGCTTGTCAGTTGGCGTGTTCATACTCGTGTCGGTGATCAAGTCGCTGATCGTATTGATCGTGCTGCTCACCGCCGTGGCGTATACGGTGTGGCTGGAGCGTAAAGTCGTGGGCCACATGCAGAATCGCTGGGGACCTACGCGGGTTGGACCGTTTGGATTGCTGCAGCCTGCGGCGGATGGGCTGAAGTTTCTGTTTAAGGAAGATCTGACGCCGCCCCACGTTTACAAGCCGCTGTTTTTGGCGGCGCCGATGATGGCGCTGATTTTCGCGCTGACATCGATTGCGGTGATTCCATTCGGCAATTCGATTCCCATTTTCGGCTACAGCATTCCGCTCGAGATCACGGACGTGAATATTGGCCTGCTGGTCATTCTGGGCGTGACCTCGATGGGCGTGTATGGCGTAGCGCTGGCGGGGTGGTCGTCGAACAACAAGTATTCGCTGCTGGGCGGATTGCGCGCCAGCGCGCAGATGATCAGCTATGAAATTGCACTGGGGCTTTCGCTCGTCGGAGTGCTGATTCAGTCAGGCAGCTTTAGCCTGCGAAATATTGTGGAGGCGCAGGCCGGGCGGTTTCTTTGGATTATTCCGCGATGGAATATTTTCCACGGACAGTTCATCGGCTTCTTTATTTATCTGATGGCTGCTTACGCGGAGACGAACCGCATTCCGTTCGATTTACCGGAGGCTGAGACCGAGTTAGTCGCGGGTTATCACACGGAATACAGTTCGATGAAGTTTGCCATGTTCTTCATGGCGGAATACGCCAACATGATTACGGTGGCGTGCCTGGCTACTATTTTATTCTTTGGAGGATGGAACGGACCGCTGGCGGGGCCTCCAATTGTGCGGGCGCTGTTACCGTTAGTTTGGTTCGTGGCGAAGGTTTTCTGCTTCCTCTTTCTCTATATATGGGTGCGCGGGACGCTGCCGCGCTTCCGTTATGACCAACTGATGTCGTTTGGCTGGAAGTTTTTGCTGCCGCTGGCGATTGCGAATCTGGTGATTACGGCAATTGTGGTGGCGTGGTAGGAACGAATATTGAGTCATTGGGCGATTTTGGGATTTTGCGATTGAAGAGCCAGGGTTTTCCCGGCGTTAGGGTTTTCAATCGCCCAATCACACACTCGCACAATCGCTAAATTCACATGAGTTTTCATCTCCTATTGTTTTTGGCATTTGGGGCGGTCTGCGCGGGCGGGGCGATAAACCTGCTGGCGCAGCGGCATCCGATCAACAGCGCGCTCTCGCTGATCGCGGTGATGGCGGCGCTTTCGGGCGAGTATCTGCTGTTGGGCGCGGAGTTCGTCGCGGCCGTGCAGGTGATTGTTTACGCCGGGGCGATCATGGTGCTGTTTGTCTTTGTCATCATGCTGCTGAATGCGGGCGAGGAAGAAGAGACGAAGGGCAGCCGGGTTGCGATCCTATTTGGCGTGCCTGGGATTTTGATTGGCGGAGTGCTAATGGCGTGGGTGGTGTTGCGGCATTCCGGAACCATCGCCGTGGGAATTGGGGCGCTGCCAGGACCTCCGACCGATATCGCGCAGCTTCTGTTCCACGACTTTCTGCTGCCCTTCGAAGTGACCTCCGTATTGATTCTGATCGCCATTATGGGCGCGGTGGTGCTGGCCAGCAAGCCGGAGTTGCCGGCGGGGAAGGTGGACTGATGGTGCCGCTCTCTTATTACCTGCTGCTTAGCGGATTTCTGTTCGCGTGCGGCGTGATCGGCTTTTTGATCAAGCGCAATATCATCACCATCTTTATGTCGATTGAGCTGATGTTGAACGGAGTGAATCTTTCGTTTGTGGCGTTCGCTGCGCAATGGCATGCACTGTCAGGCCAGGTATTTGTGTTTTTTGTGATGGTGGTGGCGGCGGCGGAAGCGGCGGTGGGACTGGCGATCATTATTTCGGTGTACCGCACGCGGGAGACGTTGAACGTGGATCAGGTGAACCTGCTCAAGCTATGAACCCGAATCTCAATCTTTGGCTGATCCCGATTTTGCCGCTGGCGGGGGCTGCAATCAACGGCTTTCTCGGCAAGAGGTCATCGAGAACGGCGGTGACGACGACCGCGCTGTTTTTCAGCGGAGCGGCGTTCGCGATGGCATTGTGGGTAGTGGCCAGATTTTCGTCGTTGACTCTTCCCTACCACGAGTATGTGGCGCATTGGATTCGGTCCGGCAGCTTCACGGTGGACTTCGCTTTCTATCTGGATCAGCTTTCTTTGGTCATGCTGCTGGTGGTCACGGGGGTAGGGTTTCTGATCCACATCTATTCTGTCGGATACATGTGGGACGATCCCAGCTACTACCGGTTTTTCAGCTATCTCAACCTGTTCATGTTTTTCATGCTGACGCTGGTATTGGCGGGCAACTACCTGATGATGTTCATTGGGTGGGAGGGCGTGGGACTGGCGTCGTATCTGCTGATCGGGTTCTGGTTCACGAAGGATTCGGCGGCATCGGCGGGCAAGAAGGCATTCATTGTCAATCGCATTGGCGATTTTGGTTTTCTGATTGCGCTGTTTCTGCTGATCAAGCATTTTGGATCGCTGAATTTCGATCAGGTGTTTCAGAGCATCGGCCCGATGGGTCCGGAGAAGGCTGGAGCGGGGCTATTAACCGCGATCGGGATCCTGCTGATGGTGGGAGCGTGCGGGAAGTCCGCCCAGATCCCTCTTTATATATGGCTGCCGGATGCGATGGAAGGTCCGACGCCGGTTTCGGCGCTGATTCATGCGGCGACGATGGTGACTGCAGGCGTGTACATGGTATCGCGCTCGCACATTATTTTTGAGCGCGCGCCGATCGCGCTGACTGTGGTGGCGATTATTGGAACGCTGACGGCATTCTTTGCGGCGACGATTGGGATTGTGCAGACCGACATCAAGAAGGTTCTGGCGTACTCGACCGTATCGCAACTGGGATACATGTTTATGGCGTGCGGGGTGGGGGCATTCTCCGCAGGCATTTTTCATTTGATGACGCACGCTTTTTTTAAGGGGCTGTTGTTTCTCGCGGCGGGATCGGTGATCCATGCGGTGGGCGGTGAGCAGGATATGCGCAAGATGGGCGGACTGCGCACCAAGATTCCGTGGACATTTTGGACCATGACGGCGGCGACTTTGGCGATCTCGGGGATTCCGGGCTTCTCGGGATTTTTCAGTAAGGATGAAATCTTGTGGCGCTCGTATCAGGCGAGTTGGGCGTACTGGCTGGTGGGAGTGGTTACGGCCTTGATCACATCCTTCTATATGTTCCGGCTATGGTTCATGACATTTTTTGGCAAGTACCGAGGAGAGGCCGAAGCGGATCACGGTCATGGGGCGCAGGGCGCACACGGCGGGCATGGGCATGGCGGAATTCATGAGAGCCCGAAAGTGATGGTGATTCCGCTGGCGATTTTGGCGGTGCTATCGATGATTGGCGGGTATGTTGGAGTTCCGGGGTCGCTGGGCGGAAATAATCAATTCGACAAGTTCCTGGCCCCGGTGTTTCATGGCAGCGCTCCGAGTCGCACCCAACCGCAGCAGGTCGGCGAGAAGGGCGCGTCAGAGCGGGAGACTGAAGGGCCGGAGCCTAAAAAAGGAGTCTCCACCGAGCTAATGTTTACGGGGATTTCGGTGATTGCGGCGTTTCTCGGATTCGGATTGGCGTGGCAACTTTATTACCGCAATCCGCAATTGCCGGGGAAGATTGCGGCGTCGATGGCGGGCGGCTACCAGACGTTGGTACACAAATATTACGTGGATGAGTTGTACGGGGCAGTTTTCGTGCGGCCGCTGATCAACGGCTCGACCAGAATCCTGTGGCAAGGGATTGACCGGAAGATTATCGATGCGGCGGTGAATGACGCGGGCGACGGCGCACGCCACGTTTCCGACGAAGCGCGCCACATGCAATCCGGCAACATTCGCTCGTATGCAGGGTGGATTGCGGCGGGTTCGGCGGTGGTGATTGCCTTCATGATCTGGATGTGGATGGAAGCTCGATGAGGACCGACGATCTCAGCTCCGTCATTCTTACGCTGGTGACCTTCGCGCCGTTGGCGGGC
>PLUJ01000025.1 GCA_003165455.1 Acidobacteriaceae bacterium | reverse complement strand
TCAGCTCCGGCCCGTTGTCGCAGCGAATTGCTTTCGGCTGTCCGCGCTCGGCCACGATCCCCTCCAGTACTCGCGTCACTCTCCGACTGGCGAAACTCGTGTCCACTTCCAAAGCCAGACACTCTCGCGTGTACGCATCCACCACGCTCCGCACCCGGATCGCCCGCCCGCACTCCACCGCATCGTGCAGGAAATCCAGCGCCCACTCCTGGTTCGCTGAAGTCCCCGCCAGCAGCGGCTGTCCCGCCCGCACGCAGTGTTTTCGATTCTTCCGCCGGATCATCAGACCGGCCTCCCACTTTATTTAAATAAACGGTCGCGGCAGGCCTACCCTTAGGAATTGCTCGGCATCTAAGGTAGGCTGCACTGGTCACTGGGGTGGAATGTGGCTGTATTAGAATCGCGAGTCTTTTTTGCGGGCGCGCTAATAGGGCTGTGTTCTCTTCTTCTCACCGGATGCGGAGCTGTGGCGGCATCAACCTCGCAGACTCAGCCCTCAGGTCCGTCTTATGAATTAGCGGTGTCCGCTCCTCCCGCTGGTGCTGGAATTGTAATGAGCAACCCCCCGGGCATTAGTTGTCCCCCCGAGTGCAGCGCCAGCTTTGCGCAGGACACTCAAGTCAAGTTGACCGCAAGTCCGCACAAGAAATATTTCTTTGGCGGATGGCGGGGAAGTTGCTCGGGAACCAGCACGTGCAGCGTGACCATGGTTTCAGCCCAGAACGTTACGCCGATTTTCGCGCCGGCCAGCGCTGGAACAAATGTTTTGGCCTATGTTTTTACGCCTGATGCGCTCGTACTGACCTCGGAATTTGCTCTGCTTGCCGACGGCCAAGTGGTATCGGTAGCGCAAAACATACAACCGGCAGTGATGACGGGTACCGCTCACGGATTAGTGGCCGAGTTGCCTCAACGCAATAGTGAGTCCACGGCGACATTGCAATCGTATTTTGTGGAAGCAAATGGTTCGCTGCGATCGCAAGGAAGCCCTACAACCGTTGCAATGGATCAGTCGTTGAATCTTGCGAGCGACGAAACCTACGTGTACGCTACGACCGATGAAGGAGCATTTGGTTTCACAAACGGAAGCGGCGGGTTGAATCTCTTGCCGCTGATTGATGAAACCGTGCATTCTCCTGCTTCCTGCAGTCCGGCGCAGGAGAATGCGGGTCAATGCCGCAATAGTGGAGTCCTGATGCTGAGCAACGCTAACGCATTTCTACTGCAAACCTCAGTTGCTCAGTCCGGCCCACCACTTAACGAACTGAGCAGCTTCGTTCGATCACAGGGGCAGTTGAGCGCGGAGCAGCATTTCGCGGGGGATTCAATAAGCACGGGCATCTTCGCTCCCACACCTGATGGCAATTTCGTGTATGCGCTGGACCTCGCTAGCAACCGTATCTTCCGGTACGCAATGGGTGGAAACGGCGCCTATGAAACAAACATTCTCTCGAACGGGCGGCAATTGTCGGATGGTTTTGTGCAGCTCCTCATTAGCGCCAACGGATCGTTCCTGTTCGCTCCTGTTGCGGATGCAGGTAAATCGCCTCGCATCCGCGTTTTCCGGATCGATACTTCTTCCGGCGATCTCACCGAGATTCAAGGATCGCCTTTTCTTACAGGCGAGGATTATCTTGTGGGAGCGACGCTCGATCCGACTGGACAGTTCCTACTCGCCATACACGCATATTGCAACGGTTCTCCGCCTTGTCTCAGTCCTGGGAAACTTGTCGCCATGAGCATCGACCCGCCTACGGGAACGTTGTCAGTAACCAGCGACATTGAGGACGGCGAATATCCGTTCGCGATTACTGCGGTTTTGATTTCGCACTAGCGTGTCGCGGAATCGGAAGCTGCCGGAACAGCCGCTGCCGCCATTGCCCTCTTCAGGAGCGACACACCTAGATCCATGCACCCTCTTACACCCATTAGGCGTCTTGGGTGGCAAACGAGATGTACACCTGTATGCTTCACTTTCTCATGAGTAAAAGCGGACGTTAGTTCAAAGAATGTATCGTTTCTTTTCACAAACGAATGGTCGTTGTGTGAACGCAAATTCCATGCTAGATTTAGCCGCGATAATTGAGTCTGGCCTGCATACCCCCTGGCCTGGCCTAGTTCGAGAACCTTTCGGGCAACATTGCGAGGCCTAAAATGCAGAAACTTGGGTTATTAAGGTCGGCGTGTGTCGCATCCGTGTTTTGCGCTGCCCTTGCAGTTACTTCGCCCGCGCAAAGTTTTACCACACTGCTTAGCTTCGACGGAACTAACGGCGCGTACCCTGGCGGTTTGGTGCAAGGCGCGGATGGGAACTTTTACGGAATAACGGGAGGAGGCGGTGCAACTAACGCCTGCCTAAAGGGCTCTACTGTCTGCGGCACAATCTTCGAGATGACCCCATCAGGCACGTTGACCACTCTGCAGAGCTTTAGCTCTGACTGCTCGAATGGCTGCGGGAACATCGGCCTGGTGTGAGGCACCGACGGCAATTTCTACGGCACAACACAAGCGGGTGGGACCGGCACCTCCTGCACGGGCGAAATCCCAGGTTGTGGCACCATCTTCAAAATCACCTCCAGTGGGACGTTCACCTCGCTGCACAGCTTTCAGAAAACGGACGGCGCCACTCCCGCGCGAAAGCTGGTACAGGGCAATGATGGGAATTTCTACGGCGCAACAGGAACTGGCGGTGCCAACGGCGATGGCACGATCTTCAAAATCACTCCCGGCGGCGCGCTGACGACGCTGCACAGTTTCGACTACACAGACGGCGCCGGTCCATACGTCGGGCTGGTACTGGGCACCGATGGGAATTTCTATGGGACTACGGGCAGTGGCGGGGCCTATGGTTATGGGACAGTCTTCAAAATCACTCCCGGCGGCGTGCTGACGACGCTGCACAGTTTTGACTACACAGACGGCGCTGATATCAACGCGCTAGTACAAGGCACCAACGGAAACTTGTACGGGACGACAATCCTTGGCGGGACCGGCGTTGACCCCCCCAGCGGCACGGTATTCGAAATCACCCCAGGCGGCACATTCACCACGATTTTCAACTTCGACAATCTCAACAACGAGAACCCTGGAGGCCCCGTCGTCGGCGCGCTGATCGAAGGCACCGGCACGGACGGCAATTTCTATGGCCTTACCGTAAACGGGGGCAGCGGCGGGGGCGGTACAGCAGGTTGTGGCACGCTTTATAAAATAACCCCGAGCGGCATATTGACCGTGGTTTACAGCTTCCTTGGGAGGCCCACCCCGGGACTGGTCCAGGGTACCAATGGAGTTTTCTACGGGGAAACGAATTCATTGGTGGGTGGCGGCGACTACGGTTCGATTTACAGCCTGTCTCTGGGCCTGGGTCCGTTCGTGGAAACGCAGCCTTCCTCCGGCGCAGTGGGAACGGTCGTCAAGATTCTCGGCACCAATCTAACCGATGCCACGAGCGTCACCTTTAACGGCACGGC
>PLUJ01000041.1 GCA_003165455.1 Acidobacteriaceae bacterium | reverse complement strand
CATCCGTATAAACTGATCTGCCGTGCCAGGAAAACTGCCGAGGGAATTGCGGCCAGCGTCCGGCCGGAACAAGTTCCGCTTAGCGATCCCATGGCGCAAATCGCCGGTGCGTCGTCGTACATTTATTTTGAGACCGACATCTTCCCAGGGCTCGCGATTACGGAGGAAAATCCAGGATTGTACGCGACGGCGTATGGGATGTTGGCGGATTTTGTGCGGGCGGTTTCGTGATCCTAGTCTCTGCCATGCGAATGTATTTGTGCCCACCGCCCATTCTAGGAAAGCTCCGCGTCCGAAGGACNNTGAGAATAGCCCGGCGTTTCAACGCCGGGTAAGCTGAAGCATAGCGAACCCGTCCCGGAGGGACGGTTGAACCGTCGCGGAGCCGAGACATGGCGCACACCTACGTTTCCGAACTAATCCACTGCGTATTCTCCACCAAGCAACGCCGCAATCTGATCTCGGCCGAGGTACAACAGCGGCTCAGGGAGTTTCTCGGCGGCATTGCTCGCAAGAACGGTTTCAAAGCTCTCATCGTTGGCGGAACGGAAAACCATGTGCACATCCTCTTATCTCTGCCTGCAACCATGCCGCTTGCGAAGGCGATGCAGTTAGTGAAAAGAGCGTCGTCCCATTGGATGAACGAGAAATTCAAAGCAGACTTCGCCTGGCAGGAGGGTTACGGCGCGTTTTCCGTCGGAATGTCGCAGAAAAGCGACATGATTGCCTACATTCAAAAACAGGCAGAGCATCATCGTAAGCGTAACTTCGAGGAAGAGTTTCTGGCGTTTTTGAAAAAGAACGGGATCGATTGCGATCCGCAACACGTTTGGGGATAAATTTGGCGGGTTCAAGCGTCCCTAGCGGGACGCGGTTCTTTTGCTATACGCTTACCCGGCGTTGAAACGCCGGGCTATTCTCAAACGTCCTCTGGCGCCTACACATGGTAAAACTAATCGAAACCATGCTAACCACTGAAACCTCTCCGCCCGCTCTCGACCTAGCCTCCATCCGCGCCCAATTCCCTTCCCTATCCCAAACTGTCAACGGACATCCGGTGGTGTTNNCTACGTCATGCCAGCCACTGAAACTGCCGCTTCTGCCGCGCTCGATATCGCCTGGGTTCGTTCGCAATTCCCCGCGCTCGCGCAAACCGTTAACGGACATCCGGCCGTGTTCCTCGATGGTCCCGGCGGAACGCAAGTGCCGCAGCGGGTGATCGACGCGATCTCGAATTACTTGCGGCACGACAACGCCAATACTGGCGGGGCCTACGCTACCAGCCGCAACACCGACGCCATGCTTGGCGAAACCCGCGCCGCCATGGGCGACTTTCTGAACTGTGGCGCCGACGAAATTGTCTTCGGCCCTAACATGACCACGCTGACCTACGCCATTTCCCGCAGCTTTGGTCGGGAGATCGGCGGACGCGAGCTTGGTCCCGGCGACGAAATTCTGGTTACGCGCCTGGATCACGACGCCAACGTCTCCCCGTGGCTCGCGCTCGAAGAAAAAGGAGTGACCATCCGCTGGGCTGAGATTCACAAGGAAGATTGCACCCTAGATGTCGAGGACCTCGCCGCAAAGCTCAATTCGAAGACGAAACTCGTCGCGATCGGGTATGCATCGAACGCAGTCGGGACCATCAATCCTGTAAAAGAAATCGTCCGCCTCGCCCACGCCAATGGCGCGCTCGCATATGTCGACGCAGTCCACTATGGCCCACATGGCCTGATTGACGTAAAGGATCTCGACTGCGATTTTCTCGCGTGCTCCACCTACAAATTTTTTGGTCCGCACATGGGCGTGCTGTTCGGTAAGCGCGAGCACCTCGAGCGACTGCGCCCATACAAGGTCCGGCCGCTCACCGACGCGGTTCCGAATCGCTGGGAGTGGGGCACGCTCAATCACGAATGCATCGCGGGAATCGCCGCGTGCGTCGAGTACATTGCCGATCTCGGTCGCCGAGAAAATCCCACTTCTCGCAAAGGCAGCGAGAAGTGGGGCACCCAGCCGGATGCGAGTTCGCGCCGTGCCGCCATCGTCACCGCGTTCGAAACCATCCACCGCTACGAGCAGTCCCTGATGAAGCGCCTCATCGCCGGTATTTCCGAAATTCCGCAACTGAAAATCTACGGCATCACCGATCCCTCCTGCTTCGATTGGCGCTGCCCAACTCTCGCGATCCGGGTCGTTGACCAGAACGAAAACCAGACTCCGCTCGCGCTCGCTACCGAACTTGGCGAACGAGGCTTTTTTACCTGGGATGGCAACTACTACGCGCTGAACCTTACCGAGCAGCTTGACGTGGAAAAGTCTGGGGGCTTCCTGCGGATCGGACTCGTACACTACAACACGGCGGAGGAAGTGGACCGGTTATTGGCAGCGCTGAAGGAAATTGTCGGGAAACAATTTTCGCCAAGCTGCGGGGAATAGGATCAGCCCGGAACTAAGTTCCAGGCTCTCTGCGGCAAGAGCAAAATCAAACTTGCAACACCATCAAAAGAAGCGCGTCTGCGATTTCTAGTAACTCTTATGGCCAGCGCTTCGCGGAATCATCCCATCCGGCGGCGCGTACGGGTTGAGCGGCTGCCATCACCGGCGATGACGGAATGCGGATCGTCTGCTGGGGGCCGTTCACGGCGGTCGCCAGAGCGGGTTTTACCATGTCGGAGTTCATTTCCTTCTCTTCGGAAAGCAACGGAGCCACCAGCCGCAGCGCTTCCACTTCTTTTTCCAGGCGGGTCAGTTCCATTTCCTTCTGCCTTAGAACTTCATAAACATTTTTCATAAAGTAGGATCACCTGCGAGTTGTTGGGCTCTTACAGCTTTTACCGCACTTTAACAGAGTTGTTTTCATTGTCAAGAAATTACGCGCAGCGGCCTAGTATTTATGTAAGCACGCCTTGATTGACCCCTTGAAGTATGCAGATTCCTTCCGCATACCGCTAAATCCCTTGCGGGACGCGGATTTGGCCAGATTTTCACAATCTCTCAAGTCGCAGGAACGTGCAACATTGCAAGTTATTGCGTGAAAAAACATCGAACACAGCGTTGCGCTTAGACTTTGGGAAGAAATGTTCCGAGCATTGCACAAATTCCTGTCACCCGCCTGTGAACGGGCTGCACTCGATTGAAAATGCATGGGGTTACAGAGCGTGATTTTTCGTTGACGGAATTTATAGAAGGAGTACAACAGGATCGTTCTTTGACAGCTTCTTAAGTTTTTCCGGTTGGTGCGGCGTCCGGGGCTCAAGC
>PLUJ01000080.1 GCA_003165455.1 Acidobacteriaceae bacterium | reverse complement strand
GTGCGGTTGGTGCAAGGACCGCTGGGGCCTCTCTTGGCAGATCATTCCGCGCGCTCTAACCGAGGCATTGGCGGCTGGCGGCGGCGAGGCAAAGCGTGCCTTCGAGGCAATGATGCCGATGAAAAAGATCAACGTCGCCACGATCGAGGCAGCGCGGCGGGGGTAGTGTCCACGNNCCGAGGCTGCGCGGCGGGGGTAGCGTCCATGGGAGCTATAACCCGCGGCCGACCCGGAACACGTGGCCATCGGGATGGCGAAGGTGCATCTCGCGAACGTTCCACGGCATATCGGTGGGAGGAAAGGTGACCTCGAGGCCGGCGTCGACGCAATGTTGGTGCATCTCGTCCACGTCGTCGACCCAGACTGACATCCAGACGCCCTTGTCGGCCGCTTCGTCTCCCTGTTGCTGAAAGGTGGTGGTGTTGGCCCCGCGGCCGCGGCCTCCCTGCGNNTGGCGATGTCGGACACGTTCAAGATCGGAGTCAGAGCTTTGGCTTCCATAACGGAGAAAGGATAACACCCGGCGGATCGAGGGATTGGGCTGCTGGGAGGAGTCGCCATCACACTCGTCGACACTGCCCGTTAGTTCTCAATGAACGGATCGCCTGACTTCAACCAGTCGAATTGGCGCGTCCGCCCGGGAGGGTCTTCAAAATTCGTAGGAGCGTGATTATCGTGTTCCAGTTCCGAGTCGTAGCGGGCACGCCGTACAGTTTGTCGATCTGGCCAAGATAGCCGATTGTCTTCATGTGACGACGGTACATTCCGAAGACGAACTGTCCTTGGGACGCAATGACACGCACTAACCACTCCCCGTCCGAGGGAAACGTGACTGGAAGCGACGCCCGGACACCCCCGGCTTTCGACAGGATGCTCACGAACCGCACAACATCCGGGGGTGATGGCTGAGTTCCAAAGGGATTCTCGATCTCCAGTCGCATAAGATCGCGGCCATCGCACAGCACAATTTCCGCGTCGAATGGGAGCTTGCGAAGCAACGCAGCGCGGAATTTTGCCCGCGATCCGGGCTTACGAACCACAAAGGTGCCCGCAGCACCCACGTTCCGGACATCATAATCGCTCAGTTCTTGTGCGAGGATGCTGGGGCGAAAGGTTCTGTATCCGCCAACATTGACACCCCGGAGGAAGACAACAAGAGCCATACCTGAGGATTATGAAGAAAAAAGTTGAGGTGCGCTAGGGCAGTTTAGGTCTTAGAGGCAGCCTTTGTGGCGTAAAGAAGATATCGCGAAAAACGACTTGCCGGGGATTTGTTCACTTCAGCTTTCATGTACACACTCACCCAATAATCTGACCGGGGCGGTAGGATCCCAAAGTGGTCTTTCACGAGCGATTTGCGCGCGCACCAAGCCAGCTTTGTCTCCGGGTAGAGCAGCATTTCGAGGACGCTGCCATCTTCATCGAGCTTGAACAGCACGCGGGCTCAGCGAGCGCGTCTCCTGATTTTGCGGGTTATTGCTGGAATCGCCGAAGCGGCATGACTTTGCAATTTTATTCTTTAGGCCGGCCCTTTCGTTTTCGCAGGGTCTCCAGCGCGTTCTGTGCAACAGTTTTCACTGTTGACATGGGGGGAATTGAGGATGAAAATTGTCTTCGCGCCGATGCGGCTTGTCCGTTTTTCCCCTACAAGCGGCAAGCAATTGTGATGCGAGCGGCGTTCACTCGGCACAGGAATCGACTCACCTCGGAGGTATCCAAATGCAACTTTCCCGGTTCAATGACCTACGTGCTCCACACCTGGCTTGCCGAGGGAGAAAATTCCTGGCCGCCCTTCTGGTCTGTCTGGGCCTGACCGTTTCAGCGCCGTCGCAAACCTTCACCAATCTGATCACTTTCAATGGAACGGACGGTGAATTCCCCTCGGCGTCTCTCATCCAAGGCATTGATGGAAACTTTTACGGAACCACGTCCAAGGGAGGGGCCTATAACGGCGGCAGTGTTTTCAAGATAACGCCGGCGGGAAAACTCACGACGCTATACAGCTTTTGCCCGGATCCGATCGCGAATTGTCCGGACGGTTCCAACCCGGACGGACTGGTTCTCGCCACGAATGGAATGTTTTACGGAACCACCCAATATGGCGGAGCCAACGGCTCTGGGTCGATCTTCCAAATGACCGAAGCGGGCAAGCTGAAGACGCTCTACAGTTTTTGCAGCCAAGCCAATTGTACGGACGGCGAGGAACCTGCGGGACCGTTGGTGCAAGGGACAAGTGGGAAATTCTACGGGGTGACGCCGCTCAGCGGCTCCACTGGCGAGTCGACCAGCGTGATTTTCGAAATCACCACGAGCGGGGCGTTTACAGTTTTGAGTACCGCTCCCACGGACACGTTTCTTAATGGACCGCTTACCCAAGCCACCGATGGCAACTTCTATACGACTGGTGGGAATTTCTCCGATTATGAGGATGGGGCGATCTTCAAAATCAAGCCCACCGGTTCTTTAAGCGCGATTTTCGCTTTCGATGATACCGACGGGAATGGTCCATTAGGCGCACTTTTGCAAGGCCCGAACGGCGACCTCTATGGGACGACCAGCTCAGCACCGGGTACGGTTTACTACGGAACTGTCTTTCAGCTCACTCTTAGTGGAACTGAGAACACGGTCTATGGTTTCGCAGGCGGCGCCGACGGAGGCCATCCGACGACTGGGGTGATCCTAGGCACAGACGGAAATTTCTACGGGACTAGCCAGGCAGGCACCGGTAAGTTTTGTTCTGCCGTTTGCGGAATTATTTTCCAGCTCACTCAGGGTGGAACTCTGACGCCACTCTACGACTTTTGTTCCAAACCCAATTGCACCGACGGGCTTGATCCAAATGGTTTATTGCAGGGCACGGATGGGAATTTCTACGGGACTACGTTTGGCGGTCCGGGAGTGGACGGGACCGTATTCAAGCTTTCGGTAGGACTGGGTCCATTTGTGAAAACGCTGCCGACGTCTGGCGTGGTAGGGGAACAGGTCGGCATACTGGGAAATAATCTAAAGGGCACGACCGCAGTCAGCTTCAACGGCACGGCGGCAACTTTTAAGGTGTATTCGAACACTTTGATCTTGACGACGGTGCCAGCTGGAGCGACCACGGGCACCGTTGAAGTGGCGACGCCCAGCGGCACACTTGCTGGCAATGTTGCGTTCTTGGTGAAATGAACCGCGACGTGCGACCGGGTTTCATCGAGAAGCATCACAACCCAAAATACGCCTCCGGGATATGTTTCAGTGCGGAGGGGGCAAGCCGCTACCGCTAAAGAGTGGAGTCCCCCTAACTGTTGAGAAATCGCGATTACACGCATTGACCGGGCAGGGTGTAGAAGTTTTCCGGCCTTTACTTCTCTTACATCTTTCTTCGGCGAATTGACGCAATCGAAGCTGCGACCCTAGAATCAAGCTCGAGGGAAAGTTGTCTCGGTCCTGCTAAGAAAATCATGCCTCTTTACGAATATCAGTGTGAGAAGTGCGGTCATCGGTTCGAAAAAATCCAGAAGTTTTCCGACAGGATGGTGAAGAAGTGTCCGGAGTGTGGCGGGCGCGTGGAGCAGATGATTTCCGCGCCGGCCGTACAGTTCAAGGGATCGGGTTGGTATGTTACCGATTACGCGAACAAGTCTCACACGCCGTCGCCGGAAGGCGGTGGGTCGGATTCGAAGAAGGAAGACGGAAGCAAGTCCAAGTCGGACGATTCTTCGAAGGAGAGCTCCAAGGAAGGCTCGAAGGAAAGTTCGGCGAAGGATGGCTCGTCCAAGGACAGCGGCGGATCGAAGGACGACTCGAAGAAGACGAGTTCGAGCAAGGAAAGTTCTTCAAGGAAAAGCGAGAAGCGGCGGTAGCGGGGGCCCGTTTGGCGCGGCTTGCGTTTGACCCAGATCCCGTTTGACCCAGGCGGCAGTTCGCTGGGGAGATCCCTCGTCCCGCTGGNNGATCGCGAAACTTTCAAACTGACCGCAGCTCGACCTAACCCCTTACCCTAGGTAGCCGGTTCCCCTACCTGACTTATTTCCCTACTTCAACTGCTTTTCAAAGTGATCTTGGATCATGTGGAACAGGTGATCGC
>PLUJ01000243.1 GCA_003165455.1 Acidobacteriaceae bacterium | reverse complement strand
TCGCCGAAGTGCGAAGTGCCGTCACGTCCGTGCGTAGGAGAATCTGCCTTCGCCATGTATTGCATCATCGTGTCACTGGCGCGAAAGCCACGAACCAGCAGCGCTCCCTGATTGCGAATCATGGGTGCGAACCAATCGTCCTTGTCGAGCGCGTACGCCGATGCGCAGGAACAGGCTTCCTGCCCGAGACCAAAGTAAACTCCGCCGACGACTTTGCCCTGCTTGTACAGGTTCTCGAGCGCGACTTCCATTTTGCGGTTGAGCAGCATCCAGCGATAGATTTCGACGCACTGTTTTTTGTCGAGAAACTTCGAGTCGCGAATCGGCGGGACAGGCGCATCCAGATTGCCCGAAACTTCGTACCGCATGTGCTCTGCGCCGTCGTCGTCTTTCTCGATGTGCTGTTTGATGGAAAGATCGGGATGCTCAAGCCGGTAATCCGGAATCGTATAAGTGCGCACGCCGCGATTCCGCGATTCCGCCTCGCGATTCTTGGTACCAGATGCCGCGTTTTGGGAACGGTCTCCGTTCGCACTGTGTTTAGAAGCTAGTTTGTTTTTCATTGCCATACTGAAAAAGCCTGACCCAGAGCGCAACCCTAATGCTATCGCGAGAACGGTACATCGGGCTAGGTGTCAAGCCCAAGTCGTATCGTCCTCTTCATGAAGCTGTCGAAATTCAGCAGGACGCTGCATTGGAACCCCTATTGTGGGCCCTAACAGATCGTCAA
The DNA here is from genome assembly GCA_003165455.1 of Acidobacteriaceae bacterium. GTDB lineage: Bacteria > Acidobacteriota > Terriglobia > Terriglobales > Acidobacteriaceae > Sulfotelmatobacter. The sequence continues at coordinate 19,633 of PLUJ01000243.1, read as the reverse complement.
TTGCCTCCACCCAAAGCATCTGAGTGGAAAAAACTGTACCGAAGTTTCGCGATATTGATTCGGCTACCAAATTCAGGCCAACTTCTCGATTAAGTTGTTCTCGCATGGAAGTCACCGGTTTTTCTGTAATGCCGCAGGGTACGATCAGGTTGAAAAAACTTAAGTCGGTATTCACGTTGAGTGCAAACCCATGCGATGTGACGAAACGAGAGATGTGAACGCCGATGGCAGCGAGTTTGGCTTCCGAATCCTTGTCCACGTCGAGAGCGGGGCTCTCGCTCGTAATACCGGAATTAGATTCGATAGCTTCGGCGTCAGTCCAAACTCCAGTCAAGCCGGCCAACCGCTTCGTCGGAATTTTGAAATCTGCGCATGTGCGGATTAAAACCTCCTCCAAACGGCGGATGAAATCCACCGCGCCAAGGGTCTTACGCTTACCTTCGGTCGTCGCGAATCCGCGCAGGTCGAAGATAGGATATCCAACGATCTGTCCCGGACCGTGGAAAGTCACATCCCCCCCGCGGTCGCACTCAAAAAGCTCAACTCCCTGCTGAGTCATCCGTTCGGGCGACGCGATAACATTCGCAACTCTCGCATTACGGCCCAAAGTGATGACCGGGGAATGCTCGAGCAGCAGCAGCACGTCGCCGATCTTTTCTTCCTTTCGAAGAGACACCAATTGCTTTTGCAACCGCAATCCGGTGGCATAGTCAACGGTTCCGAGTTGGACGACGGAGATCATAACGAATTGAGTAATCCGGCGGTTTTGTGATTGGGCGATTGGAGAAGCCGGACACAGCGCGTCAAAAAAATCACCCGATCAGCCGATCCCCAGATTTTTCATGCATTAATCGCCATGCCGTACACGCTGTTAGATGCATCCAGCATAGCCTCGGCAAGCGTCGGATGGGCATGGATGGTCCACATCAAGTCCTCGACAGTCGCCTCAAGTTCCATTGCAGCCACGGCCTCAGCAATCAGTTCCGTCGCCTGTGGTCCAATGATATGTACGCCTAGAATTTCTCCATACTCGGCTTCAGAAATAATTTTGATGAAGCCCTCATGCGCTCCTACAATCGACGCTCTCGAGTTCGCCGTGAACGGAAACTTCCCGATTTTAAGGTTGTATCCAGCTTCCCGCGCTTGCGTCTCGGTCAGCCCAACGCTTCCGATTTCCGGATGGCAGTAAGTTGCTCCCGGAATGTGCTCGGGATTGATAGGCTTGCAAGGCTTTCCAGCAATCTTTGCCACCGCCACCAAGGCCTCCATTGCTCCCACATGCGCCAGTTGCGGCGAGCCCAACACGATATCTCCTACCGCATAAATTCTCGGCTCCGCCGTGTGCATCCAGGAATCCACCTGAATGAATCCGCGCTCCGGCTTGATCGCCGTTTTCTCAAGACCAACATTTTCAGTGCGTGGTTTTCGGCCCACGGCAATCAAAATCTTCTCCGCCTCAATTTTCTGCTGTTTGCCGTCTACACTGATGGTCACCGCAACGCCCGTTTTCGTTTTGTCGATTTTCTCAACCTTCGCACCGGTATGGAAGTTGATGCCGCGCTTGCGATAAACGCGCGCCAGTTCTTTGGAAACTTCCTCATCCTCCACCGGTACGAGTCGCGGCAACATCTCAACAATTGTCACTTCGCAACCGAAGGACCGATATATTGAGGCAAACTCCACGCCTACGGCGCCAGCGCCAACGATTACCAGAGAGCGCGGAATTTCCTTCAGACTGAGAATCTCAATATTCGTTAGAATTCGGTCGTCCGCTTCCATTCCCGGCAGCATGCGTGCTTCCGAACCAGTGGCAAGAAGCACGTTCTTCGCCTTTACCTGGGAGTTCTTGCTTTCGTTAGCAACCTCAACTGTGTGGATTCCATTCTGCGCCGGTCCGGTCAACCGCCCATAGCCCCTCACAGTCTCTACTTTGTTCTTCTTCATCAGGAATTCCAAACCTTTGGTGTGTTTGGCAACAATCTTTGACTTCCGATCCTGAATCGCAGGCCAGTTGAGCTTTCGGGCATCCACTCCTTCAATGCCATATTCCTTCGCTTCTTTCAGATGGTCCCAGAGTTCCGCATTAAAGAGCAGCGCTTTCGTGGGAATGCAGCCAACGTGCAGGCATGTCCCGCCCAGAACTCCGTCTTTCTCGATAAGTGCAGTTTTCAACCCATATTGGCCGGCGCGAATCGCGGCGGTGTATCCGGCAGGGCCACTGCCAATGATGGCGACGTCATAGATGTTTTCAGGCAAGAGATTACTCCTTACAAGTATGAACCGATGTCGGAAGGCAAACTATGATTCTAGAACAGCGCTGCGAAAGCGCCAAATGAAGGGCCAGAATAGGGGGAAGGGGAACAAAGTTCCAGGGCCAAACTGATTATTAGCGGCTTTTCCCGGCGGCCGCGTTCTGGCTTAGGGCTCGATTTTCGATGAGGCGAGGAGGAACGGACTCGCGACGATCTATCGAACGGTCGCTGCGCGGTGGCGGAACACGATTGGGCTTTGCGTCTCTCAGAGTGAAGCGGCGGAAGATTTGTTCCAGTTCTATGGCCATCGCTGAAAGTTCGTCACAAGCTTTCGCTGCTTCTAACGCGCCGTGGGAGGATTCTTCCGCCAATCGGGCAATCTCCCCCACATTTTGGCTGACTTGTTCGGAGGTGGCGGACTGCTCAGCCGTTGTCGCTGCGATCTGGTTGATCATGTCGCGAACTCGGTCGTTCATGCCGATAATTTCCCGCAGGGACTCGCCGGTGCGCTCCGTGGTTTTCACTCCCTGTTCCACTTGCGCTGTCCCGGCCTCCATCGCCTGAACTACCGTCTTGGTTTCCCTTTGAATGGTTTCGATGCGCCCGGCAATTTCCTTTGTGGCAATGGTGGTGCGTTCCGCAAGTTTACGAACCTCGTCTGCGACCACCGCAAAGCCGCGCCCCTGGTCGCCGGCGCGCGCCGCTTCGATGGCGGCATTCAATGCAAGCAGGTTCGTCTGATCGGCAATATCTTCAATGACGGCGACAATTTCGCCGATCTGGTTGGAACTTTTCCCCAGTTCGCGGATCTTCGCCGCAGTCGCGCTAACCGATCCGGCAATGCTACGCATATTATCGGCGGACTGTTGTACTACCTGGCCACCGGATCGCGCGGTCTCAGTGGCTTGTTCGGCGGCTTGCGATGCCTGTTGAGCGGACTCCGATACTTGAGTGACGGTCGAGGACATCTCGTGCATGGCGGTCGCAACCTGAGCTGTGCGGTCCGTCTGAGTGCTGGCCGCAACCGACTGCTGCGAGGACGTCGACGCCAGTTCGTGACCTGCGCTGGCGATTCGCTCCGCAGTGGCGGCAATGTTTTCCACCATGCTGTGCAGATTATTTTTCATGCAGTTGAGTGCGATAACCGATTCGCCTACCTCATCCCCCGACCTGACCTGAATATCTTCCACGGAAAGATTATTGCGAGCGATCTCCCTCGCCAGGTTTGCGGTCGCCATTACGGGGCGCACAACCTGGCTACGCACAACAAAAAAAACCACTCCCGCTCCCGCGATCAAAGTGCAAACACTCACCAGAAGAAGCGCTAAACTGTTGGCGTTGGAAGTTTTTGTCAGTCCCTGAAGGGGAGCACTCACCACGAATGATCCCTTTAAATCTCCAGTTTTCATGCCTTCCTTGCGGTATCCGAATGGATCCTTCGCTCCCGTCGGGCTGCCATGGCAAAAAAGGCAGTCTTCGGTCAGACGCACTGGCTGCGCGTACCGCATAAGTTCTGTTCCATTGCTTATGTCGCGACGGTAATATTCCTTCAGAGCAGGGTTCGCCGCAAACGCACGGAGTGCTTCCGCCTCAAAACCATCGGGCGTGTTCTTGGAATTTCGCGGAGCCAGTGAAGGCGTGGAAAATTTCATGCCCTGACTCTCGGCATATTCACGCGCAACCGTCCAAGCCACCACTACGGGGACTTGCGAGATTTTCTTAAACTCATGTTTTGGAACGTAGGTGTCGATATTCGACGAAAAATAGGTGCGGACCTCGGTCGCCATGCCATCAGTTTTCCTCAACCGATCCACAAACGATTGTTCGGCCTGGCTATTAAAGCGATTCTTGGTGATTACAAAACCAATAGCAGAGGTAATTGCCAGCGTAACCAGGATTAGTCCTGCAATTTTCGCCGTCAGCTTCAGTTTTCCAATCGATTCGATCAAGTTCAGCATGGCTTCACCAGACGCTTTCTGTTGCAATATCGGCATGCTCCCGAGGGACATGAATCGCTCGCCGAAAATGAAAGCTATCTGGCCTAATTACCGACGTGCGGGTCAGGTGACATGATTCGCTGTTCTCGCGATCAAATAAAAAAGCCGCCTCTCGGCGGCTTGGCGCGTATCTTGAATCGGATCAGTTGCCCTCGTTACTCGCTCTCTTCCAGGAAATCAACTCGCCAATGGTCGAACTTGTGCTGGAGACCGGTTGCTTGTAAGCCTCCACCTCGGAACGCGAAGCTTCTTCGCCGACGGCACGAATGCTGAGTCCCACCTTCTTATCTTCCGGGCTCATTTTGATGATTTTGAAGTCATGCTCCGCGCCCGGTTCGAGCTGCAAAGGCTGGCCGTTTCCATCCACCGCTTCCGACTTGTGGCATAGGCCCTCGACTCCCTCCGCGATTTCAACGAAGGCCCCGAATGCCGCCACGCGCAGCACTTTTCCATGTACCACGTCACCGGTGTGATGCGTCTGAAAGAAAGCTTCCCACACATCGGGCTGCAGTTGTTTTACGCCCAAGGACAACCTGCGCTTGTCCGGCTCGATAGCCAGCACGATGGCTTTGACTCTGTCGCCTTTCTTCAGCACTTCAGAGGGATGCTTCACCCGCTTGGTCCAGCTTAAATTGCTCACATGCACCAAGCCATCGATGCCGTCCTCAATTTCGATAAAGGCCCCGAAATCGGTCAAGTTGCGTACCCGACCCTCGACCGTCATGCCTACGGGATATTTATCGTGCAGAGCATCCCACGGATTGGTCGCCAGCTGCCGCATTCCCAGTGAGATTCGCCGCTCTGTCGGATTCACATTCAGTACCACACACTCCACCTCGTCGCCAACGTTTACGAGTTTCGACGGGTGTTTCATTCGCTTTGACCACGTCATCTCGCTGACATGGACCAATCCTTCAATGCCCTGCTCGAGTTCAACAAACGCACCATAGTCCGTAACACTGATTACACGTCCCGAGACATGCGCTCCGACCGGATAACGATGCTCTGCATCCAGCCACGGATCGGGCGTCAGTTGCTTGAAGCCGAGCGAAACACGTTGCTTGTCTTTGTCGTACTTCAGGACCTTGACTTGAATCTGGTCGCCTACATTCACGAGATCGCGTGGATGAGTCAGCCTTCCCCACGACATATCGGTAATGTGCAGCAATCCATCGAGTCCGCCGAGATCGACAAACGCGCCATACTCGGTCAGGTTCTTGACCACTCCGGTCAGAACCGAACCTTCTTCCAGATGTTCAAGCGTCTTGCTGCGTTTTTCGGTCTGTTCGCCTTCCAGCAATTCCTTGCGCGAAACCACAATGTTGCCGCGCTTCTTGTTGAGCTTGATCACCGTCACTTCAAGCGTCTGGCCTTTCATGCCCTCGAGATTCCGGATCGGCCGGAGGTCCACTTGCGATCCTGGCAGAAAAGCTCGCGCCCCCAGGATGTCCACCGTTAATCCACCCTTTGTCCGCTCAATCACCACCGCCTGAATCGGACGCTTTTCGTTATAGGCCTTTTCCACTTCGTCCCAGGCATGAATGCGTGCAGCCTTCTGGTGCGAGAGATTGATGTATCCCTCTTCGTTGTGACCTTTTTCACGCATCACATCGATTTCATCGCCAGGCTTGAACTTTGGATTGCCTTCATGATCCAACACTTCGGAAAGTGGCAGCATCCCTTCCGACTTAGCGCCCACGTCGACCACTACGTGGGTTGAAGTCAGCTTCAACACCGTTCCCTTGATCACGCGGTCTTCCCCTACGGCCTCTTCGCTCTCCGTAGTGAAGTTCTCCAGGGCGGACGCGAAGTCCTCGCTCGTGTGTTTATCCTCAGAAGCATTTCCCGCTGGAGGCGCGGCGGACTGCGCTTCTACAACGGAAGGCTCTGAAGTTTCGGGCGCAGTCTCGCTCCCCACACTCGGATGATCCATCTCTTTCGCATCCGGCTCTTTCGCATCCGGCGTGTGCTGCTCACTCATGTTCTGTTCGGTTAGGGTTTGTTCGGATGCCGTCGGTTCGTTCTCGGTTGCAACGGCGCTGTTGGAGTCGAAGTTGTGAGCGGTGGTGTGGTCGGACAAGGTTATGCCTCTCTGCTGAAACCTCGCACTGGGTGCGGGGAAGATGCGGGGTCTGCTTGGCGGACTGCTGGAGTGAGTCGTTTTAGGTTGTGGTGGGCTCACCCTGGCGAGTGAGCTTGGACAATCCCAGCTGCCGGACGTTTTACAGAAACCCGCGTCCAAAGGGAACTCTTCGACTATAGCAACGCCTCTCAAACAGTGTCAAACTCAAATCTTCGATGTTGCGGCAGTGTTTCAATCGGGCGGGTTTTGGTGGCATAGCGTCCACAACGCGACGATCGCGCTTTTTCCCCCTCAATGCCGGGTTTAGCGTCCGCTTTGCCGACCTTCCGTCCGCTCAGTCCATGAGAAGAGCAGCAGTTTCCTGAGACATAGCCCATCTGCTACCCTTGCCCCTTGCTATGGATTATCTCTGGACCCCTTGGCGCTACGCCTACGTCACTACCGCCGAGAAAACCGTCGGTTGCGTCTTCTGCAACGCCGTGGAGGCCGCAGATGACGCGAAAACTCTAATCGTTCACCGTGCTCAGCATTGCTTCGTGATCCTCAATGCGTATCCCTACACGCCCGGCCACGTGATGATCGTCCCCTACGCNNCTCTACCACCCCGACGGCATCAACCTTGGCATGAACATCGGCAAAGCCGCCGGCGCAGGCATCGCCGGACACATCCACATGCACGTCCTCCCACGTTGGGTCGCTGACGCGAACTTCGTGTCGGTCGTCTGCGAGACTCGCATTCTGCCGGAGACGCTGGAGGAGACGTGGAAGCGGATGACCACGGCGCTGAAGACCGGCACTGTATAAAGCCGCTTGGTTTCAAGAGTTGATTCGGGAAGGGCCCGACTTCAGTCGTGCCGCTGAGAGCCAATAACGACAAGGGCTTCAGCCCCTGACGATACAAACATAGCCGCTCGTCTTCCTCACTTCGCCTTCACAAACTTCCCCAACGGCACCACCTCCACTTTCTTCCCCAGCTCATACGTCTTATCCCCGGGATATAAAACATAAAGATGATCGAGCTTCAGATCGGTAAGCGCACTTCGCATCGACCGCGTAAACTCAGGCGCATCCGCCCGTTTGCATTCGATCCCAATCCGTCGTCCATCCTTGAATAACAGCAGATCGAGTTCCGCTCCGTTGTACGTCGCCCAGTAATAAGCCTCATCCGGACGAAACGATTTCAACACTTCCTCCACCGCGTAGCCTTCCCACGATGCCCCCACCTTGGGATGATTCTCCAGATCGAGGCGGTTCGTAATGCCCAACAGCGAATGCAGCAGCCCCGAATCGCGCACGTAAACCTTCGGCGACTTCACCTGCCGCTTGCCCAGATTCTCAAACCACGGCGGCAACTGCCGAACCATGAATACGCCGGTCATCAGGTCAAGATAGCGGCGCACCGTGGTTTCGCTTACCGCCAAGGCCCGACTCAACTCGGCAGCATTCCATATCTGCCCGTGGTAGTGCGCGACCATATTCCAGAATCGCCGCAAGGCGATGGCCGGAATCTGGATCCCCAATTGAGGCATATCGCGTTCGAGAAAAGTCTGCAGAAATTGCCGCCGCCAACTCACCGAATCGGACTCCCGCCGTGCCGTGTAAGCCAGCGGAAAGCCGCCGCGCAGCCAATGGCGGCTCTGCGCGGACGCTCCCAGGTCCGAAAGCCGGAAGCCCTCCAGCGGCACGGTCTCCAGCCGCCCGGCAAGAGTTTCGGACGATTGCTGGAGCAGATCCTCCGATGCGCTGCCCAGAATCAAAAAGCGCGCCGGCAGCGGCGACCGGTCCGCCAGCACGCGCAACAACGGAAAAAGATCGGGACGCCGCTGAATCTCGTCGATCACCACCAGCTTCTTGAGCGGGCGCAGGGCGATGTCCGGTTCGCTCAGCCGGGCCACGCTCCGAGGATCTTCCAGATCGAAATAGTTGAGCGAATCGGGTGGGACAAACTGCCGCGCCAGCGTAGTCTTTCCGCACTGCCGCGGCCCCAGCAGCGCCACTACGCGGCTGCGCCGCAACGCCCCGCGAACCATCAGAAGATCGGCTTGGCGTTCGATCACAGTCCAAATACTACCATGAATATCCCGCACCGCGTGCAGGATATTCATGGATTACTAGATGGTAATATTCTGTCATCCTAGCAATTGTGTCAGCTCTTTCTCCTCGATCACCTTCACCCCCAGCTCCTTCGCCTTATCCAGCTTCGATCCCGCATCCGCTCCCGCCACCACATAATCTGTCTTCTTGCTCACCGATCCGGTAACCTTTCCGCCCGCATCTTCAATCATCTTCTTCGCTTCATCGCGCGTGAAATGCGCCAGCGTCCCGGTCAACACAAACGTCTTTCCCACCAGCTTCGTTCCACGTTGCTTCTTCTGGCCTGTCAGCGTAAGCCCAGCCTCGCGCAACCGCTCCACCAGCTTGCGATTCGCCGCGATGCCGAAAAACTCCACAATGCTTTCCGCGATCCGCGGACCAACCTCATTCACATTCTGCAGCTCTTCCACTCCAGCGTTCTCCAGCGCCTCCATCGATCCAAAATGCTCCGCCAAAAACTGTGCCGTCCGCTCTCCGACCATTCGAATGCCAAGCCCATAAATCACCCGTTCCAGAGGCAGCTTCTTCGAATTCTCAATCTCATCCAGAATGTTCTGCGCCGATTTATCGCCCATGCGCTCCAGGCTGAGCAAATCAGCTTTCGTCAGTTTGTAAATATCCGCGACATTTTTCAACAGGCCGCGCTCGGTAAGCTGATTCACCAGCGCATCACCCATGCCGTCAATATTCATGATCCCGCGTGAAGCAAAATGCAAAATCGTCTCTCGCAACTTCGCCGGACAATTCGCATTCACGCAGCGATAATCCACCTCGCCTTCCGTCCGCACCACCTTCGTCCCGCACACCGGACACTTCTCCGGCATCTCAAAATCTTTAAGGTCACGCGGACGCGGATGATCCTTATCGTCAATGACCTTCGCCACTTTCGGAATCACATCGCCGCCGCGCTCCACCTGCACCCAGTCGCCAATCTTCACGCCCAACCGGTCGATCTCATCCATGTTGTGCAGCGTCGCGTTTCTCACCGTTGTCCCGCCGATCAAAACCGGAGCCAGCATAGCGACCGGCGTCAGCTTGCCCGTGCGCCCCACCTGCACGCGAATATCTTCCAGCTGCGTAATCCCCGCCCGTGCCGCGTACTTATAAGCAATCGCCCAGCGCGGAGCCTTCCCGGTAAATCCCAGCTCATCCTGCAGCGCGGTTCGATCCACCTTCACCACAATGCCGTCGATCTCGTACGCCAGCGACTCGCGTTTCGCCGCCCACTCCTGGATAAACGCCCAAACGTCCTCCATGTTATGAACCAGCTTGCGATTGGTATTAACCTTGAACCCCGCTTCCTGCAAGGCGTTTAACGTTTTCCAATGCCGCTCGAAGTAGGTCCGCCCGTTGGATAGAAGAATGTAAGGAAAAAAATCAAGGCGGCGCTGCGCCGTCACGCTGGAATCAAGTTGCCGAACCGTCCCTGCGGTAAAATTACGCGGATTTGCGAAGGTAGCCAGCCCGTTCTTCTCGCGCTCTTCATTCAACTTCCGGAAAGCGGCTGTCGGCATCAGCAATTCGCCACGCACTTCAAAATCCGCAGGGATCCCCGCTTTCTTCAATTGTTCCTTCGAAATCGAAAGCGGTATCGATCGCACCGTCCGCACGTTGAGAGTCACATCCTCCCCCACGCTCCCATCTCCGCGCGTGATCCCGCGAACCAGCTTTCCGCCCTCGTAAATCAGCGCCAGCGACATTCCGTCCAGCTTCAGCTCGCACACGTAATCCACGTCGACGCGCCCGGTGAGCTCGGGCACTCGCCGCTCCCAGTCGCGGAGCTCGTCCTCGTTGTAAGTGTTATCGAGCGATAGCATCGGCGACGAATGCCGCACCTTGAGAAATCCTTCGCGCGGCTTACCGCCGACTCGCTGCGTGGGGGAATCCGCCGTAAGGAGTTCGGGATGCGCTACCTCCAGATCTTTCAAATCCCTCATCAGCTTGTCGAACTCCGCGTCACTGATCTCCGGCTGGTCCAGGACGTAATACAAATATTCGTGACTCCGGATCTTCTCCCGCAGCGCTTCAATCTTTTTTTCGACTTGTTTGTTGGCATCGCTCATCGCCAAAGATTATAAGTGGGAACGAACCATGTAGGGACGGACGCCTTCGTCCGTCCAGCAAGCGCCCATGCCAATCCTCGAAACCCAGCGCCTCATCCTCCGCGAGTTCGTCCCAGACGATGCCGACGCCCTCGCCCGCATCCTCTCCGACCCGGAAACCATGCGGTTCTATCTCAAGCCCTTCGATCGCGCCGGAGTCGAAGAGTGGATCGCGCGGAGCCGCCGCCGTTACGCCAACGAAGGCCACGGCCTCTGGGCTATGCTTCTGAAGTCAACTCAAGAACTAATCGGAGACTGCGGCCTCGTCGTGCAAGAAGTCGACGCCGCGAACGAAGTCGAGATTGCCTACCACGTCCGCCGCGATCATTGGAATCGGGGCTTCGCCACCGAAGCTGCCCGCGCCTGCCGCGACTTTGGATTCGCGCGTCTCCCCGTCGACCGTCTGATCTCGCTCATCCGGCCGGAAAATCTGCCCTCGCGGCGCGTCGCCGAGAAGAACGGCATGACCGTGTGGAAAGAAGTGGTGAGAGTCGGCTTGCCGCACCTGGTTTACTCGATTCGAAAAGATCGGAATCAACTTCGGTAGCGCGCCGGCGATCAATTCACACAAAACCGTTCCGCTTCAAAGTACAATCCATCTTCGATCCATCCGTGCATAAACCAACTCCCATCATGCGCAAGGCCGCGTTGCTCTTTAACCCAGATTCCGGCGGCAGCCGCAAGCTCCAGTCACAACTGGATTCCGTGCTCGCCCTGCTGCGTGACGCCGGCGTGGACGCTACCTTGATCCTGGCTCACTCTCGCGCTCATGCCGAAGAGCAAACGCGCCAAGCCGTAAAAGAGGGATGCGATACCGTTTTCGCCTGCGGCGGCGACGGCACCATCCACAACCTCATTCAGGTGCTGGCCAATACTCCGGTTGCGCTCGCGGTTCTTCCCATGGGCACGGCAAATGCACTGGCGCACGATCTCGGATTGCCGATGAACATTGTCGGGGCCGCCAAAGCCGTTCTTCGCGGCACGCTGCGCAAAGCAACGCTCGGCTGCGTTCAATACAGGGATTTCAACGGCAACCCCGGTACGAGATTCTTCGTGATAGCCGTAGGAGTCGGCGTCGACGCCCATCTCTTCTACAAGCTCGTGCCCGAGATCAAGCGAAATTGGGGTATGGCCGCCTACTACCTTCGAGCCTGGCACCTCTGGTTTACTTACGCTATGACGCGCTTTCAAGTGGAATACACCGAGACCGGCTCGTCGGATTCACAGCGCGCGGAACTGACCGAGCTTCTGGGGGTTCGTATCAGTCAGTTCGGGGGAGTGCTCCAGCAGCTCGCTCCCGGCGCCTCGCTTGATCGTTCCGACCTACGTCTCGTCCTCTGTCGTACCGGCAGCCGTTTCGCCTATCTCGCTTATGTCACCCGGTCTTTGCTTCGCCTTAACTGCCGCATCCCTGGCATCGATCTCGTGCATGCCAGCAAAGCAGTCTGCCACTATGCTCCACCGGCTACGAAAAGCTCAGCAGAATCAAAAATTTGCGTTGAGGCAGACGGCGAGCTTCTCGGCGTACTGCCTGTGGAGATCACGGTTGTTCCCGACGCGCTAACATTGTTGTCACCCTAGGTGTGTTCTAAAGTTTGATTCTCAGGCCACTCCGAAAATACAACTCGAAACTAAAGAGGAATCGTGCCATGCGGTTGATTGATCGCGAAGAAGTTGCCCGTCGGCTGACCTACGAAGTCTGTATTCCCATCGTTCGCGATGCCATGATTGCCTTCTCCCGGGGAGAAACCAAACAGCTGTTGCGTTCGATGATCTCCTTATCCGAAGGGCGTCTTTTCGGCATCATGCCCGGGGCGATGGGGGCGCATGCCCCATTCGGCGCGAAGTTAATCAGCGTATTCCATGAGAATTTCTCTCGTGGAATCCAGTCACACCAAGGACTGGTCATTCTCTTCGATCCCGAGACTGGAACTCCCGTCTGCGTGCTTCACGCCGGCGAGATCACTGCGATCCGAACGGCAGCTGCCAGTGCGGTCGCCACTGACGCATTGGCTCGCAAAGATGCACGACGCCTTGCGCTCCTCGGGTACGGCGAACAGGCTGCCACCCATGCACGAGCAATCGGCAAGGTGCGCGATCTTGAATCGATTGTTGTTTGGGGACGATCACCAGAACGAGCGCAAGACTTTGCCGAGCGGATGCAGGCGGAACTTGGATTGCCGGTTTCCAGCGCGGGTGCCGTAAGGGAAGCTGTTGCCAATGCCGATATCATTTGTACCTTAACCTCGGCCGTCGAGCCGATTTTAAAAGGGGATTGGGTGAGGCCAGGAACGCATCTGAATCTAGTCGGTTCGAGCCATGCGGGACCGTCTGAAGTGGACAATGACCTCGTAGTCCGTTCGCGCTTCATTGCAGACAGTCGCGAAGGGGTTCTAAATCAAGGCGGCGAGTTTCTGCGGGCGAAAGCGGCAGGCTTAATCGACGATAAACACATCGTCGCTGAGATCGGTCAGGTTCTTGCTGGCACAATCGAAGGCCGCCGTTCACCACAGGAGATCACCGTCTACAAATCTCTTGGCCATGTCGTTCAGGATTTGGCGAGCGCGTGGGCACTCTATTCAAAGCCCGATCTTCCTGCCTGAAGCGCGTCCGAGAATTACCGAAGCTTTGAGCTGCTTGCTAGACACAGCCCCTAAAGTGCAATCTGATAACTGTGCCCGAATTGCCAGATATCGCTGCGTATATCGGAGCGCTCGATGCACGCGTCGTCGGTCAGCCGTTGGAGCGCATACGCTTGAATAACGCATTTCTCCTCAGAACCGCGCAACCTCCGATTGCAAGCGTGGATGGCCGCATCGTTCGTGAACTGCGGCGTCTCGGCAAGCGCATTGTCTTTGGATTACAGGACGACCTTTGGCTGGTCCTTCACCTAATGATCGCCGGACGGGTGCACTGGCGCCCGCCGAGCGCCAAGCTCGCCGGCCGTCAAAGCCTGGCGGCCTTCGATTTTCCGACTGGTTCTCTGGTTCTCACCGAGGCCGGCTCCAAGCGGCGTGCATCACTGCACATCCTGCTTGGCGAGGAAAGTCTGCGTTCCTTTGATGCCGGAGGCATCGATGTACTCTCTACAGATCTTGCTACCTTTCGCGCCACCCTTACCGCGGAAAACCACACCCTAAAACGCGCTTTGACCGATCCCCGGCTGCTCAGCGGCGTAGGAAATGCCTATTCCGATGAGATACTACACGCCGCGCAACTGTCGCCTCTCACTCTAACCCGGAAGCTTCGGCCCGCGGAATGGGAGCGCCTCTTCGCCGCGACCCGGCACATTCTGAATCTTTGGATCGAGCGCCTCGTCACGGACGCGAAAACCGCCTTTCCAGAAAAGGTGACCGCCTTTCGACCACAAATGGCTGTCCACGGTCGCTATGGTCAACCGTGCCCTCGCTGCGGCGACGCCGTCCAGCGCATCCGCTACGCCGACAAGGAAACCAACTATTGCGCCCGCTGCCAAACCGCCGGCAAGGTCCTTGCGGATCGAGGGCTGTCCCGCCTTCTGGGATCGGATTGGCCCCGCACCTTGGAAGAGCTCGAAGCCTTAAAGCGACGTTGAACTCGACTATTCGTCAAAATTGGTAAAGCGTTGGACTCCGGATCCCCGGTATACGGCGAGACTCAAGGATGCAATGCGGCGTTATCTAGTATCGGGCACGATATTGGATGCCGGCCAGTGCGATGGCTGAGCGTTGAGATTAGCGATGACTGAAACTGGTCCGTCGATAGGCATAACATCCACATTGAACCCATCTACTTCAACCAACGGCGAGTCTCCTTGGAGATCCTTCGTTGCGGCTTCAATCGTTACCGTTGAGGATTCGTCCGGCACAAGAGAAATATAGTTATCGGAATAAAAGACCGGCAGAACTCGCTGCCCGCTCTTCTTTTGGTGAAGTTGCAAGTGGGAGAGCAACGCGACATTGTTGGTGTGGTTGTGCAAGGTGACGGTCACCACCGTTTTGTCGCCCTCGACGTGACTGCTGGCTTCGGCGTCGAGCGTGACGACAGGTAACTTCATCAGGCCGTCGAACTGGTCCTGCGCTACGTGCTGCCAGTAGAGATTGGTTGAGAGCAAATTCCCATTCGTATCGGTGAGGTTAAGTTTAATGAAGTAAAGGGGAGTGATGCGGGCACTCACGTCGATCTGCGCGGCCTTGATCGTGCTACTCGCGGGAACTTGGGAGACCGGGTATGTGTTATGGGAATCCAGGGTTCCATCAAAACGATAAATAAGCACGGTCACATCTAGCGTGGTTAACGCTTCAGGACGATTATTGACCACCTCAATGCCGCGGTTTTCTTCATTAAACTGCACATGCACGGTCTCAGCCGCTTTCTTCACCGCATACAACGCCGCGTTCGGCTCCAGATCGTAATGATAAAGCTGCCAAACAAAGCTTGGTTGGGCCGGATGGCTCATCCATGTAATCACGCCCGTAGTGGTCTTGAACATCTCGGCGTTTCGCCCTTCATACATGGCCCGGAACGCCTCATACGTGGCTAGTTGGCCCTTCTGGACGAAATCGGCAAGGTTGCGAATGTGTCCATAACGTTCCGACAGCGAAGTTGGGAACTCGTTTCCGCGCTGAGCGCCGGCCGCCATATCGTGTTGGGCCCAGTCGTCATTGATTGTCTCCCAATCTTTCTGCGGCATCATGCCTTGAATAGACTCGATTGTCGGAATAGAGACCGAGCCAGTCTCGGTCTTGAAGCTTTCATTAAACGCGTAAAAAAACCTCGGCGAACGCCAGTAGTAGGGCCCATGGGAAGATACCCCTCGTCCGTCGGCCGAGTTCGATTGATAAAGCCGCGTAGGATCCAGCTTGCCCATCAGCGTCTTCAACGTGTCATCAAGTTCCTTTGGCGGATAACCCTCGTTGCGTGCGCACCACACCGCGATCGAGGGATGGTTGCGGTATCGAACCACCTTGTCGGTCACGTTCGCGAGATATGTCGGAATATCGGTTACGTCCGGACCGTCATTCGGATTCGGTTGAAAAAACTCATCCCACAGCAGGATGCCGTACTTATCCGCCATGTCGTAGAAGTCGGGACTGGTGCTCTGTCCAACCCAATTCCGGATGATGTTCAGGTTGGCCAGCGCGTGCATATGAAACTGCGCGTCCAACCGCTCTCGCGAGATACGCTTCATCCCTTCATCAAGGCCCCAGTTCCCCCCACGCGCCATCACGCGAACTCCGTTGACTGAGAGCGTAAGGTTCTCGGAGTCGGGAACCTGGTACTCGATCTTGCGAATCCCAAACTGCCGGCTCGCGGTATCCGATGTTTTTGCCTTCGGCCCAACATCGAAGCGCAGCGTCAGCATATATAAGTTCTGCGGACCATATCCGTTGGGCCACCACAGCTTTGGGCTCGAAAGATGCAGTTCCGGCGTGGATTTGCTATCCAGTGCCATCGCTTCGATGCCTTTTGCCGCAATGGTCACGGATTTGTGGAAGGTAATGGGATTGCCCTGTGCGTTCTCCAGTTGGATCGTGCCAGTGAGTGTGCCGGTAACCGGCTTCGAAGATTTATTCTCCAGAGTGGCGGAAACCTTAAGATCGGCTGCTTCATGCGATGCCGCCAAATCCGCAGTAATGAATGGATCTTTTACCACTACCGCGCCGGTCGAATCCATTGTGACCGGAAGCCATATCCCCGTGTCACGATCGCGAACCGCGGGCAGCCAGTCCCAGCCGATCGTCGAAAGAAAAGTCGGACCATCAATGGCCGTCTCGCCACCGTTCTTGCCCACTCCATTCGCAACGTTATGCTCGTGCGGCACACCGGGATGAGGCTGAGGTGCAACTAGCACCGCCAGCACAGCGCGACGTCCCGGTTTTACCAACTCCGAAATATCGAAATCGCCGCGGATGAATGCCCCGCGCATCGTCCCGGCCTCATGGCCGTTCACCCAAATTTCTGCCGTGTAGTTGATGCCGCCGAAGTGAATCCAGATATGGCGTCCCTTATAGGCCGCAGGGACCGCAAAGCTGGTGCGATACCAATAGCTGGTCTTGTTCAGGCTCTCGGGGATGGCGCGCATGTTCTCGCCGTACAACGGCTCTGGGTAAACATGGTTATTCACGAGCGTGGTCAGCACCGTCCCCGGCACAGTCGCGGGATACCAACCTTGCGGCTGAAAAGCGGCACTCGAAACTACCGGCGCAGCAGCCGCAACTTTCGCAGAGTCTTGCATCTGCCAGTCACGAATAGTTTGTGTTGGGACTTGCGCACATAAGCATGCAGGAAGCAGAACCGCAAACAGACCCGCCAAACGGACGATCATCGTTATGATTCCCCTGTGGATGGATTCATGATTCGCTTCGAGTGTGCCTGATTTTCGTAAGACCATTAGGCTTGGTATGATCCGACGTGACGATGCGACACTACGTTGCAGATTAACGCCCTATCCGTCACTTGACGCGACAGAGGAAATTTCGGGTAGTTACTGCACCGACGGCGCCCTCAAAGCATAATAACCTTGGCGCGCCTGCACCGTTAACTTTTCCGATTGGTTCACTTTAACCTTCAACTTATGGAACTTCCCGTCTAACCTCTGCGGTGAGAATCCCAGAACATAAACGAACTCCGGAGGATCGGCTGTGCGGCGCAAGCCTATTTCGAGATCATTGTTGTTGTGGAAGAACGTTCCGCCGGTTCCGTAAGCGAAATCCGCCATTACTCCAGCCTGTGCGGAATCTGCCTGGGTGCTCAACACCTTTTTCTCCGTAGTGGCGTTAATGTGATTGCTGCTTGTGGACAATCCATTGCCGGAGAGACCGCGCACATCCAGCGTGTTGAAAACAACGCCCGCCCGCAGTGCGCGCTCGATAAGGTACATTGCTCCCTTTTGCTGTTCGCGACTTACCGTCTGAAAACCAGGAGACAGAAGTACGATGCTACGTCGTCCAGGCATGGTCGCGGCCCGCTCCATTACTTCATGCAGTGTTGCGAGAGTGCGGTCGCTTTCCATCTTGCCAACATTGGCGACCTCGACAGCCCGCGCCAGTACTAACCGGCGCGCCTTCTCGAGTTCGCCTGCCTGTTGATATGGTCCCCTGACAGATGGAGATACGCGGGCGTCTCCAAAGGTGCAGTCCAACCCGTCTTCCATTTCCGATTCCAATGCACTCGCGTCCCCCCCATTTACGATCGCATCGGCAGTGTAATAATCCATTGGCGGACAGTCGGCTGCCCCTGCGCTCGAATGTGGTCTAATCTTTTGCAACGCAGCCTGCAGTTTTTCATGGTCGTCCGTGAAATCAAGCCCGATCTCTCCTGATGCCGCGACGATCGCCACTCGATCTGCCGGACGCATCTCAGCCAAATGCCTCCCCGCTGCGGCTTTCGCACGCGCCAGATCGGCAGCTGCGGTGTGAAGGTCGTCAAAAACATACGCCACATAATTTCGAACACCTTCAGGTTTGGAGTCCCCGATAACGGGTGCTCGTTCCTTGATCCCTTGCGTGCCCGGAGCCTTCTCGACTGAAAAGCTTACAATCTCCTGTGGCTTATTCTTGTCAAACAATTGAAAGTCGTCCTGCTTGAGATTTCCAACTGCACGGCCTTTCGTGTCACGGACCACGATGCTGACCGGCACGAGCTTTACATTTACTTTGAAAGTGGTAACACCGTTGGAAGTGCTTGTGATTTCGAACTTCGAGTCTGGCCGATCATTCCTCCTGCTGGCCACCGCAGCTTTTTCTTGCTGTTTCACCAATTGCGCCATTTTCCAGAATACTTCGCCCGTAGCGCTCCTTAGTTCCTGCTGCTGTTCGAACTCGCTTTGTGCCTCATCTTCGGCAATGGTTTCTTCGCGCATGATGGCGTAAAGCGTTTCGTTCTCGTTCAGTTCCGCTTCAAGTTCCGCGGAGGTCGCCGCCGCCGTATAAGCGGGATCTGTGACGCCGGCGGGAATGTCCTGCAGCATGCGCGCAGTTGCCCGAAACTTGTGACAACCATGAAATTCCACTACATTTCGCTTCGGCGGTTCTTGCCGATAGCGGGTGTCCACCGTCGACTTCACCGGAAGCAAGAAACTTGTACCGTCCGGAAAGACGACGTCGGCATAGTCCGTGGCTATCTCAGCGCCGCGCAGTGGAAACCGTGAGGAGAACTCTTTGGCGGTCGAACGAAAGTGCAGCACGTCTCCGGTCTTCTCGTCGACCCATACCTCCCCTCCATAGGGCGGGGCGGCTACTTGATCCTCGGCGCGCAGCTCCCACAGCGGTTCGTACTGCCGCGCAATTTGATACAGGAACACCCAGGCCGCCTGCGTACCCGTGCGGGTCTCTCCAGAAAACGTGAATACGGCTCGGTTGCGAGCTTCAAAAATAGCGCTGAGGTTCCCCTCAAACTGTCCACTTGACCACAACCCCACCGAATTCCACCAGGCACCCGGCAACGGTCTGCCGTTTCTTTTGAGGTCGCTGAAGGTTTCCCCTCCGTCCGCATATCGAATGGTTGCCGTGATCAAGTCGATCGGCACAGCTCGGTGGCCCAGGTATCGGGCAGTTTCCTGCTGGCAGATAAGGTTTGGCATCTTCTCAGGTTGAATCACGGCACGCTCGCATACTCCTCGCAAGGCTTCCGCATGCGGAATATTCTTCGGCAGCCATGCGCAAGAGTTCTCACCTGCATTCGCATTCTCATTCAAGCGGCTTGCGCTCTCTTCGCCGCTCTCTGTCACACCGGAACTGATGATGTCTTCGCCGCTTAAATTTCTCAGGTCGGCCGCCACCTTATTCGGTACCCAGTTGATTGCATCCAAGATTGCCTCTGAGCTGGAATCCGATTCTTCCCCTCTGGCTGACCCGATCGAATAGGAGGCGCCGTCGGTTACGCGCCTGAGTTCATACTCCACTAATGCCCGGTACAGCTCTGTGTTGCCGGGCGAACCATTTTTGGTTAGATCGTGGGGGGGGTCCACAGACCGTTTTGATCTTTCCAGAGTCTCAACACGCACGTAAAGCACGAATTCGCAGTGCTTTTTCCGTCCTTCTGCGATTGCTTGTATACCGGGGGTAACATCAAGCGCAAGCGACTGAATCGTTGGTCGCCCTTCGATAAGAGTGAAGGCGGTGT
>PLUJ01000131.1 GCA_003165455.1 Acidobacteriaceae bacterium | reverse complement strand
CGTAAGCCTCGCTCACGTGATACGACGGGACATACACTTCCCGCGGTCCCAGCGCGAACCAGCCGACATTGCCGCCCCACCCTCCCGGTCCTCCGCCAATAAACACGACGAGCGCGGGCGCATAGACGGCCTGCACTTCCACCGGCCCCGCAACCCATCCCCAACGCCCGCCAGCGCTTACCCAGCGTCCGTAGTGGAAGGGAGCGTAGCCCCAGGCATTGTCATCCACCCAAGTCCATCCCCAGGGCGAAATCCAATCCCAGTGACCCACATGGTAGGGCGCCCATCCGGCATCGACCCGGTTGGGAAACCAGACGTGACCATAGGCCGGGTCGTCGCGCCAGTCGCCGTTGTCGTCCAGATCTTCGAAGCCCACCACATCCGGCGCGAGATAATGCGCGGAGCGCGAATAGTCGAAGCGATGATCGCGCGCTTCCGACCAGGTATCGAAATCATCCGGTCCATAGAGCGGCTCCACGTCGGCGTAGAGCTGGTCAGTGCCGCTGAGAGTGGCGCGCTGGCCTCCGCGAATTTCGTAGCTCTGTCCCCCGCCCGTCGATTCGCCATCGCCCTCGCGAACCGTGACAATGCTTTCGTTTCCATCCGCATTCACTTCCACGCGGTAATGTCCGGGTTGATAAACGGTGAATGCCTGGTTCGGCGTATCGATCTCAAAATCATCGCCATCGCGCAGGCGCCGCACCGTCACGTTAAGTACTCCCGCCGTGAGCTGCACCTGCACCGTGTTGTCGTCGAGGTTGAGGAACGAGAAGCCTGTCATCGCTCCCAGCCGGATCACCGCCGACCCAAGCTGCACCTCGGCCCGCGAATTATCGTCCGACCAAAGTTGATCGCCGGTCGTCATCGGACGATTCGGCACGGCCCCTACCCAATCGCTTTCTCCGGCAGGCTGAAAGGAAACCGATCCTTCCATATACCCAAGCCGCGCCACCCGGCCCGGCGGATCGTCCTGGTCCGCATCTTGCGCGGATGCTGCTTTTGGCAGGATGCTGGCGAGCGCGATCCCGAGCACCGCGCAGCACCAGCCCAATTTCATTCGCTTCACAGTTGTTCTCATAGAAAATTTATCTCCCAAGCTTTGGTTGAGTTATACGTTTCGGTTTCGCACGACCCGAATCGGCGAATATTCACTTCAAGGGAACGTAGGACGTTGGAAAAAATCACAGGCCGGAAAATCAGATGCGTCGTCAAGGCAAACAAAAAGTTGAAAGCCTCGCGGCCCTTCCAACGAAAGCGCGACCCGCGCGCTTTAAGCAGCCCATTCAATCGCTAGAAGCATAACAGGTTCCGAAAACGCATTGGGGGTTGGGGGAATCCGGCATCCGGATACTTAAGCTCGCGGAAAGTTCCTCAGAAATCCTCTCCGCCTTAAATAACGGAAAAGGCCGACCGTACCAGCGTGAACCTGAAAGACGCTAAAAATCGGCGCAATTTTCCGCAGGTCAGCAGACAGTTGGTGACGAAGCGCCTGGCTGATTGGGTCGGATAGGCCCGGGGATAACGTGAAAGTGGTCGTACCTTAAAAGGTACAAAGCTTGGTTGTCAAGTCCACTTTAGACCCCATTTTGAGGTCTCGCTTAGCCTACGAAAGTAGACGTGTTTTGCACAGGCTAACCCGTTGACTTCAGGGCTGCGCCAAAAAGCGCGTCTGTTGAATCAGTAAGTTGAAGCGGAAAAAATTAGCATTTTCCACATGTTCCACGTGGAACGTAGCAGCGATTTAAATCTGTAATTGGTCAACCCGGAAATGGCTGGCTTGGACTTACCTGCGCGTGATTCGAGATGAGACGCTTATGTCATTGTGAGACGAACGCTTCTGAGAACTGCCGAGGTTCCTCACTCCATTCCTGTAAGCGATTGAAAAATATAGCGCCTGAGTGCTAGTCCTTCCGTTCGCAACGTTGGACTCCTTCGTGCTTCTCCTTCAGGCATAACCGCGTGTTCTGGCTCCCCAAAGCTCTTCCTAACCGGGAAGAGGGGGAGCCCAACCGCACCTATTTCGAGTTTCAACGAGCGAGGCAAGCGTGGGGCAGGCAGGTACGGCAAAAGCGAAGGCCGCACAAAGCAGCGCAGTCGCGGATCTGGCGCGCTTTTTCCCCGAAGCGATGCCGATGCGAATCCCCATTCAACTCACGCGCAGTCTTACTGTGGATGGCACGCCGGCAAATCCAGTGCTTGAAGAAACTGTGCTTGAAGAAACTGTGATCGAGTTTGGTACAGCCCGCGAAGTTCTGTTCGCGTGCGCCACGCCGCTTGAGTTCGCCGATGTGCTCATGCTGCGCAACTCGGATGGCTCGCTCGATATTAAGGCATCGGTGGTTGCAGTGCAGTACCACCCGGGCGCGACCGCAGTTGCCGCCCGCTTTCTAAACTCCGTACCGAACTGGATCGTGAAATCATGACACCATCGCAGGCGGCATCGCCCGCTCCAGACTTTGCGGCGCAGTGGTCGAGTATGCGCCGTCTCCATCCCATCTACGTGGAATTAGCCCGCGAATTTACCATCGACGCGGAGCCCTGTGCAGCTTTTGAGGCTGCCGATAAAGAAACACCAGAGCCGGAAGTCATCGAGCAGGCGCGGCAATGGTTGCGCGAAATGGATGATCGCATCCAGGCGCACCAGTTGCGGCAATTCCTGCAGACCTCATCCCCACTGGAAAAAGAGGGGCTGGGAGCGCTCATCCAGCATCTGCTGGCCAGCCCGCACAGCGCAGCCTCGCGCGACAAAATCGACTTCTTGCTGGTGCAATATTTCAGCCAGAATGCGCCGACCGAATTGGAAGACAGTTGCGCCGACATCGCTTATGTGGCGGGCGCCCTGGAGCCTGTGCTGGGCAATGTGGAATTGAAAACTCCGGTTTGGCTCAACGCGCTGGACCGGGTGCTCGACGCAGCGCGGCGTTGCAAATCTTTGGACGAATTGTTGCATGGCGGAGTGCTCGAGCAGGGGCGCAAGGCCAAAGCGCAAGCTGGAGATTTGTTTTATCTGCCGATTGCACTGGTGGCGTTCACCCGTTATGGATACCTGATGCGCCGGGCGTTTTTCCGCCTGATGCTCAGCGACCTCAACAGCATTCTGGATGGGCTGAACGAGTTGGACGAACAGGGTGTGGAAACCATCGATTGCCGGCGGGCGCAGTTCTCGCAGCAAGAGCCCATTCTGCGACTGCGAATGATTTGCCAATCCTGGAAGGTGATGTTCCAGGCGGAATATTCTTCCGGCCAACCGCTGCGGATGCTGGTGGACCTGCGAGCGTCAGTGGATTTTGCGCTGGGGCGAGGCGCGGAAAGCGACAGCGGAGAAAAAGCTCTGGAAGCAACGTTCGCCGCGAAAGAGAAACTGGCGATGGCTGCCGCCGCTGGAATCGGGGAGACTTCTGGCGAAGGGGAAGCCGCGCCGGAAACTGAAACTGGCTTCGCAATCTCGAATTCAGAAGCTCCCGAATTTGACGTTTCGTCCGCTGCTCCCGAATGGAATCCGGAGGAAGATTTGCCCGGCTCGATAAAGAAATAGATTCAGCGATTTTTGTCATCCGCACGCTCACTAAGGTTGAATGGTTAGTTGAATCTTCCGCGAAAGGCGCGGGATTGAAACGAAGGAAAACTAGCAAGTGGATCATCCGACCGTACTGGTTATCTCCGACGACGTTGGTTTCTCACGAACGGTCAGCGCGCGCTGGCAGGCGGAGCGAAACGTGCCCGCATTCACCATGCTCAGCGGAGATCTGTGGCCGCGCATGGTGGATGATTTTGATGTGGCCATCGTCGGCCCGTTGCGACGCGAACTCTTGTCGATGATTCTTGAACCGTTGCACGCTACTCCACAGCCTCTGTTTTGCGTTTGTGAAGGCGCATCGACGGCGAAGCTGGTGCGCGAACGATGGCCGAAGGCATCGGTTTTGCGTTTTGACGAGAATTGGCTGGAAAGCCTGATTCTGGCGGCGGGCGAGGCGGTTCATCGCAGCGCGGCTGAAACGCGAGCGCGAGCCGCGGAACAGAATTGCTCCAGGCTGGAACGCCACGCAATGTTGGGGCGCTACATGCTGGATATGCGTCACGGGCTGAACAATGCGCTCACTTCGCTCTTGGGAAATTCGGATCTGCTGTTGATTGAGCCGGGAAGCTTATCGGCGCAGGCACGCGGACAGATCGAAACCATCCGCAACATGACGCTCAGAATTCACGAAGTGATGCAGCGCTTCTCGTCTCTGGAAAAAGAAATGAACGTGGAGGCGCAACAGGCTGCGCGCGAGTCAGGCCGGTTGCGCATGGGCATGGCGGTTGGACGGTGAAAAAAACTGCACAGTGGCGACCGAGTGGATGTGGAGCACTTATGGCGAAGAGCCCGCTCCCGGGAGAAAGTTGTTATGTATAAATTAATGGCGAACGGCACCATTCTGGAGCATGAGCTTTCAGAGTTGCGGCTGCTGGTGGAGCGGCAAACCGGCGTGGTTCTGGATTGCAGCAATAGCATACTGGCGAATCACATCGCGGATTTTGTTCAACTGCAGAGTTTGGGTTCGTCGACGACGCTGCTCGAACGACTGCGGTCACCGGAGCAGGAACCTTCCATGCTGCCGTTGTTGCTGGAGGGTTTGCTGAAAACGGACGGCGGTTTCTTCCGTCACTCGGGGGCGATGAATACGCTGGGGCGGCAGGTGCTTCCGCAGCTTTGGAGTCGCAAGTCGGCCGATGGACCGGGGCCAATCCGAATATGGAGCGCGGGCTGCGGCACTGGAGAAGAGACGTATTCCATTGCAATGACGGTATGCGACGCGGTGAACCCCGCCAACGTGGGCTCAGCCGGCAATAGCGTGACGAACGGAAAAACGAAAATAGCTGCGCGTAACGGAGGAATCGCAGACGTTTCCGTTACGACTTCATCGGCGCAGCCACTGAAGATGGGTGCAGGATGCTCGGTACATATTGTAGGCAGCGACTTGTTGCCGCAGAGCATTGAGACGGCGGATCGCGGCGTGTATGCACAGTCCGCGATTGACGGCTTACCTCCGTCGACGATCAAGAATTATTTTTCCAAGTTCACCTCGCCGGTCATCGTACCCAGACCCGAACAGGAAGGCATGGAGGAAGCGACGGGCACATACAACGCTGTTTCGGCAACTCCAGTAAGCACAGGTCATCTGCTGGTGAAGCCGCGGCTGCGTAGCCTGGTGACCTTTAATTGCATGAACCTGGCGCGGCCGGGATACATCGGACGCTTTGACTGCATCTTTTGCATGGACGTGCTGCCGCATTTTTCCCGCGCACAGCGGCTGGCAACGCTGGAACGGTTGCACCTTTATTTGGAACCGGGCGGATATCTTTTCCTCAGCCAGACGGAAAAGCTTTCGGCTCCGAATCTAAACTTCCGCTCGGAAACCTTCGATGGGTATACGGTCCACCGCAAGCCGATGGCGGCCAGCGCGGCTTACGGCAGGTAGCGAGAAAACAATTCTGTTGGCGAAGAAGTCATCGCATGGCTGGTTCGCAGTTACGCTGATTTTGCTACTCGCATATCAGTTCTACGCCTGCGTTCCCGCACGCCCGCATCAAGTCTTTATCTGACGTTGCCAGCGCCAGTCCGCCAATTTCCGCCAAATGCAGATAGGCCGCATCGTGGGGTGTCAGTTTGTGCTGGCGGCTGAGGGATTGGATACGGAGGAAAACCTCTTCCGCAGACAGTGGTTGCAGCTTGATCGGAAGCGCTGCAAGGTCTGTGAGAAACGTTTTCATCAATTCTTCAGAGATGCGTTTTCGCTTTTCTCCCGCCAGCAACGAATTCAAAACTTCATGAGGCCAGAATGAAGGCGCGATTGCGGAGTCTCCGCCCCTAAACATCTGGGCGACTTGGTGAGCGAAGGCGGTGTTCTCATCCGGGAAACACCAGGTCAAGACAACCGACGCATCGAGAACGAACAGGCTCACCGGCGACCTTCGTTGATGAGGTCTTTGATTTTGATGCCACGCAACGACAGCTTATGCCTTTTGCCGAAATTTGCGAGCCGATCAGTCACATCGGGGAGGGAATTGTTTGCGGCAACGGTTTCCATTCGCTCTTTGAGAAGTTCTCCGAGCAGACGGGAAACGCTGGTGTCGCGGCGGGCGGCTTCGATACGTGCCCAGCGGGCGACATCTTCTTCCAGGGTGACGGTGACATTGCGGAGGCGGTTAGTAGGTGACACGAAAATAGTGTAACACGGAGTTAGTGTCGTTATCGAACACTGAGGGAAAAGGCCTCGGCAATGTCAGGGTCTCTTGAATCATGACTGATAAATACCAGGGGCGAGGCGGCGGGAGGAGCAAGCAAATCCACTTGCGGTGCTACGGCCTGCTTCTCTGACTTTGCCATGTCGTCTCCTTCTGAAATACTGGCTATAGTCTCATATTTCCCTAGAAGCGGAACGCGCTTTGGCGGATATCGCGAGTCTTGACGATATGACCCCGCATTCTCGTGAAGGCCCCGGAGCCCGTTTCTACGCGAATAAAAACTCCTTCGTCCTCAACTCCTTGATCGTATCCCTCAGTTTCGCTGCCTTTTCGAATTCAAAGCGTTTGGCCGCCTCCCGCATGTCGCTTTCGAGTTTGCCGATGTAGCTGTTCAGTTCTTCCTGCGATTTGAATTCGGGCATGCCTTCGGCTTCGCCGCCGGTGAGATCGGTGTAGTCGGCGGCGATGATTCCGGCGAGGGTCATGTCCAGGGGGCGGACGATTGATTCCGGAGTGATGCCGTGCTCTTCGTTGTAGGCGGTTTGGATGGCGCGGCGGCGGAGGGTTTCGTCCATGGCGCGCTTCATCGAGTCTGTGTGGCGGTCGGCGTAGAGAATCGCCCGGCCATTCAGATGGCGGGCGCAGCGTCCGATGGTTTGGATCAACGAGCCCTGCGAGCGGAGAAATCCTTCTTTGTCGGCGTCGAGGATGGCGACGAGTGAAACTTCCGGCAGGTCGAGGCCTTCGCGCAGTAGATTGATGCCGATCAATACATCGAATTCGCCTTTGCGAAGATCGCGCAGGATTTTGACGCGTTCGAGGGTTTCGATTTCGGAGTGCATGTAGCGGCACTTTACGCCGACTTCCGCGTAGTATTCGGCCAGATCCTCGGACATACGCTTGGTGAGCGTGGTGACCAGAACACGTTCGCCTTTGGCTACGCGGGCGCGGATTTCGTGGAGGAGATCGTCGATCTGCCCTTTCACAGGACGGACTTCGACTTCCGGATCGATGAGGCCGGTGGGACGAATAATTTGCTCGACGACCACTCCGGCTGACTTGGTTAGTTCGTATGGTCCAGGCGTGGCCGAGACGTAGACGAGTTGATTGGTGCGGTGATCGAATTCGCCGAAGGTGAGGGGACGGTTATCCAGCGCCGAGGGCAGACGAAAGCCATATTCAACCAGCGTTTCTTTGCGCGAGCGATCGCCGGCGTACATGCCGCGAAGTTGCGGAATCGTTTGGTGCGATTCGTCGATGAACATCAGATAATCGCGCGGGAAATAATCGAGCAAAGTTGGCGGCGGTTCGCCGGGCATGCGTCCGGTGAAATGGCGCGAGTAATTCTCGATGCCGTGGCAATAGCCCATCACTTTGATCATTTCGAGATCGAACTTTACGCGCTGATGAATGCGCTGGGATTCGACGATGCGGCCCTGTTTTTCGAGTTCTACTTCCCACCAGGCGAGTTCCTTCTTGATGGATTCGACGGCCGTGACGCGAGTTTCGTCTTTCATGACGTAATGGGTTTTCGGGTAGATCGGCAGGCGCATGTATTTTTGTTTTACGGTGCCGAAGAGCGGATCGATTTGCGCAAGCGATTCGACCTGATCTCCCCAGAGCTCGATGCGGTAGGCCATGTCGTCGTAGGTGGGGAAGACTTCGATGACGTCACCGCGAACGCGGAAAGTTCCGCGGCGGAATTCGCCATTGGTGCGCTCGTAGAGGATGTCGACGAGTTTGTGCGTGATGTCTTCGCGGGCGATTTTCTGGCCTTTCTCGAGGAAAAGCATCATGCCGTAATAGGCTTCGGGCGAGCCGAGGCCGTAGATGCAGCTCACGGAAGCGACGATGAGGGCGTCGCGCCGCTCGAATAAAGAGCGGGTGGCGGAGAGGCGCAGCTTGTCGAGTTCATCGTTGATGGTGGCTTCTTTTTCGATAAAGAGATCGGCGGCGGGAACGTAGGCTTCGGGCTGGTAGTAGTCGTAATAAGAAACGAAGTATTCGACCGCATTGTGGGGAAAAAAGTTTTTAAACTCGTGATAGAGCTGGGCGGCCAGAGTTTTGTTGTGAGCCATGACCAACGCGGGACGGTTCACGGCCTCGATGACTTTGGCCATGGTATAGGTTTTGCCGGAGCCGGTGACACCGAGCAGAACCTGATGCTGTTCGCGGTCATAGATGCCGCGCAGCAGGGATTCGATGGCGCGGCCTTGATCGCCTTGCGGTTTGTAATCTGAAACGAGTTTGAAATCCATGTAGGTTCGGCCCTTCGCGCGGGCGTGATCCCCCAGAGGCAATTTTTCCGAGTGGGAATCTTTTTATTATAAATCGTTAGGTTGCGGTCGAAGGATGCTCTTGAACGGATGCGTTCCGGGTAAGAGGAGGTGGACCACTAAGGGCACGACTAAGGGCGCGAAGTTTCAGCAACGAGACGTGGAACAGAGATCGCAGAACAGTGAGGCCTTCGTGATGCGGTGAATGGCTGCCAACCCTATGGGCTGTGCTACCATCTACTGTTTTCAGTGATCGCTAACAATCGAGAGAAAGTTTTCCCGCGGTTACTGGCAGTCCGATGAAAGACACACTCGGAGTCCTACTTGCCGGCGGCGCCGGAGAGCGCCTGTATCCACTGACCCGCGACCGCGCCAAACCGGCCGTACCTTTTGCCGGGCAGTACCGCATCATCGACATCGCGCTCTCTAACTGCATCAACTCCGACCTGCGCCATGTATACATCCTCACGCAGTACAAGGCGCTGTCGCTCAACCGGCACATCCGCGAGGGATGGACGGGCATTGTGGCCCAGGAGTTGGGCGAATTCTATGAGCTTCTGCCCCCCATGCAGCGCACCGGCTCCAACTGGTACATGGGCACCGCGGACGCGGTTTACCAGAACATTTATTCCATCGGCTCCGAGCAGCCCAAG
>PLUJ01000044.1:6288-6470 GCA_003165455.1 Acidobacteriaceae bacterium | reverse complement strand
ATCGGCTCCGTGATGAACTCCGCTCCCCGACTTTTCCATAATTTGTAGCACGCTTGAATATCGGCCACGCGGAAATTCAAAAAGCTGTTGATGTGATTCGGGTCGGGGACGCTGAGCGTTACCGTCGGCTTATCCGGGGTCGGCCCGCCCCCAACGTTCAGAATCATCCATATATTCGCAAG
>PLUJ01000044.1:282-6257 GCA_003165455.1 Acidobacteriaceae bacterium | reverse complement strand
TTCGACTTGTACGGCGTTCATTTGTCGGCTCCCTTCGATAGAGTGCTCATTACAAATACGGCGTCCCGGGTGCTGTCCCGCTTTGGTTTCTGTCGGCACCATAATAACTGAGGCTGCCGTCGTCAGCCGAGTCTTCGGAGCAATTTCGTGCATCCTGTGTAAAGTACACATATACTCCGCGAGGGTTCATGCCGAACACACAGACATTGCTAGNNTGGCGCTCATGAGTGAGAACGTCAGCTGGCCCAAGGCCTCGGAAGGCGGGCGGGTCGTCGGGAAAGAAGAGATTCGGTCCTACTGGACCCGTCAGTGGAAGGAATTCGATCCTCACGTGGAACCACTTGAGGTGATCGACCAGGAAGGCGGCATTACCGAGGTCAAAGTTCATCAGCTCGTGAAAAGCCTTGCTGGCGATGTCCTTTCTGACAGCGAGGTGTGGCACGTCCATACCATCGCCAACGGTCTCATCGAGCGCATGGACCTCAAGGAAGGCGAGGCGAACTCGGCCACGACCCCGTCTATCGCATTCTCCAGACAGTAACCTGTGTTAGGGTCTGGGCACCGGAAAAAATTTCGGACGATCTGTCGATTCCGCTTCAGCCCTTCGACTATCTTGTGAAGGCCCTCGACTCCAATGAACAACCAACTCACTCGTCGCGATTTCGCTATCCGCACCGCCAGCTTTGGTTTAGCTATGGGACTCGCGCCTGCAGCTCTGGCGGAGGCTCAGCAAGCCTCGCGCTCAGAAAATTCGCCGGCTCTCGCAGACCCATATTCCCTTGTCGATCCCGAACTTCTTCCTGTGCTCAAGCAGTTCCCCGCCTTCGACCTCTCAGCGGAGATGGTCGGCAAGTTCCGGCAAATGCCCGGCATGCCCCCGTTACCTGCTCCCGCGCCGCAGCCCGTGGAGCGGCATATCCCCGGCCCGCCAGGGGCTCCCGAGGNNGTTCGTCTTTGGGTCGTTGATCCGGCGCCGTTGGAGAAGGGCAAGCCGTTGTTGCTTCACATGCATGGCGGCGGATTCATGATGACCGATCCCAATTTGATGCCCCGGCTCCAGGAGATCGCGACGGATTGCCATTGCGTCGTCGTCTCGGTGGACTACCGGCTGGCTCCGGAGACGCGCTATCCCGGCGCGCTTGAGGATAATTACGCCGCGCTCAAATGGGTTCACGCCCACGCGGCGGAACTCGGCATTGATCGCTCTAGGATTGCCGTGGGCGGCGAAAGTGCGGGCGCCGGCCACGCCGCGGCTCTTGCGATTCACGCGCGCGACCGCAACGAAGTTGCAATCGTCTTTCAGCTACTCATCTATCCTCAGCTCGACGACCGAACCGGCAGCTCCAACCCAGTGCCGCCCGCCATTGGCCACTTTATGTGGACTGCGAGCGCCAATCGTTTTGCCTGGAGCTCGCTGCTCGGTGTTCCTGCGGGTTCGCCCAAGGTGCCGGTAGCGGCCGTACCCGCCCGGGTAGCTAACGTCGCCGGCCTGCCGCCCGCCTGGATCGGCGTCGGTTCGATCGACCTGTTCGTCGAAGAAGACATGGAGTACGCGCGGCGGCTCGTTCATGCAGGAATCGGAACCGAACTCCTGGTCATGCGCGGTGCGTTTCATGGATTCGACCTCCTCGTGCCGGATGCCGAAGTCTCCCAACAATTCAGCGCGAGTTGGAAGTCTGCGCTGCGCAAGGCATTCGCTGTGGGCAAAGCTGTTTAGCAAGGAAGCAGGAAGTGTAGCGGCGGAGTGCAGACAGCAATAAAAGTTTTGCAGTTATATGAGTGGGCACTATTGCCGACCCAACATCACTAGTCTCCCGGTTTGTAGAAAAGTACGGAAAAGCTTAAGGGTGCTGAATAAGTATTGGTCCCTCTGGAACAAAGGGCTGGCCGTAGGGTCTAATTCTTTCGAATCCGGTGAGGTTGGAAACCTGGCACCATTCGCTCGCCGCAACGGGCTTCAATGTTTCGACCTCCCAGAAGACCGCGAAAGCTGTATCATCGGCGGTCGATTTTGGGCGGAATCGCATGCTGCCGGGATAGGCGCCGAGGTGGCTCTCTACGTGTCCGACGTACGTTGCGCGCCAAAAGGTCTCACCGTCAGGGTGACCTTCGCGGTGGGACGCGTAAATGTATACGTCTACCGGCTGCCCGTTTCGCTCCTTATCTAGCTGACGAAACAGATCATATCTTTGGCTTCCGAACGCGACCCTGCCCTCGGTTTTAATAACCAGTTGGGCGTCGAGTAGGTGCTGCAAAGGTACTGGAGCAAGTAGCGCGATGTTTCGGGCGGTCTGGATATTGTTCCCGTGCATGTTTCCTCACTTGGCGTCCCGACTTCATCGACTTCCTGCTGGGCTGGCTCACCCAGCCAGGCGCCCCATGTCCTGCGGCATTTGCGAGAGTACGGCATTGGACGGCAACAACTTCACTTTGCCATTTACTCACCCTCCGAATGAATTGAGGTTAATCCCATAACAGTGCCGTTGGTCTTGCAGGATGCGGTCGATTGAATTGCCATTCCAAATGAATTTTTAGAGGTGAATTGTACGATTGTCACTTTGTTTTTGGGGTCGTACTCCTGATGAACATATTCGAAGGACGAGGGATAACGGATATTTTTCTTGGCTAGTTCCGCGCAAGAGTAGAGGGCAAGATTCTCTTCCTCACGCGCCTTGGTCTTCAGCGAGTCCGACTCGGAAGACGAAACCGTGAACCAGATCGCAAGTCCAATAACTAAGACCAACCCGATTACAACCCGGCGCATTAGTCTGCGGATACCTTTCGGGGTCAAAGTACCACAAATTTCGTACTCGTCGTCCGCCATTGCCCCTCCTTACACAGTTGTCACATTGGCTAGCCCAGCCGTACTTTACCACGACGCGGGATAGGCCCTGCATGGCGGGTTGCTCCATTCCCGCGTCCTTCGCGAGACGGCCTGACCCGAACGGGGTCGAAGGGGGCTTTTCGCTGGCGGTGTGCTGAGGCCGAAGCCAGTTGGTCTTGCGTCTCCTGCGCCGCCAGCACCCGATCTGCGGGACCCGTCGGAACGAACCGGGGTAAATGACGCCATGAGTCCAGAGGTCTCCGATCTCCTGAAGCGCGCACTCGCCCTCCCAGTGGACGAGCGCACTGCATTGGCGAACACCCTGCTCGACAGTCTCGAAGAGAGCGACCGATCCGTGCAAGCGGCTTGGGATGAAGAGGTCGCGCGCCGTATGCAAGATTTGCAAGCTGGCAGGTCGGTGACCGTCCCTGGGGAAGAGCTGCATCAGGAGTTGTTGGCGATGTTGAATGGGCGCTAAAAGGTCGATAACGGATCTATCCGCGCTCGCGGCCTTCGCGCACGACGGCTAGCAGATCGCCGGCCGGCAGTTTCCCCTTTACACCTTTCACATCCAGTGGCGACGCTGCGCTGGTTCGCAGAGGCAGAATGCGGAACACGCTCCCATCGCGGCGGCGAATTTCCACCGCACCGTCGCGCGCGGCTTCGTCGAGCACGGTCGCAAAATTTCCTCGCGCTTCAGAATAACTGTAGGATTTCATCGGCTCTTGGCCTCCAACACATCGAGCTTCAATTCACGCGCCTTTCTCAATCCGCCGTCCAGCGTAAGGAGCGGAGCCCTTTCGTTGATGGCACAGGCCAGTATGTAGGCATCGTAGGCGCATACATTCCATTTCGCCGATAGTTCCACGGCCTGCTTCAGCCCTACCTCGGCCACGCGAATCGGGATCGCAGCGTAGGCCTCCAACAACCGGACCGCATCCTTAATGCCGATTGCTTTTCGTTTGAACATAGCCGACATCGCGTTCCCTATTTCCCAGTGGACCGAGGCCGGTGCGAGCAGGGTCGCTCCCCGTGTGAGCCTGACCAAGTCGGGCTTTTCCGGTTGCTCCGCGATGACGGCGAGAATTGCCGATGTGTCGATCACTATTTCCACGACTCCCATTGTATCATACTTGTACAATTGTACAAGTTAAGGGAGAAAAGGCGTTGTCCCCGGGCTGAGTTACTTAAAAATGAAAGGAAAAAACTTCAGGAATATCGAACTCTAGTCTCCGCTAGCATGATTCTGGGTAGGCACCAGAACCAACTGAGGTCTTGCTTGCGCCACAGGCGCTGGCTGCGAAACGCGCCAGCAAACCTGCAGAATCCCGATCACAGCCGCGTAAGCCGCGATTACACCAATTCCAACCGAGGCGACCACCGTAAGGCAGAGAATCAGAGGCATGAAAAGCGAAATCACGGTCAACCACCCTTTTAGGTTCAGAACCCGATATCGGAAGATCCAACGGATAAGATCTCTTACGTAGTAAAAAGAGCGCAGTCCGAAAGCGTCATAATTCAGATGCCCGAAACTCCACTTTCGTCTACGCGGAATCTCAAATCTACCTGCGTTCCGGTTTGCCGCTAGTGCCAACTAAGATTCACCGTCGGCTGCACCCGGCGCCTGGTATCGCGTAGTAAAATACGGAGTAGAGCTGTGCACTCCTAATGTCGAACATATCTGTGCGTCTGTCGATATTACGGAAGGCCAATCCAGCCCGGCATTTCACACGATCACTAAATGGCGATTACCCAGATTTCGGTGCGCGGGGCGCGCCAGCATAACCTCAAGAACATCGACGTCGCGATCCCCCGCAACACCCTTACCGTCGTTACCGGCCTCAGCGGCTCCGGCAAGTCTTCGCTCGCCTTCGANNCCATCTACGCCGAAGGCCAGCGCCGTTACGTCGAAACCCTCTCCACCTACGCCCGCCAGTTCCTCGATCAGATGGAACGCCCCGATGTCGATGCCATCGACGGCCTCAGCCCGTCAATCTCCATCGAGCAGAAAACTACCAGCCGCAGTCCCCGCTCAACCGTCGGAACCATCACCGAAATCTACGATTATCTTCGTTTATTATTCGCTTCCATCGGAGTTCCGCACTGCCCCAAATGCGGACGCCCCATCAGCCGCCAGTCCGCCGAGCAAATCGTCCAGCGCGTCATGGCGCTCACGCCCGAAGATCGCGTCATGGTCCTCGCTCCCATCGTGCGAGGCCGCAAAGGCGAATTCAAAAAAGAGATGGAGACGCTGCTCAAACACGGCTACACGCGAGCCAGGGTTGACGGCGAACTCGTCAATCTTGAAGACGATCTCAATCTCGACAAGCGCAAGAACCACACCATCGAGGTCATGATCGACCGCCTGCTGGTGAAACCCGGCATCGAACACCGTCTTGAAATGTCCGTAGGTCTCGCCATGAAGCTGGCTGGAGGCCTGGTACAAGTTGCGGTGGTCGGCGGCGAAGAAACCCTCTATTCCGAGAAACTTGCCTGCCCGGATTGCGGCGTCAGCGTCCCCCAACTCGAGCCGCGTTCCTTCTCGTTCAACAGCATGTACGGAGCTTGCCCCGAGTGCCACGGTCNNAGGTCATCACCGACTGGTCCAAACCCCTGCTGGAGGGCGGTCTCGGTCCCGGCTCCGCCTCGCAAGGATTAATCCATGGCCTGCAAGTGACGGCCGCGGCCCATGGCATCGATCTCTCCACCCCTTTCGAAAAACTTCCCGAGAAAATTCAAGACCTGCTTTTGAACGGCGAAAGCGGCCGCGGCAAAACCGGCTTCCGTGGAATCTTCGGATACCTGAAACAGAATCTCGAAGAGTCCACCTCCGAAGGCTATCGCGACTGGTTGATGGATCATATGTCCGCCTCCGAATGTCCCGCATGCCATGGCAAGCGCCTGCGTCCGGAAAGCCTCGCCGTAAAAGTAAACGGCATGTCCATCGCCGACTTTACCGCGTTGCCCATCTCGCGATCGCTGGAAGTCGCGCGCGCGATTAAGCTTGCCGGACGCGAAGAAAAAATCGCCGGCCGCGTCATGCACGAAATCACGGAACGCCTGCAATTTCTAAACGCGGTCGGACTGAACTACATCTCGCTGGATCGCTCGGCAGCCACTTTATCCGGTGGCGAAGGCCAGCGCATCCGCC
>PLUJ01000044.1:0-258 GCA_003165455.1 Acidobacteriaceae bacterium | reverse complement strand
GCCGCGCCGACTACGTCATCGACCTCGGCCCTGGCGCTGGACGCCACGGCGGCAGCCTTGTGGCTCACGGCACGCCTGCGGAAATTATGGCCAATCCTGACTCGCTCACCGGAGCCTACATTTCAGGCAAGGTCCAGATCGAGATGCGTCCCGAACGCCGCCAGAAAAACGGCGCATCTTTAAGCATACTTGGAGCAAAAGAGAATAACTTAAAGAATCTGGACGTTTCCTTTCCGCTCGGCGTCATGACCGTCGTCA
>PLUJ01000012.1 GCA_003165455.1 Acidobacteriaceae bacterium | reverse complement strand
TCCAAACCATTGCCGCACCGCTCAACGCGGAACACTTTCTGAATGACAGGCGCCCGCCCACCGATCCCGATGATGACTGAAGAAGCCTAGAGAAAAACTGACAGAAGACGCGGTATGGTCAAGCGGGAGACTTGGTCGTGAACTTGGCTTGTCCGTGAATCGCGTAGATCAGACCTGCTGCGTCGCCGAGCATTTGAGCGCAAGCTCGGGCGGCCAACAGAACGGGAGAGACCAATCCGACCATCGGGTCCTTCCGCATCGCTCGTAGCGTGAACGGTAGCGTGCTGGCTGCATATAACGCTAGCACGATCACCGATGCAGGGACTGTCATGCGTACGGTCAAGTCGAGAACCGCCGCCAGCAGCAGCGCGGGAGCGAACAGAAGCTGAACTTTCATCAGTTGCGGCGTGTGACTGTCCTTCATGGCCTTCCCTGGATTTTTGCGCACCGCGAGGACTCGCCAGAAGGCAAATTTGTATTTCTTGTTTAGATACCACGAAAGTGTGTCCGGGTGAGTGTGATAGACGATCGCCCGAGGAGTGAACTTCATCTTCCAACCGCGTGCAGACATGCGATAGGAAAGTTCGATGTCTTCCGCGCACGCCAGCGGAAAAGAAGTGTCGTAGCCGTTCATCTCCAGGAAACGGTCGCGGCGAAACGCGGCGGAATACGTATCAACGAAATCAATCCAGGGAAGCGGGGCCATCAACCGGTAACGATCCTCATACTCTATCTGCACGAAACGAGCAACCAGGCTCTTCTGCAAAGTGCGATAAATCCCCTTCGCTCCGACCACCTCCGAGTTCTGGAACGGCTCCATCNNCCCCTTCGTTCCGACTATCTCTGGGTCTTGGAACGGCTGGATCATTGCCTCCAGCCACTGCGCCGTGGCGACACAATCATCGTCGGTGAAAAGAATAATTGAGCCTCGAGCCTCCAGCGCGCCCCGATTGCGCGCCGCCGCCGGGCCCGCATTCAGCTGATTAATCAGGCGAACACCAGAATACTGAGCGACAACATTGGCGGTGTCGTCCGTCGAGCCGTCGTTGACAACCAGGATTTCAACGTCTCGCGAAGACGTCTGACTCAGGAGTGCCTCTAGACACTTGCTAATGCGCGAGGCGCCATTGAAAGTCGGGATAATAATCGAGACGGAAGCAACGCGGATGGACATCTACCTGGACCTTGCACGTTCATTCATCTGCTGCAAACAAATCTGCCAACGTTCGAGCCTAAACTGGTCAAAATCGTTTCGGTTAAAACCCCGAATTATGTCCAGACTTAGTCGCCGCCTTGAGGGCTGGGGGCGACGCGTATGTTGGGACGTCCTGGCGCAGGCTTCCCGGCAACTTCAGTTTTCTCGTGCTGGCTGCCGCGCAGTAGATACTTCGATAGCGTAATGAATCCCTTGACATTGCGCTGCAACTCACGCCGATCCTTCAGGGACTGCTTCAACTTGTAAATCAGGTATGAAGGACTGAGATAGAAGCTGCGACGAGCGCGGTCGCAAAAACTAACCAACTGCTCGTGGGTGATGTTTGGAAGCGTAACCACACTGTTATGGAGCCCGTCCTTTGTCAACCACGCACCCCAGTCCTCAATCTGAATGTAATCCCGTTTCTTGGCTTCTTCATAGGCCGTTGTTCCCGGATATACCATAATCGGGAAAAACTGAGCCGTGTCGGGCTGGAGCTTCTTCGCGAAGTCCAGCGTCTTCTCCATACTAGCGGGCGTTTCATTCAAATTGCCAACCATAAAGCAACCGTGCACCATAATGCCCGAATCCTGGCAGCGGCGTACAAACCGATGGGCCTCTTCGTGATATTTCGCGTCGCGGCGATCATCGTTGTTCTTCTTCATGCCATTGATGACTTCCACGTCACCACTTTCGAATCCCACGCAGAACAAGCGCGCACCAGCTTTGTGAAGCGTTGAAAGTAACTCTCCTTCGGCGCCGATATCGGCGCGGCAATTGGCGTCGAATGGCAGTTTGTTCTTCCGCCGGATCAATTCGTTGGCCAACTCCATGGTANNTCCTCCAGCATGACCGTCTTGATCTCAGGCATTTCACGCGATACGTAATCGAACTCG
The DNA here is from genome assembly GCA_003165455.1 of Acidobacteriaceae bacterium. Lineage (GTDB taxonomy): Bacteria > Acidobacteriota > Terriglobia > Terriglobales > Acidobacteriaceae > Sulfotelmatobacter. The sequence goes on along the minus strand of PLUJ01000012.1, from coordinate 1,143 downwards.
TCGGCCACATTGCCCACGGAACGGTACCGCATCTTGTGCCCGCTGAACGTCTGTGGATACACACAGAACGAACAATGATAAGGGCAACCCCGGCTGGTATCGAACACCACCAGCGGCCACAGAGAATGACCATAGAAATAATCTGGGGTGTGCAAGAAGCGCTTGTACACTTCCGAGACGAAAGGCAACTCATCTAGATTAGCGATCGCTTCACGCTGTTTGTTGCTGACAATCTCTCCACCGGCTGCGCGGTAAACCAAACCCTCGACTGCACTAAGATCGGCTCCAGAGGCCTTGGCCGCCAGCCAATCGCGCACCGTGTATTCGTATTCGCGCACTGCGACCGCTTCAAGGGCAGCCGACATGGCTAACGTTTCCTTAGGCAGGGACGAAACATGACGTCCAACCATCAGCGTATGCAGTGACGGTTTCGCGGCTACGAGAGCCTCGATGACGGTAATGTCATTAAGAATGCTCGGGGTGGAGGTATCACAAACCACCGCTTCAATGTTCTTCGCGTTAATGCGATCGACCACGGCTGCCACCGAAGCGCCGGCGGCAGGGGCATCGACGAGATCGACTTCATGCCCCTCTTTAATCGCAACTCCAGCGGCCGTGGCGAGCCACTTGGGATAATACAAAGTTCCGCTCTTGGTAACAGCGGGGCTCCTTTGTTCGCGCGAAAAGCGAGGGTGAAATGGAGGATTCAAAAACAGCACATGCATATACGGCTGAGTATATCAGAGGCTATCTCAACGCAGCAGAACGAAGGACCATGCTTGCCACCGGTCCAACAAGTAGTCTCGCAAGTGGTCTCGCGCCTGCGAGCGTACGGACGGTCCACCTTTTTCTAAGAGTCTTGGTTCGTCAGCCGCAGCCACTAACAATTATGCTGTATCCCGTTTTGCCTTCCAAAGTCTCTTCAACTCTCGCACGCGCTGCTGGTTCTCCGGTAAATCTAGCGCACGGGTTGAACTTCGCCGTAGAAACACCCAGAACACGGCAATGCAGAAAGCCAGTATCGTACCCGCAATTACAATCAACGTTCGGTGGGGCGAGGACTTCTTGTCTGGCGGAACCGCAGTATCCACTACTTGAACAATCGAACCCTCTCGCGCCTCATCCAGTTTGGCCACTTCGAAT
>PLUJ01000051.1 GCA_003165455.1 Acidobacteriaceae bacterium | reverse complement strand
CGATCTCCTTGATCGCATCCACGTTGGTTTTGACGATAGTATCTTCGAGGCGCGAAGTTTTGCCCACGTACTTGCCGGTGTTGATGTCGATCGCAACCAGCGCTTCGGTCTGGTTGATGACGATGTAGCCGCCGCTCTTCAGCCAGACTTTCGACTTAAGCGCCTTGTCCATCTCCTCCTTCAGGCCGAACTGCTCGAACAGCGGCGTCTCCTTGGTATAGAGCTTCACGCGCTTGACCAGTGCCGGCTGGAAGCGGTTGAAGAAGCGCAGAATGCGTTCGTACTCCGGCTCGGTATCAACCCAGATCACGGAGAAATCCGAGGTGACCTGATCGCGCAGCACGCGCTCCACCACGTTGAGATCGTGATAGATCAGCGCGGGCGGCTTCGACGCTTCGGCGCGGGTCTTGATGTCGTTCCATAGTCCTTTCAGAAAACGAATATCGGCGCGCAACTCCTCTTCACTGGCACTTTGCGCGGCGGTTCGAACGATGAAGCCTCCGTGACCGTTTTCGCGCTCGCTCATCACGATGCGCTTAAGGCGCTGCCGCTCCTCGTCGGAGGCGATCTTGCGCGAAACGCCCGTATGATTCACCGTCGGCATGTAGACCAAAAAGCGTCCAGGCAAAGCGATGTGGCTGGTGATGCGCGCGCCCTTCTTGCCGATCGGTTCCTTGGCGATCTGCACCAGGATTTCTTGTCCTTCTTTCAGCAAATCGCTGATCTTCGGAACCTCCTGCGCTTCACGACGTGGGAAGCGACGTCCACCCGGCCTCCTGCCTCCGCTCCTACGGTCATACCCGGGACGGGGACGAGGCGCACGCTGCGTGTAGCCCGCCGTGCCCGATGGGGCGCGGACCTCCGCTCGCGCATCGACTACTCCGGTTCCGCCCGCTTCCGCGTCGAGTAATGCTTCAGCTTTGGCTTGCGCTTCTTCGAGTTCCGCCTCTTCCGGATCCTCTTCGCCTTCGGCCGTCGTCCCCTCGAGGGGAGCTACCCCGGATTCGGCTAACGACGACATGTGGATTTCGTCCACGGTCTCGCGAACCTCGGAAAGTACTCGCGGCAAAGTTTCCGAATTACCCAGGCCAGAACCATGCTGGCCGGCGGCTTGCGTCTCCTCTTCAAATTCGTCGTAGCCTTCATCCGACGATTGTTCGTAGCGGACTGCGTCCGCTTCTTCTTCGTCAATCGTCTCTTCTTCGAATGTTCCCGCTGACGCGAAGGCGACAACCTGTTCTGTGGCTGCGGTCACGTCCTGATCGGAAATCTCGGAAACTTCCTCTACTCGTCGCTCTTGTCTTTCTTTTGTTACATACCCCGCCGGCTCTGGAGCAACCGCTGGCGCACTAGCCGCGGCTGAATCACGTTGCCGAAACTCGCGATTCCAGTCGACTGTAGTTCCGGCGGACTCTACCGGCTCTTCCTGCAAGGGCTGCGGTTCGATTGTCTCTACGTATTCAAGATGTGATTGTGCATGCCACGCTTCTTCATCTTCATGCTGCGCTTCTTCGTGCGGCCTTTCCTCCTGCACTGAGTCCGGCGCTACTGTGGAAGAGGTGGAAAAAACCGGTTCGTCTTCAGGAAAACTGACGGCAAGCGGCGTGGCAGACTCGGCTTGCGGCTTAGACGCTTGCTCGATCCAGCGCTGCTCCCGCGCAGGACGCTCCGGCACAGCAAGTGGCTGCGCCATTCCACGATATTTGGAAATCGATTCTCCCGGGAGGATCATGGGCTGATATCCCGCAGGTGGACCAAACTGCTGCGGTCTCCGAGGTTCTACAGGACGCGACACCGGAACCGGTACCGAAGGGACGTCCTCAACTACTGGAGCTGCCACGCGTGGCTCCGCAACCCGGTCCCGTCCTTCGCCTCGCCCATCGCGCCGGCCCCCTCGACGCCGACGGCGGCCGCGCCATCCGCGCTCTCGCTCCGGAGAATCCTTTTCCCCGGAAATTCCAGACCCAACCTCGGATGCCGGTGAAGTCTGGCTGGGCATATGTTCCTCGCCAGCTTCGGAATCCTGGCCGTTGCCGGATTCGAAACGCTCAGCGCCTTCGCTCGCACCCAAATCCGACGCTGCTTTGTCTGAGGAAGGGATTGGTGACCGCAAATCCTGTACGCCGCGGCCCGCTGGAACAACGTCGGTTACATCCTCGTCATGCTCTTCCAACTCCATAAAGTCGGAGACATACAGGAAGGCATCGCGCTCCAGGCCAATGTCGACAAAAGCCGACTGCATGCCGGGAAGCACGCGGGTTACACGCCCTTTGTATATGGACCCTGCGAGGGTATATTCGTTTTCGCGCTCGAGGTAGATTTCCGCGAGCAGATCATCTTCCACCAGTCCCACCTTGGTTTCGTGAGGCGTGGAAGATACAAACAACTCTTTATTCATGGACACTCCGGTCCCGCTGCGACGAACTTAACGTCGCTCGGGAATCACCGGGGCAAAGCGGGAAGACAAACGGGAGGATCGAGCGTTGCGATGCTGCCCCAATACGGGGACGGGAAGACCTGGATCGTTTGCTTCCAGACCATTCCGCTGCACAAGCTTGGGCTTCTTTTGCACTATTCGCTTTCGGCTGCCGGGTTTGTGACCGCACTCTCAGACCGTTTCCGGTCGGGGGGCCGTTTCCCTGCCAGCAGCGTGATTGCTTTAATCCTGCCCGGCCTTCGACTGCTCGACTGACCGGTGAAGTGCCCTCTTTACGCGAGGGCGATCGATATTTTTGGGGCTGCGCCAATTAGGGCGCAGCAACTGCATCCTGCCGTGTTCAAAACTGATTCAATTCCCTGGTTCCAACTCCCCAGTTCAAACTCATGAACCTTTAACTGGCTGGCGACTGCCAGTAAACCCAGCTAATTTACAAACCGGCGCATACGGACATTCATTACCATCCCCAGCGCCAGGAACATGAACAAAACGGAAGATCCACCGTAACTCATCAGCGGCAGAGGTATTCCGGTAACCGGCATAAAGCCGACCACCATGCCGACGTTGACCAGAATATGGAAGCTAAGCACAGCCACCACACCCATTACCACGAACGTGCCAGCGCGGTCAGGCGCCGTTTGCGCATTCTGCGTCAAGCGCATCAGCACAATGAAGTATAACAGTAGAACCCCGAGTGCGCCGACGAAACCATGCTCTTCGGAAAATGCGGCAAAAATGAAGTCCGTTTGCGGAACTGGCAGGAAAGCACCATGTGTTTGCGAGCCTTTTCCGCCCCATAGCCCTCCCGAACCAACCGCAATCTTGGATTGCTCAA
>PLUJ01000028.1 GCA_003165455.1 Acidobacteriaceae bacterium | reverse complement strand
ACCGCCTTCACTCTTATCGAGGAGCACCCAGTCCGGCGCTAACTGTTCTCCGCCCAAATTCCCTGGCCAACAGGGAAAAATAGAGGGAATTTGTGAGATTTTGCTCTCAAAAATGCACGCTCCTTTCTCTAAGCTGCACATTTTGCTGGGGAAAGTGTCGTACTCAGCTCAAATCGGAACAGGGACCGATCAGGGAATTAACAGGGAGGTATCAGGGAATTTATTTGGTGGATCAGGGATCTATTGCAGAACGGACTTGGCTGGACGCGGATTTTGCGGAAACCCAAACTGCTGACGCTGCTCAGCCCAACTGAGAGGAACGTTCTTGTATAGATGTTCGAACTTCAGCGTGAGCGGCTGACGACCTTCCAGGATGGCCTCAACGATATCCGGCGCAAGAAATGCGCAGGCAAAGACGTTCCGGACGTAGTGAGGCGTAAGCCCAGTCTCTCGGGCAAGCGATCTCATGTCAGCGACTTTCCCTTCAAGAACTTTTTCGTACCAGGCGTGACCGCGCGCAACCGCCTTTATCAATGCAGGCCTGGGGTGTCGGATGGGCGCGTTTGAGTTGGGAGGAACCACCATGTGAATTTCCCCGNNCCGTACCGCTTCCGCTTCGCTTCGATGGTCAAACAGAGGATCTCGGCTGGCTCCGTTGACTTTCGCAAGCCCACCAGACTGGCGGCGATGATCTGGTCGCCGTGTTCCAGCAGTTCACGCAGAGAGCTTTTCCTGATCATCAGTTGAATGCTGTTCTCTTGGATGATGACCCTCTGTAGGATGCCAGTGAGCAAGTCTCGAAGGTCATCTGCAGGAAGCGACGACAACTTCGCGGCCAGTTTCTTGGCCCCGGCAACGAGCTGATGCAGGACGGCCGGACTTTCCGCGGTTGCACTCAACTCGTCGAATACCTCGGCATCGGATCTAAGGAAAGCCTGAAGTCGTTCCGTGACCCGGCTCTCAATCTCGTGCGCCGGCAGACGAGTCGGTCTCGACTGCTGGCTGGCAGGATTCTGGATAACGGCCTGTGAGACGTAATACCGATATCGCCTTCCCCTCTTGATTGTGAACGAAGGGGTGAAGCGATTCCCTTCCCCATCTTCGATCAGACCGGTCAACAGACTGGAAGACTGCTCTCTGGCACGCTTACGTTGCGTCCGCAGATTGCTGTCTAGCTGCGCTTGGACCTTGTCCCACAACTCTCGGGGCACGATGCCAGGGTGCGCTCCCGGATACCACTTGTCGCGGTGGCGGATTTCGCCGATGTAAAGACGATTGCGCAGTAGATAATAGAGGTGGCCAGGAGCAAAGGAGACCCCTCCAAGCCGAATCCCCTTCTTGGTCACCCAGGTCTTCGTCTTGGTGTTCTCGCGTTTAAGTTGAGCGAGCAGCTTCCGTACACAGCCGAGTTTGAGGTAGAGGGCAAAAATGTTTCGCACCAGTTCGGCTTCGGCGGGATGAGGAATCAGCTTGCGCGCTTCGAGGTCGTATCCGAGCGGTACCGGCCCTCCCATCCACATTCCTTTCTTCTTGGAGGCGGCGATTTTGTCCCGAATCCGCTCTCCCGTAACTTCTCTTTCAAACTGCGCGAATGAAAGTAGGATGTTGAGGGTGAGCCGGCCCATGGACGTCGTTGTGTTGAACTGCTGCGTCACCGAGACAAAGGAAACTCCTTTTGCGTCAAGGGTTTCGACAATCTTGGCAAAGTCCGAGAGGCTGCGCGTGAGACGGTCCACCTTATATACGACGACAACGTTGACCTTATTAGCCTGGATATCTTCGAGCAGTTGCTTCAGTCCCGGTCGCTCCATGGTTCCGCCGGAGTATCCACCGTCGTCATATCGAGCGGGCAGTGTTCGCCAGCCTTCATGCCGCTGGCTGAGGACGAAGGCCTCACCGGCTTCTCGCTGCGCATCGAGAGAGTTAAACGATTGTTCGAGACCTTCTTCTGAGGATTTTCGAGTGTAAATGGCACAGCGCAGGATCGGTTTTTGATCAGAACTCATTGTGCCTCCTTTATGATCTGCTATTTTGCTCGTTCTTGATTCCGAAGAATGCGGGGCCGGACCACCGAGTGCCTGTGATCAGACGTGCGATCTCGGAAAGATTCTGATATTTGGCGCCTTGATATTCGTAGCCATTGGCTTCCACATTCACGAGATGAACTTCATCGCGCCACTGTCGAACCAGGCGCGTTCCCGGCCTGATGCTGGGAATGGAAGAAACCGCGACGTCTGAGTTGTTCTCAAATTCTTGTGCCAACTGGCGAAGGCGCCCACGGCTTGCTGCGCGTAGTGATCCAAACGCTTGCTCCTGCAGGCGGTAGGCAAGAATTGGGATCATCAGACGTCTGCGCACTTGGGGCGGTGGGGGCGTACTAAAGAGCTGTTTCCAAAGTTCTCGAAGCGCGGTTTTGCTGAGCTTCGGCAATATGGCAAGACGCTGGCCAATCGGGTCCGGCATAGAAGCCTCCAGTACGACATTGACGCTTCCTTTCGAAGAAAGTTCAAGTCGAATCTGGTCCCAAAATGTCGTGAATATGGCGACATTCACGGGCCTTTTCTGGGCATAGCGGACTGCAGAGTGTCACACAGACTCTCGGCGCTTCCCCTTTCAGTCAGCCGCTAACAAAAGGAACCCCGACCGTTAACCTCTCCGGTTGAAAAGGATTGACAAGGCGGTGCACTTTTGAAAATCTGGGTGAGAGTAGCATCCCTCAGAGCGCAGGATCCCTCCCTAGGCTCGCAACCCAAACATACATTTGGCGAACGAATCAATTTCTCGGAGGCACCTATGGCTGTCGTAAGCGAATTCTCGCGCCTCGAGA
>PLUJ01000134.1 GCA_003165455.1 Acidobacteriaceae bacterium | reverse complement strand
GAATGTGCTTGTTTGGTATCTATCATTTTCTGAATACTCCTTCTTCTGAATGCTCCTGCGGCTCGCGCTTCTTAGCTTTTGCTTTTGCTCTGCACGTCAGCCATCAATTTCTGTACGGTTGTTTTGCGGTCCGCGCCCAGCTGCGGATTCGACTTCAGTAGCTGCTGCCACGCACTCAGCGCCCCCTGGCCGTCCTGCTTTCCCTGCCACTTAATCATGCCCAGATTCAACAATGAGTTGGCATCCTTGGGATCGTAGTGCAGCGCCTCTTGAAGCTGAGCAATCGCGCCATCGGCGTCGCCATCGTAGAAAAGACACGAGGCAAACTCGGTACGAATGGCAACGTTCTTCGGACTGACTTGCAGGGCTTTGCGGTAATATCCAGCTGCGTCTTTGAATTGATGAGTAGCTTTGTAAATGTTGCCGACCTGAACCAGTAAATCGAAATTAGCGGAATCGCTTTTTAGTTTTTCGAGCAGCGGAGCGGCTTTCTTGTCAGCCATCTGCTTCATGTCGTCGAGAGTCGGCGTGCGTCTGGACCTACTGTTGGGGGATGCGGGTGGCGACGGAGTACTGGCAGCCGCTTTTGCGGGGATGCCGAGGGACTGGGATCCGCGGAAGAGGTAGCCAATGGCCAGCCCAAGCAGTAGGCAGACGACCGCCATTGAGTACACGTGTTTCGCATGCCAAACGGCCGCGTCAGCGCCCTGATCGAGTGCTTCCCTTGGCATTGGTAGTTCCCCGCCTCCAACCCTTTTTAACTTACTGGGGCGGCTGCGCGGAGGGCAGCATGCGGTGTCACACGATAATGTGACGCGGATCACATGGAGAGTCCGAACCGAGCCTCATCGACAGCCAAAACATGTGTACGAGGGCGCGCCTGGGCTAATCGAGACTTGAGGAGCAATTAGATCCCGGTGATGGACAGTGGAAGAATTTCTCGCGATGCCGAACCCTGAAGCTCGTTAGTGTTCGGTCTCGCGCAGCTCGGCCGCTTTTAATTGTTCGTCAATATGACGCTGCATCCGCTCCCATTCGGAGCGAACCATCATCTCCTTGATGACAAACCTGCTCTCATGTTTGGCGTCATCGACTCGCACGGCAAGTTCATTTTTGTGCAAACGAAAGTCGACGATTTCGGAGAGCGGAATAAGCTGATTGGAGGACTTTCCGACGATGACGTAGACGACGTTTGGCGACATCAAAGTATATTCAGGACAACTTTCCTGATTCACCGCCATGGACGGACCACCGAATGCAACCATGAACCCGCCATGTGCAAGCGTGCAATCTCCCATGTGCATTCTGATGACGGAGCCGTGTTGATACATTCCCATCTGAGCCGTCATGATTGCGGGAAAAGAGAGGAATAGGGCAAGCGGAAGTACATGCTTCATGGAAGAGTCTCCTGGCGAGGCCGAGCCGCTTGATAGAAGTAGCCGCGCCGGCTGCGGAATTGTAAGTTTAGGTTGTGAGTTGGAAGTATGCGGAGCGAGTGAAAACCTGCGGTGGTCTCCGGCACGGAATAACTGACCACCAAGCCGGACTGTAAGTCGCCGATGATTCCCTTCAGGAGTTCGGCTGGGTCTTCGCTGAGGGAAAGGTACCGTCCTCCTGAATCATCGGCCATCTTCCGCAAGGCTGAGTTGCCGTTGGAATTTTCGCTGTCGCCGGAGACGTCAACTGCGTAAACCAGTTCTTCACTGGCGACAATTTTTTTCCAAGCGTCGTGCAAGGAGGCGACGCTGATCGTGTCGTTCCCGTCGGAGAACACTACAATAACCGGCAGCCGTCCGAACTGGCGGCGCTGCGCGAGAACGTCCGTGGCCGCGATTACCGCATCGAAGAGCGGCGTAGCGCCCCCGCTCGGCAGAGCCGCCATATGCTCGGAAGTGAACCAGTTGCCGCAATTACCGTCACAGACAAGGTTTACTTCCCTGCCGCCGAATACCAGGACCGATAAATTATCTTCTGGCCTCCACCCCGGCTGCGATACAAGATTCATCGCATTTCTGAACTCTCGATCGAATCGCGGCAAAACCGATGCGCTGCAGTCGACCAACAGAATCACATCCAGATGGACTGAGCCGGAGCGGGTAAGACTGCGGAAATCTCGAACCACCCAACTATTATCGAGGACGGCAAAGTCGGTACGTTTCAGTCCATCGACGACACGATTCTGCTTATCTGCTGCAAAAAACAGCAGCCGCACTTCAGAAACCCCGCTGCGATACGTGTAGGCCGGCGTTGCCTGGCTCGAGTAGGAATGACCGTCCAGTTTGTCTTGCGGATAAGCGGCTTTGAGCAGGACGGAAGTGAGCGCACTGAGCCAACAATATCGCCATAGGGTTCGGAGGGTCTTCTGCATGCGAATGGATATGGTGATCATCGGCATTCAGCGATGATGAGTTGAATAGTCCCAGAAGAAGGTTGTTATCGAAGTGTGATGAACCTCACGCACCGTTGTAACTTTCATCACGTCCGGTTTTTAAGTCGTCGTCCCAACACAGCCAAACCCGCGCCGGTTCAGCAGTTAGTGCGCTTTACAGACTGGAAGGTTCCGGCTAGATTACAACTAAAGGGCGATCATTCTTCACTTNNACTTGCGGAGATATAGTTTGCGCCATTCCCCAGACCTTCCACCCCGGGCTCTGTCTTTAAAAAGTGCGGCTGAGGTTCTTCCTTTCACTGAAGTCTTTGAAGCCTTTCCCGATGCCATCGTAGCGGTCGACCGCTATGGGACGATTGTTCAAATCAATTCCCAGGCGGAAAAGTTGTTTGGCTACGGTAAAGATGAACTTATTGGCCAGGAAGTTGAGCTGCTCGTTCCGGACAGCCACCGCAGTCTGCATCACCTGCATCGTAATAATTTCGCGAAGACTCCAAAAGTCAGGAGGATGGGAGAAGGGCTGGAGTTGCGCGGAAAGCGCCGCGACGGTTCTGAGTTTCCGGTCGAGATTAGTCTGAGCCCTGTGTCCACGGAGACGGGCTGGTTTGTTTTGAGTGCCATTCGTGACATTACGGATCGCAAAAGAATTGAAGAAGAGCTACAAAGGGCAAATGAAGAACTGCACCGGATCACGGCTGAACAAATTGGCGAATACAGGTCGCGGCTGGCTTCGATCATCGATTCTTCTGAAGATGCGATTTTGAGCAAAGGCCTGGATGGCACGATCACGAGTTGGAACAAAGGAGCGGAGCGGATCTATGGGTACTCGGCGGAGGAAGTGGTAGGAAAGCGCATTTCTGTCCTCGCTCCCAGCGAGCGCGCCGAAGAGATCCCGGAGATTCTCCAGAAGATCTCACACGGGGAGGCTATCGATCATTACGAATCCATTCGAGTGACGAAGGACGGTCGTCGCGTGAATGTATCCATCTCTGTTTCGCCACTGCGCAATGCAAGCGGCGAAATCATCGGCGCGTCAGCCATCGCACGAGACATCACGGATCAAAAAAAGGCGGAGGCCCAACTTCGCCAGGCTCAAAAACTGGAAGCGATTGGGCGGCTCGCCGGGGGGGTGGCGCACGATTTCAACAACATTCTGGCAATCATCAACGCTTGTACCGAATTCTTGCGCGACCGCATCGATCCCGACCACGAACCATTTACTTACGTCGATAACATCAGGAAGGCTACGGGGCGTGGGGCATTGCTGACCAAACAGCTATTGGCTTTTGGCCGAACCTCTGCAGTCGAGCCGCGGGTCCTCGATCTCAACGAGCGCTTAAGGGAGGTCAGCAAACTTTTGCGCCCTTTACTTGGAGATGACGTGGAGGTGATTTTGGCGCCCAAGTCGGCATCGGCCATTGTGGAAGCCGATCCGGGGCAACTCGATCAGATTGTGGTGAATTTCGCAGTTAACGCTCGCGACGCCATGCCATCCGGAGGCAAATTCATTCTGGAAACTGCAGCCGTTAGATTTGATGACGCTTTTGCGGCCCGGCACCAGACAATGGATGCGGGAGACTACATCCTACTGGCGGTGAGCGATACGGGACATGGCATGGATGAAGCAACACTTTCCCGTGTGTTCGAGCCGTTCTTTACCACGANNCGAAGGAAGTCGGCAAAGGAACCGGGTTGGGATTGGCCACGGTGTACGGGATCGTGAAGCAATCCTCAGGACACATCTTTGTCTACAGTGAACCGGAACATGGAACAACGTTCAAAATATATTTCCCCTCTGCAGAAAAGAAAATTGACGTCAGGCCGAAGCAGGAAGCGACAAGCATCGGTCCGACACAATTTGAGAAAACTATTCTGTTGGTCGAAGATGACGAGATTATGCGGTCGCTAACGCGAAAAATTCTCGAGGAGAACGGCTATACGGTCCTCGAAGCAAATGACGGCAATGCCGCGCTGGAATGGATGCATTCGAATTCCGCATCAATAGATTTGTTATTAACGGACGTGGCCATGCGTCACATGAGCGGTCCCGACTTGGCCGAGCGTCTTCTGATGACACATCCCTCTTTGAAGGTCGCATACATGTCGGGTTATACAGGAGAGCTCGTGGCAAATCGGGACATACTGAAACCTGGTGCAGTTCTTCTTGAAAAGCCTTTCAGTCGCGCTGCCTTGCTAAAAACTTTGCAGACGCTTCTGGGGTAACAAATCATTCTCGCCTCTGAACCTC
>PLUJ01000144.1 GCA_003165455.1 Acidobacteriaceae bacterium | reverse complement strand
GCGTGGTGAAGCTCCGGCGCGCACCCAGGAATTGTCGGAACATATTGGACGGTTGCGGCAAGAAATCAGCGACATGCTGCCGCGAACATCGCCGGTGGGTTTCTCGGCGGCCCAACCGGATGCGGCAAGAGCGGTGGGCTGGCTGAAGGATGAGTGCGGCTTGGATGATTCCGGCGCGGAGCAGGCCATCGAATATGTTTTGCAAGGCAGGGCAGTGCTGGGCGCGGTCCCTACGCAGACGACCGTGATTGCCGAGAGGTTCTTCGATGAAGGTGGAGGGATGCAGTTGGTGATCCACTCGCCATTCGGCGGAAGAATCAACAAGGCTTGGGGATTGGCGTTGCGCAAGCGTTTCTGCGTGGGATTCAACTTTGAGCTGCAAGCGGCGGCTACGGACAATGGGCTGAATATTGCGCTGGCGGAGCAGCACAGTTTTCCGCTGGCTGACGTTTTCAACTTTCTGCAGGCGGCGACGGTGCAGCCAATCCTGGAGCAGGCGGCGCTCGATTCTCCGATTTTCGCCACGCGATGGCGTTGGGATGCGAATCGCGCGCTGGCATTGCTGCGTTTTCAGAACGGAAAGAAAGTTCCGCCGCAGATCCAGCGCATGCGCTCCGACGATCTGCTGGCGTCGGTGTTTCCAGACGCGGCCGCGTGTTTCGAAAACATCCAGGGTGAGCGGCACATTCCCGATCATCCGCTGGTGGGCGAAGTGATGAAGGATGTGCTCACCGAGGCGATGGATATCGAAGGGTTGAAGGCCCTGCTCAGCGGGTTGGCGGATGGTCGTATCCGATGTATCGCGGTCGATACGCCCGTGCCCTCGCAGTTCTCGCACGAGATTCTTAACGCAAATCCATACGCTTTCCTTGATGACGCACCGCTCGAAGAGCGGCGCGCACGGGCGGTACAGATGCGCCGGATGCTACCCGAGTCGGTTTTGGAAGAAGTGGGTGGGCTGGATGCGGAGGCGATTGCGAAGGTTCGGGAAGAAGCGTGGCCGGACGTTCGCGATGCGGATGAATTGCACGATGTGCTGCATACGTTGGTGGCTTTGCCGGATTCGAGCGCAGGTTATGGCGGCGGGCAATGGCAATACTATTTTGAGCGTTTGCGGGCTGAAAATCGTGCTGTAAACGCAACATTCGAGGGCCGCAGTTATTGGGTTGCCGCGGAGCGCGTCAAAGCTTTTCTAGCTTTATTTCCGGAGGCGCGATTTGCGCAGGTTGCATCGGAGGTTGAAGGCGCAGTCCCAAGCCGCGACGAAGCGTTGCTGACGCTGGTTACGGGGTGGATGTCCCACCTGGGGCCAACCACCGCGACACAGTTGGGTGACGTTGTAAGAATTAATGCCGCTGATGTGACTGGAGCCCTGCTTCGCATGGAAGCGAGTGGGACGATTTTGCGAGGAAATTTTACTGGGGGTGCGTCGCGGGCGGGAGCGACCGGGCAACAGGAACCAAAAGAGATCGAATGGTGCGAGCGCCGGTTGCTGGCGCGCATTCATCGGTTGACGGTCGCGACGTTGCGCAAGCAGATTCGGCCGGTGACCGCCGCGCAATTCATGCAATGGCTGCTGAACTGGCAGCATGTGGTTCCCGGAACGCAGGTGGCGGGCGAGCGGGGCGTACTCGAAGTACTGCGACAACTGCAGGGATTTGAAATTCCCGCCAGCGCGTGGGAGCGTCAGGTGCTTTCCCGTCGCATTGCCGACTACGATCCTAAATGGCTTGATCAACTTTGCCTTACTGGCGCGGTGGGATGGGGACGATTGTCACCGCATCCGGCGACGCTGGATTATCCAGCGTCTGCACCGGGTTCGGAGGACGAGGCGGTTCCCGCGCCAAGACAGCGGCGGGTGGTGCCTACGAGTGTTGCCCCGATCACATTCTTTGTAAGAGAAGACGCCGATTGGATGATCCCGCGGCATCCAGGAGCGGGCGTAGCAAGAAACGATTTAAACCTTGATTGCCTGAGTGACGGAGCGCGGCTCGTGCTGGATTTTCTGCGGCAACGGGGCGCGTCCTTCTTCGCGGACATGGTACGCGGAACAGAAAAGCTGAAGGCGGAAGTCGAAACTTCGCTGTGGGAACTGGTGGCTGCAGGCCTGGTTACTGCCGACGGCTTCGATAATCTCAGATCACTGATCGATCCAAAGCGGCGCATGGGACAGGGAAATGGACGCACTACGCGGCCGCGCCACAACGCGGGACGTTGGGCGATTCTTCACGCCGAGGAAGGCGTGGAGCGGTCGCGCGCGGTCGAATCCTCCTGCTGGATGCTGCTGCGGCGATACGGGATTGTGATTCGCGATGTGCTGGTGCGCGAAGCGAATCTTCCTCCGTGGCGCGAGTTGTGTATGGCGTTTCGCCGTCTCGAGGATCGTGGAGAGATTCGCGGCGGGCGCTTCGTGGATGGATCTATCGGCGAGCAGTTCGCGCTACCGGTTGCCGTGGATTCGGTGCGGGCGATGAGAAAACTGGAAGCCACGGGAGAGACGATCACGCTGTCGGCGGCTGATCCGCTCAATTTGGTGGGGATCCTGGTTCCTGGAGACCGGGTGCCGGCGATCTCGGGAAACCGGGTTACTTACAAGGGCGGAGTGGCGGTGGCGGCAGTCGGAACGGAAGGGCAGTTTGTTGTGCACGCGGCCGCAGCCAGTTGAAGGCCAGAAAAACCAGGGACTCCGGTGAGGGGGCCCCTCGGAATCCCTGATTTGCGCAGCTCAGCGAAAGACTAGGTCAAAAAGCGCTTCCCCCGTCGCTTTTTGCCAAGCAGTGGCGCATCTTCCAGATTGCATTCTGTGTGCCAGATAGTGATGCAAACCGAATGGGCAGTGGATATCGTTGGAAGTCTTTAATACTTAAGCCGTTAACCCTTCGCGGGCACCCTTAAACCTGCAACGCCAAGCCAGGCGGGTCAGTTCTGCGGGCTATCCGATCGGATAGGGAAGCTATCTGTTCGGATAACGTAACAATTCCATTTGCGCGGTGAATTTGGCTAAGAAGTGTGATAAAGAATGCACGAGGTAATTTGCCTTGCGCCCCAGACTGCTCGCTATTTCCGGACCCTTAAAGGACTTGACGATCGCTCTCGCGGAGGGCGACATCACCATTGGACGGGAAGCGGCCAACCGGGTCCCGGTGGGCGATCCTTCGGTTTCTCGAAGGCACTGCAAGTTGTCTGGACTGGATGGGGAGTTCCGGGTGCAAGACCTTGGCAGTCGTAACGGAACGCTGGTGAATGGTACTGCCATTCAAGATCAAATTTTGAAACATGGGGACGAGATCGCTGCGGGCGACTCGTCTTTTTTGTTCCTGATGGAGCAGGATGATACCGCTCCGGGAACGGGACGCGTAGAGCTGGACGATTCGCACCGTACTGCCGAAACCATCGTCCTTAATCCGAAGGATGTGGTGTATTTGCAACCGGAGCGGCTTCAGCGGGAATTGTCATCCACCTCTCCGCTAGCCAGGAATTTAAACGCTCTGCTAAAGATCAGCCGCATTGTGCATTCAATTCGAGATCTTGAGATGTTGCAGGGGCAGCTCCTGGATTTAATTTTCGAAGTGGCTCCGGCGGGGCGTGGTGCGATCTTGCTGACAGACAGTGAGGGGCACCAATTCAACTCGACGTTTGCGCGAATGAGGCAGACGGGGCAGGCACCTTCGATGAAAATCAGCCGCACGGTGGCGAATCGGGTGCTGGAGCAGGGAATCTCGATCCTTGGCGCCGATGTGCCGAACAGTGGCGATCTGCGGGGGGTCGAAAGCCTGGCGGAGTTGCAGGTGCGCTCCCTGTTATGCGTTCCCTTAACGGTATTCAAGCGGGTGATTGGGTGCATTTATCTGGACAGCAACAACCAGCGGAGCGGACTGAACGAAGAACATTTGCAGTTGGTTACGGCAATTGCCGGCATCTCGGCGGTTGCGCTGGATAATGCTCGCCGCCTGCAGTGGCTGGAAAAAGAAAATGAGCGCTTGACGCTGGAAGTGAGTCAGGATCGGAGTCTGGTCGGCGAAGGCGCGCGCATGAAAGATGTATATCAGTTTATAAAACGGGCTGCGCCTTCGGATTCGACGGTGCTGATTGAAGGTGAAAGTGGCACCGGAAAAGAACTGGCGGCGCGGGCATTGCACAGAAACAGTCCCCGAGCCAGCAAGCCGTTTGTTGCGATTAATTGTGCCGCGATACCGGAGACACTGCTGGAGAGCGATTTGTTTGGGCATGAGCGCGGAGCGTTTACGGGCGCCGCCGGCTTAAAGAAAGGAAGATTGGAACTCGCGGACTCAGGGGTTGTGTTCCTTGACGAGATAGGCGAGCTCGCTCCCTCTCTACAGGTGAAACTGCTTCGCGTATTGCAGGAGCGCGAATTCGAGCGGGTCGGAGGAACGCATTCGATCAAACTGGATATCCGTCTCATCGCGGCAACAAATTGCAAACTTGATCAAGCGGTGCGTGAGGGAGCGTTTCGGCAGGATCTCTATTATCGTCTAGCCGTTCTAAGGATGACGATGCCGGCTCTACGCGAGCGGCGGGACGATATTCCAATGCTGGCGCGGCATTTTGTGCAAAAGCACGCGAAGCGGTGCAAGGTGAAGCCGCGGCCGATTTCACGGGAAGCTTTGTCGCTGATGGTCAACTACGATTGGCCGGGAAATGTTCGCGAGTTGGAAAACGCAATCGAACGCGCCCTGGTGCTGGGTTCTTCCGAAATGATTCTGCCCGAGGATCTGCCGGAGTCGTTGTTAGAGCGCGATCCAGTTCCCGAAATGAACGAAGCGAGATACCACGCAGCAGTTAAAGAACTGAAGAAACAACTGATTCGCGATGCGGTAGAACAAACGCAGGGCAGCTATGCCGATGCGGCGAAAATCCTTGGAGTGCATCCCAACTATCTTCATCGCCTGATTCGTAATCTCGAGCTGAAAGAGACGTTGAAGGATGCGCTGAAAGATGTCTCTCCCCGCAGTTTGAGTGGAATGGCAGGCGGGAACGCATGAGACAACAAGAGCGGGAATAAAATATCCGCGGGCGCTTACTCGAAATCGAGTGCGAAGTATGACGAGTGCGAAGTATTCTTGTTAGTCTCTTGTCACTCTGGTAGTGATCGACGGTAATGGAAGGCTTAGCAACCGCGCGGGATCCAGATACGTGCCTTGCCATCGCACGGCAACGTGAAGATGCGGGCCAGTCGCGCGTCCGGTTCCTCCGCTCAATCCGACGACCTGGCCGCGCTTCACTTGGTCGCCTTCCTTTACTTTGAACTCAGAGAGATGCAGGTAGAGCGTGAGCAAACCCTGGCCGTGATCGATTACGACGAAGTTGCCTTCGAAGTAAAGCGGGCGTGCGAGTAGGACTGTACCGTCGTTCATGGCTTCCACGGGAGTTCCGCTGGGAACTCGAAAATCGAGACCCAGATGGGGACTGGAACTCTTGCCATTGAAGATGCGTACGGACCCGAAGACATCGGAGATGGCAGCCTCGACGGGGGTCTCGAACTTTCCGGACCATTCGCGTTGTGCGGTCACCCGATTTAGATAATCTTTCTTAATCTCCTGACCTTCCGCGATTTCTTTTTGCTGCTCAGGGCTCGGTTCGGTGAATTTGCCTTCAACATTCAACTTGACCGCGATTCGCGGATACTTTGCGCGAGTAATCGAAAATTTGCGACTAAACGAAATCCGGGCGCTTTCACTTTTATCGGCGTTAGTTTCGCCTGTAAGTTCAATCGAATAACTTCCGGGAGATGTTTCGAGACCCACCCCCGCCAGCGCGAACCAGTTCTTGCTCCCCGAATCGTAGCTAAACGAGATTTCATGTCCGAGCCAGGTTCCGGTCAGAGATTTCAACCCTTGCGGAGGCTTGATCTGAAATAAAACCGGACCGCCATTCACCAAAGTCTCGGGCTGCGCGTGCACGGACCAGTTCGCGGCAGAGGCCGCCGGACCTGCGCCGAGCGACACCGAGGCCACAAGAGCAAACACGATGCAGAAAACGAGAGGAGAACGGGGGAGTCTCTGGATCACGATACTAGCCTAGCATTTGTCCCGGAGAGCCGATCTATAATTCGAATTCGCGCATGCGTAACGGGTTCACGGTGATAACCCAAGATAGTGATAACGAAGAAAAATAAGTCAATCAAGGGAGAATTTAGTGGAGCAAGTCAAACGCGCTAAGAAGTTGAGCGGATTGGGAACCCGGGCGGTGTGGGCGGGTGAGAGTGGAAACCGCTGGCAGCGAGCTACACAAGTGCCGGTGGCGCTGAGTGTCTCCTTTGGTTATGAAGATTTGGATGAGTGGCTCGAGGTTGCGCAAGGAAAAGCGCCAGGCCATATTTACAGCCGAAACACCAATCCCACGGTGGCTGTTTTCGAAGAAAAGGTCAGAGATATGGAGTCGGCAGAAGCCGCCACCAGCTTTTCGAGCGGCATGGCTGCCGTCAGCAACACACTTTTTGCGCTGCTTTCTCCCGGAGACCGCGTTGTGTCGATTAAAGACACATACGGCGGAACGAACAAGATCTTCAGGGAGTTCCTTCCGCGATTTGGTATCGAGGTGTCACTCTGCGAGACCAACGATGCAGACAGTATCGAAAAGGCAATCGGCCAGGGATGTAAAGTGCTGTATCTGGAAAGCCCGACCAATCCAACGATTAAAATTGTAGATCTTGGCCGACTGGCGCGCGCTGCCCATCGGCACAAGGCGCTGGTGATTGTAGATAACACGTTT
Source organism: Acidobacteriaceae bacterium (assembly GCA_003165455.1). Classification (GTDB taxonomy): domain Bacteria; phylum Acidobacteriota; class Terriglobia; order Terriglobales; family Acidobacteriaceae; genus Sulfotelmatobacter. The sequence continues at coordinate 2,162 of PLUJ01000144.1, read as the reverse complement.
GCCACGCCCATCAATCAGCAGCCCCTTAGATTAGGTGCGGATCTGGTGATTCATAGCGCGACCAAGTTTCTCGGCGGACATGCGGATGCTCTTGGCGGCGTGGTCTGCGGCCGCGCCGACCTGGTTGCGAAGATTTATCACTTTCGGGAAATTAACGGCGCGTCTCTTGATCCCATGTCTGCTTACTTGTTGCTTCGAGGAATGAAGACTCTTCATCTTCGAATTGCGCGGCAAAATGAGAGTGCAACGGAGATTGCGCGATTTCTGGAATCGCATCCCAATGTTGTTAAAGTCTTTTATCCTGGCCTGAAGTCGCACGAAAATTATAAAGTGGCCCGTCGCCAGATGACCGGTTTTGGAGGCGTGCTCAGCTTTGTGATTAAGGGCGGGTTCGATTCCGTGAAGACTTTCTTGCCGCGATTGCGAGTCGCCCATCTTGCCGCAAACCTGGGAGCGGTCGAGACGATCGCCGGGCCGCCGGCTACCACCAGTCATGTCGAGTTGACCGAGGCCGAACGTGCGGCGGCGGGAATACCAGAAGCATTGATCCGCTATTCAGTGGGGATTGAAGATGCAGAAGATCTGATTGCCGATCTTAGTCAAGCGCTGGATCAAGTGCATGCAAGGCGGTCACGCGTGAGGAGTTAAGCGCAACCCAGAGCATTAGGGCTTGGCGGAATCGGCTCGCTTATTCTCTGGAACGTCAGCGGCGTATCGTTGAATTGCTTGAAGTGGTGCGGTAAGGGACCCAACTGGCGGGTACGAAGACCCCGGGAGAAAGGAGGTTGCCCGAGCTCGGGTGTTGATTTGGTGGACCTGGCCGGGATCGAANNTCCATGCCATGGAAGCGCGCTCATGAATTATAGAAGGTAAAACTTCCCTCGGACCTCGCCCGTTGCCCGTAGCGCAATGGCGGCCTTATAAAATGTTCCGCTGTGACAACTAGAAAACCTGAAACCGAATCGTTTCAACCATCAGTCAGCGTTTCGTTCGCTAGTGCTTACGCGATGAACCAAAACGGCCGGCGGATAACATTTTCGATTCAAAGATCTTCTGCATCTCCATCTCTTCAGAACTCAGTTCAAGAGCTTGTTTCCCGTTACCACCGGCCATTTTTCCGCCATTTTCTTTTCGGTTTGCCTTGATAGCCTTATTTCGCTGCAGCAATTCCTTGCCCCAAGAGATAACCGATTGAAACTCCGGGGCGAGGTGTTGCACAAGCCGACCTTTCGCGTGCAGTGGGATCGGCTCATTTCGCCTCCGAGGGCATCTCGTGGTCATGTGCCCCTGCAATCGGTTTCCCCGTATTTGGCAGCCGCAAAGCGGGCAAGTCTTCAGAAGAGGTCGCCGAGATGGTCCATCTACTAGAATTTCCCGTTTTGCCCCTTTCGATTCGTTTGTGCACTTTTTCGCCTTTCCCACATCTCCTTGCACGACGCGGTTGCCTTTCTTGCCCGAGTGATCCCTTTTGTTAGGGTGCCTGAGAAGAAGTGGAAGCTTAACGCCGCGGGGGGCCAACGGGCAGGGTCTGTGTTTATCGTACGCATCAGGGTCAAGTGTCTGCTTACAAAATATGCAGCGAACCTGCGCAGACTTGGAAAGTATTGGCAACTGCTCGGCTGGATGGGATCTGGCCTGATCAAATGCTATTTCCCGACGAGCCGCTGCAAGGCGCTCGTCAAATGTCAAATGTACTTGATTCCAATGCCTTCTTAGATCGGGAGCTGAGCCTACAAAAGCGCAGCGTTTACATTTGGCCTCCGGCGTAATATGACGAGGCCGCGCGCTATCGAGAGACGGATCGTACCACTTCGCCCCGGCGACATACATTACCCCGGATCCGAAACAGAACGCGCATTGCTCATTGCTTCCGCCGCAATAACACCGCTTCTGCAAATGCCACCTCGAAAGATTAAAGAATCCCTGACAGGGTCTTTAGAGAGAGCTTGTGCCCGGCAAACTGAATGATCCTATTCCCCTTTTCGCTGCAAGTCATGAAGATAAGTGCCGCCGCCATAGATGGGGACTGCAGTTAAAGCTGCAAGAGTTGGAGAAGTTTGACGCGTGGAGAGGGTTCGGCAAGCCGACGGAATTCTAAGAAACAGAATGCCGAATCGTAATCTCGCAGTTGCGAAAAGGAATTTGGTGGACCTGGTCGGGAT
>PLUJ01000042.1:5827-7157 GCA_003165455.1 Acidobacteriaceae bacterium | reverse complement strand
CTTCGCGCCGCGAGCCACTGCATCTTTCACAAGTCTTCGTACTCGATCTACCGTGGGCATGCCGACCACCGCCCCGAGCACGACTTCACCTTTTCGTGGATCGCCGCAGGGCAGAAGTTTCACCTTGGCGACGAATTTCTGGGCGAAAGCGTCGGCTACTTTTTCATCAACGATGATGCGTTCCGTGGACATGCAAATCTGTCCTTGGTTCATAAATGCTCCAAAGGCGGCGGCATCCACGGCGTCGTCGAGGTTGGCGTCGTCGAGAATGATGAGGGGAGCTTTACCCCCTAGTTCCAGCAAGATTGGCTTCAAGTGTTTGGCGGCGGTGACGGCGAGAATTTTGCCCACGCGGGTCGATCCTGTGAAATTTACGCGGCGCACGGCGCGGTGGGCGATGAGAGTCTCGACGATCGTCGAAGCGCCGGCGGCGTCGTGGGTCAACACGTTGACCACTCCATGATCGAGGCCGGCTTCGTGAAGCACCGTTCCAATCAGACGGTGCGTGGCTGGACAAATCTCCGATGCCTTCAGAACCACTGTATTTCCGCACGCTAGCGGCACAGCGATCGCACGCACACCCAGAATGACGGGAGCGTTCCAAGGCGCGATTCCAAGAACGACGCCCACCGGTTGCCGGATAGAAAACGCGAGGCTCCCGGGAATCTCGGAAGGGATGACTTCACCCGACACCTGAGTGGTCATCGATGCCGCTTCCCGCAGCATCTGGGCCGCGAGATAAACGTTGAATCCCGCCCATCCTGCGGTGGCGCCGATTTCATCCATCATGACGGAAATAAACTCTGGCGTACGAGCTTCCAGCAGGTCAGCGGCGCGCAGGAGCTTCTTGCGCCGTTCGTGAGGGCCAAGCGCGGACCAGGCGGGAAAAGCCTCGGCAGCTGCTTCCGCAGCTGCAATCGCATCATTGGCGCCAGCTGCGGCGGCGCGCGTGGCCAATTCACCTGAGATCGGGTTTTGCCGGACAAATGTTGCCGCACTGGTTGCGGCGGCGTCACGATCACCGATGAGAAGCTGTACTTCAGTCATAGCCGTTTCCTCTTTTTCGGAGTTCCTTTGGTGTTGCTGTCCGTCTCTTTCTTCTTGTCCATCTCTTTCTTCTTGTCCATCTCTTTGAAACTCCGCCTGCGATGTGAAAAGCGGAGTTTGGCGCTGGCATGCCGCAGTAGATGGCTGATTGCAGCAGGTGTGCTACGCAGAAATCGATTGCGGCCGAAAATCGACCGGAACATAGCCCTGAATTACAAATCATCGTCCGCCAACAATCTCCCGTATCCGTTGGATTCGAGCCAGTGGTAAAGGTGAACTTGAT
>PLUJ01000042.1:0-5680 GCA_003165455.1 Acidobacteriaceae bacterium | reverse complement strand
ATGGAGTAGTCGCCGAGTGTGAGGGCTTTTTTCTCCACTCCAGCAAACCAGCCGAATCGCGAAAGGTCAAACGGGTTCTGCTCCCGCGTATCCACCAGCACCGTCGCACGCGGCGTTTTGAGCTGCGTACCACCACGCTCTGCTAGCACTGGAAAGCAAGAATGGGGAACCGGAGCATCGGCCATCTGCCACGCCAGTGGCGACTTGATCAAGCTTGTTGCCCGTCTCTTCATGCGGCAATCCTGTCCCAAGCATACTCTTGGTGCAATCCACGGAGAACAGAGCGAGCACTCACTTGTGAAGCCTTTATGATCGGGTGGCGATTGCTCCCAGTCGCTAGGGTTGGCCCTCGCCCTTGGTCAGGGATGCCGGGTCCGAGGCTGCGATGTGGACGGCCGCCATTGTAGTGGCGGACCCATTCGTGCAGTAGCCGACGGAGATGCTTCTCCGTAAGAGGGATCAGGAAATCCAAGCACCCGCGCCGTACCGTGCCAACGAGTCGTTCGCAATGGGCATTGGCTTGAGGTGATTTGGGCGGCGTCCGAAGCGCCGTCAACCGAAATCCTCGTGCCAGCTCGTTGTCGAATTCAGCGGAGAAGATCGAGTCCCGATCATGAATGAGAAACCGATATCTGTGCTCGCTCGGGATCGCTTCCCGGAACTGCTGCGCGGTCCATTCTGCCGTGGGGTGGGCAGTCACATTGCAGTGCAGAATCCGCCGCGAACCCAGTTCCAGGATGACGAGTACGTAGAGAAACGGGAAGCGGGCAGTTACCGCCACCAGAAAGTCGCTGGCAACTATCGCGTTGGCGTGATTACGCACGAATGTCGTCCACTGTTGTGAAGAGATTCTCTTGCGGCAATCACTTGGCTCCTGGGGCCAGTACTTGCGTACCGTACGAGGCGACAGGAAAATTCCAAGTTTAAGCGAGAGTTCGGCGGCGACTCGCGCCTGACCCCAGGTTGGGTTCTCACGCGCCATGCGTGCAATCAATTCGCGGATCTCCAAAGGTAGCGCTGGCCTGCCTGGGCGAGACTTCCAGCGCCAGAACAGCTTGAACCCTTTGCGATGCCAGCCGATGAGGGTGTCGGGTTTGACGACCACGAGAGCCTTTTTCCAGTCGAATAGCCGGGACAATAAAATCAGGCTCAGCCGCGCGGCGTCGGTCATCGGTCGAGGTCTCACCTTGTGCTCGCAATAGAAAGCAAGGTGCTTCCGCAGAAACAGATTTTCGGCCACGAGAGCAGTTCGAGACTGAAAAGCCGACCGCAGGAATTGGCTGAGGTCAGAAGCGAAACCGAAGAGAACCGCAATGAGATATTTTACCTGTCGCATAGCAGCGGGATTCTACCGAATGGACATCGATATGGGAACGGAAAAGACAGCGGGTCAAATGCCGCGCACCAATCGGACAAAACCGCCGGGTTTCTGCACTTTGCGAGTCCCCTATTTGTTTTTGCCCACCACACCGATCTGACCGGCGCAACCAACGTCACCTTTAACGGCACGGCGGCTAAGTTCAAACGGTCGGCATGCTTGGCCAAGGACTCGGCATCGATCTCTTTTCGCGCTGAGAGCTGGCGAGCCCAGAAACCCTTAACCGGACTTTCCGTCCAGTTGTTCCAAATACCCCAGCCTCGCCCTTATTCGACAGCTACATTCTCCTCAACCAGGTTCCATCCGCGCACGCCGATAGCCGGCTTGGCCTGTCCCGCCGGAAAAGCCACACTCAGCGTCTTCTCCTCGCCCGGCAGCAGCGAGACGTAATTCTCACTGTAGTAAGCAGGCAGAATCCGCTCCCCGGTGGCCGCGTCCTTGAGCGTGAGCTTGATCAGCAGCGCCGGAGCGGAACCCGAATTCTTGATCCGCACCGTTGCCTTGCGTTCGCTGCCCGCCGCCGCCACCGTGGCCGAGGCATCCAGTTTCACCTGCGGCAGTCCGTTCAATTCGCGCAGGCTCGCTTCGTCCTTCGCCCACCAGTAGAGGTTGTCACTCACCGCCGCGCCAGCCGCGTCACTCACACCCAGCGCCACCATCACGGCGTGCCCATCGGCCAGCTTTTCGAGATCCGTCTTGCCCACCGCGGTGCGGGCGTTGCCTGCGGCCTGCACCTGATTGGTCTGATCGCTGATAATCTTGCCGTCCAGGCCCACCACTCGCACGCGCACCTTGAACATGCGTGCCTCGCCCAGGTTGATCAGGTCCACCGAGTTATCGGTCAGGTCCAGTTGCGCATGCACCGGCTCGCACGCCTTCTGCGTGCCGTAGAAGCTGGACTGCGTGTCGTAATCCGAGCCCAGGAAATTCCATTCCATGCTCGGCCACGCCGGCTGCGTCATCCAGATCAGGCGCCCTGAGTTCGGCTCCCAAAGGTGCGCCGCAAAGCCCTCGAAGATGGCACGGTGTCCCGCGTAGTCGATCATCTGCGCCTTGCGCTCGAAGTCCTCCAGGCTGGTGGGGGCGCCAAACTCGATTCCCATGTGCTCCATGAAGGGCTCCACGGCGCCATTCCCGCTCTGGTGAAAATCGTGATAAGCCCATGTGTCGCTGATGGGCCAGCGATCGGGCTCGGGAATGAACGCCTTGATGCCTTCGAGTGTAGGCACCGAAGGGATGCCGAGTTCCACGCTGAAGCCACGGTTGATACGGTAATACGTGTCCAGAGGCATGTACTGGTAAGGCCCTGAGTTGCGCAGGTTCACCCGGTTCGAGCTGCCCGTGTAGTAGCGCGTATGGTCGAGCGTGCGCGTCAGATTGGCGAGTCCTTCGTTGATGATCGGTTGCGGCACACCTTCATTGCGCCCGCACCACACCACGATTGAAGGATGGTGCCGGAAGTGCAGAATGCTGTCGCGCGCGTTTTTCAGAAACAGCGCCGGGTCCTGGGCCTCAATGTTGAACCCCTGCGTAGACTCCCAGAAATCGTTCCATACCATCAGGCCGTACTCATCGGCCAGGGCGTAAAAGTTCTCTTCCGTATTCTGGCCCATCCAGTCGCGGATAATGTTCACATGAGCGTCGCGGTGCAACCGGAAGTAGGGCTCCAGGTGCTCGATGCTCACCCGTTTGCGGCTGTCGTCCATGCCCCAATTGCCGCCGCGCGCGGCGATACGCACGCCGTTGACCTTGATCACCAGGTCGGTGTTCAGCCAGCCACCCTCCACAGGCTTGATCGAGGCTGAGCCTTCCGCACCCGGCTCCAGCGATTGCACCCAAGCGTATCGGAAAAAGTCGCGATACTGCTCGGGAATCTGATCCTCGAAACCAAAATGGCTCGGCGTCTTGTCTTCCACTTGCCGGATGCCTTCGTGCCTCTCATTGATCAGCGGCAACGCCTCATCGTGCGTCCTGCTGGGCAGCACTTCCACGCGTTGCAGGTGACCGGCCTGGTCAAAGAGCGAAGTCTCGTAGCTCACTTCCCTCATACCGAACTCGATCTGGCGCTCCGCGCTCTTTACCGCACCCAGGACGAAGCTGACCTTGAGCGTGTACAGCGTGGGATCGCCGTAGCCGTTGGGCCACCAGAGCTTGGGATTTTGCACCTTGAGCTGCGCAAAATTCTCCGGCTTCAGCCGCACCACGGTCTCGCCCGGCGCTAAACTCACATGCTTGCTCACCTTCACGTCGCCAAAGCTGGCCGTCAACTCGCCCTCGATGGGAGCGCTCGACGTGTTGGTCAGCGGAGCCTCAATCTCGACGTCCGCCTCGCTCCGGTCCGGCTTGGGCAACGTGGTCACCACGTTCAGGTCACCCACTTCCACCGCACCGGTCGCCGTCAGCGTCACGTCCTGCCAGATTCCGGTGTTCCGGTCGCGAATACCGGGAATCCAATCCCATCCCTCGGTGGCGCCAAACGTGGGCCCGTCCAACATTTGCAGGCCGCCGTTTTCGCCCGGCCCCGCCTTGATGGATTGCTCGTGGGCAATGCCGGGATGCGGCGGCGGACTGACCCGCACTGCCAGCACATTCTCACCCGTCGCCGACACCGTCGATGTCACGTCGAATTTGCCCCGGATAAACGCGCCCGTAAATCCGCCTAGGTTCTTTCCGTTCAGCCAAACCTCTGCGGCGTAGTTCACGCCTTCAAAGGTCAGCGTGAGCCTTTCTCCGTGCGCCTGCTTCGGTGTCTTGAATTCCACGCGATACCAGTAGTTCTGGTGGGCCAGGGTCTCTGGGATAGCCAGGTTGTTCAGCCCGTAATCGGAATCGGGATACACACCCCGATCGATCATGGTGGTCAGCACGGTGCCCGGCACGGTCGCCGCCATCCAATCCCTGGTCGCAAATCCGGCCTTAGAAATCTCTTCGCCGCTGGCATTTGCCCCATTGGCCTTGATGTCGGGCTCTGCAACCAGCTTCCAGCCGCCTTCGATTTTCCATGGGTTATTGCCTACCAACCGTGTCCGCAGGTCCGCCGCGCTCAACCCCTTGGCTACGGGCTTCTGTATGCCGCCCTGGCCTCGCGGCAGGGTTGAGGGGTCCTGTGGCGCGCTTAGACCGGCTTGACCGGAGGTCTGCACTGCCCAGCGCTTCGACGCCTCCTCATAGAACGCCGTCCTGAAGTCTGGCTTCACGGCGCCAAAGGCTTCGACCTGGGCCGCCGTCAGCGCTTCGCGGTAGATATCGAGGCCGGCAATCTCGCCGCCAAAATGGTGGCTTCCAATGCTCGCCAGGGGTGCGGGAGCCATTTCAAGCAGCGCGGCCACCTTGCCCTGCGCCAGCCCGCTTTTGGCCACCTCTTTGCCATCGGCATAGAGCGTCACACTCTCTCCGTCGCCCACTGCCACGGCCATATGCCACTCGCCCTTGGGCAGTTCGCCGTTGGCGACCACCAGCGTCCTTCCGGGCCCGGAACCCAGCCACAGGGCCAGGTGATTATCCTCGACGCCGATGAAGCGCGCATCCTCGCCCGCCTGATCGCCGAGTCCGGCTATCAGCACCGTCCCGGTGAGCGGGTCTGAAGAGTGGAACCAGAAGGCCAGCGTCCACTTGGCGCTCCCTTCCAGCAGCACAGCGCGCTCCTCGATCTTCCTGTTCTCGTCCGGCTTACTGAACGGCACGCGGGGCCGGGTCGGCGGAGCCAGTTGCTTGGTCAGACCCGGGCCATCGGGCAAAAAGGTGGCGTTGTAAGGGCCGTAGTCCTCTCCCGGAACAGACTGCGCCTTCGCCTGTCCGGGCAATGCCAGCAGCATTGTAAAACCGGCAATAGCCGCTTGCAGGCTGAACTTGCGGTAAATGGAAAACCGGAGCCTCGGGCTCAATGGGACAGCATTTCGAGTTCGCATCGTTGGCATAGTCCTTTCAAAATCACGCGCCGGAGAGTACTTGTCAGAGACCGGCAATTCATCGCCTGATAACGGTATCATTCGGAGATCGGAAACGCCCTCGCAATTTGACTGGGTTCGCTGTCTGCTTGATGCTGGCAACCGTTGGTCTCCGGACTGGGGTTACAAATGGCTTCCTTACCCGGCTACCTTAGCCTAAAGCTGTTGTTTACGCTGGGCCTCATTGGAGTAGGGGCGGGGTTGCTGGAAAGGTTGATGCGCCCTGGCCAGGATGGGCGAAAGCCCTTCGCGTTTGTGTTTCTTCCTTTCCTCATCATCGTTTGTGCAGGCGTTGCTTCGCTGGTATTTGGGCAGCCGATGGCATGGGGTCGCATGTGCCCTCCGGAGAAAAGCC
>PLUJ01000240.1:20163-39421 GCA_003165455.1 Acidobacteriaceae bacterium | reverse complement strand
GCGCTGGCATTTCCGACTCCCGCCCTTCGCAAAAAAACGCGAAGGACGGGGCAGCCCGCTGTGTTGGCGATGCAAGCGAGATCAAAAGCCTGGGCCACCCGCCAGGCTGAGTTTTTGGGATCCACTCCATCCGTCTATTCCAAATTCCGTCAGAGCTGCGCCCATGTATGCTCAATCTTCGGTGGACGCTGCAAGGTTTGCATCACTACACAATACTGTTCGGTTTTCGCCTGCAACGCTTTTAGTTGCTCCTCGGTCGCCTGCGGTGCGCGGATGTTGAAGATCATTCTTATTCCTTGAAATCCCACAGGGGCCTCTTTCGATAGTCCGAGAGTTCCTTGTAGGTCAAGATCGCCCTCAACCGTGACATCAATGCCCTCGGTAGGTATTCCCATCGCAGCGGCGACCATTTGGCAAGTGATCTGAGCGCAGGCGGCGAGCGCACCCAACAACAGGTCTCCGGAGCAGGCTCCGGTCCCCGCACCGCCAACGCCTTGGTGAGCTTGCGCATTGTAGATTGCCCGGCCCAGGTCGATCGAGCAGGCGATAGGCGCGTCGGTCTGACTGCCGCGCGCCGTCAACGTAATTCGAGAACTCGCCGGGTCTTGCCGATACCGGTCTTTAAGTGGGCGTTGCAACGACCGAACATCCATTCACGTCTCCTAAGATCTGGTGTATTATAGGCGCACTCAGGGCTGCTGCGAAGTTCTTCTCGGCGGCGATCGAAGTCAAAACAAGTCACGCACCGGCGGGCAGCCCTCGGCAGGCCGTCCAATGCGATAAGGCGACGTCCATGAATCCGCTGGAGACTCCATTATCGGCGCCGTCCACCTTGTCACCGGGTACGCAGTTCGGAAGTTACGAAATTTTCCAGAGATTGGGCGCCGGCGGCATGGGTGAGGTGTATCGCGCCAGGGACAGTCGCCTCGGACGGGAAGTCGCCATCAAGACTCTTTCTTTGGAACGCTGTTCTCAACCGGAAGCTTTAGCGCGCTTCGAGCAGGAAGCCCGGTCCGCCTGCGCACTCAATCATCCAAACATCGTCACGATCTACGAGCTCGGTCACGTGAATGGAACTCGCTATATCTCCATGGAGCTGGTGATTGGGCAGACTCTGCGAGAATTGTTGGTCGCTAGCCCGATTCCGTTCCGCAAAGCCGTCGCGATTGCGGCGCAGATCGCCGACGCCCTCGCCAAAGCGCATGCGATCGGAATCGTTCATCGAGATTTAAAGCCGGAGAACCTGATGGTTTCCGGCGATGCTACCGTCAAGATTCTGGATTTCGGTCTGGCGAAACTGAAGGGGCACTCTACCCCGGATTCCGGCGCTTCGACCACGCTTACGGAGCAGGGAACGGTACTGGGCACCGTTGGCTATATGTCACCGGAGCAAGCCACGGGCGGCGAAGTTGATTTTCGTTCTGACCAGTTTTCTTTCGGTTCGGTTCTGTACGAGATGGTTACCGGATTTCCTGCATTCCGAAAAAAGACTCATGCGGAAACAATGGCCGCGATCCTTCGCGATCAACCGGAGCATATGGGTTCCAGAATGCTGCAAGCGCCCCCTCCCTTTCTTTGGATCGTGGACCGGTGCCTGGCTAAGGATCCCAAGGAGCGCTATGCCTCCACCGAGGATTTGGCTCGCGATCTCGCCGCAGTGCGCGACCGTCTCGCGGGGCCGTCCACGCGCCCTTCGGAGGTGCGTCTCAACAACCTGCCAGTACAACGCACCGCTTTCATCGGACGCGGGCACGAAGCGGCTACTCTCCGTCAGCTCCTGAGCCGCGTGGACGTGCAGCTAGTGACCCTCACCGGTCCAGGCGGCATCGGGAAGACTCGACTCGCGCTGCACGTAGCGGCAGATGCAGCCGCCGAATTTCCAGGCGGGGTTTGCTTTGTCTCACTGTCGACGGTGAGCGATCCTGCTTTAATCGCTGCCACGATTGCGCAAACATTGGGAATGCGCGAAAGCGGGAATCAGTCGTCGCAGGAAAGCCTGAAAGAGTACGTGAGCGGCCTTGATCAGCCGATGCTTCTCTTGCTGGATAACTTCGAGCACCTCGTCTCCGCCGCGCCGGCGATAACTCAGCTCCTCATTACTAGCCCGCACCTCAAGGTCGCGGTCACAAGCCAAGCGCCGCTTCACGTCTATGGCGAACATGAATTCCCTGTGCCACCTCTTTTGCTGCCCGACCTCAAATCGATCCCGCCCCTGGAAGAACTGGTACGACTTCCAGCGGTTGCGCTTTTTGTGGAGCGCGCGGTGGCGGTGAAGCGCGAATTCGTGCTCAGCAAAGAAAATGCACTCGCGGTGGCGGCGATCTGCGCTCGCCTTGATGGCCTGCCTCTGGCCATCGAACTGGCGGCGGCGCGCATCAAGTTGCTGCCTCCGTCCGCCATGCTAGCCCGCCTCGAAAGCAGTCTGAACCTGTTGACCGGAGGCGCGCGCGACTTACCGACCCGGCAGCAAACTCTTCGCAGCACCGTGGATTGGAGTCATGGCTTGCTGAATGCCGCTGAACAGACTCTCTTTCGGAGGCTTTCCGTGTTTACCGGCGGTTGCGTACTGGAAGCGGTGGAAGCCGTATGCAATACCCACAGTGACTTGGGCCTCGACATACTCGATGGCATGGCTTCCATGGTGGACAAGAGCCTGGTGCAGCAGGTGGAACAAGTCGATGGGGAAACGCGATTCTTCATGCTCTCCACCATCCGCGAGTATGCACTCGAACGGCTTGCTGAGAGCCCGGATGAATCTGGGACTCGCCGTGCCCATGCTGCTTATTACCTTGTGCTTGCCGAAGAAGGCGCCGAGGACGCGGTCGCTCACCCCGAATGGCTCGACCGATTTGAGATTGAGCACGACAATTTCCGCTTGGCGCTCGATTGCCTGATCAAGACTGGGGATGCCGAGTGGGCCCTTCGCCTAGGTGCCGCCCTGTTTCGCTTTTGGGAAACGCGGGAATATCTCACGGAGGGCCGAGACTCGATCGCAAGGTTGCTGGCGCTGGAAGGAACCGCGGCGCGCCCAAAACTGCGCGCCCGCCTGTCGTTCGCTGCCGCAGTTCTGGCGGGCGAGCAGGGCGATTACGCCTCTGCGCGGCAAATGTTCGAAGCGAGCCTCGAGACCTGTCTCGAGCTCAACGATAAGCGAGGAGTGGCCGTTGCACTGAACGCGTTGGCCGTCAACGCTCGCGATCGTGGCGAACTTCCCGTTGCATCCTTACTCTTCGAGCGATGTATAGCGATATGGAAGGACCTGGGCGATTCTGCAGACATCGCCCGCGCCCTGAGCAATCTTGCCAATGTCACCAAACTGCAGGGCAATTATGCGCGTGCATCCTCGCTTTATGACGAGTGCTTGACGATGTTTCGAAGGGCCGGAGATGGCACCGGTATCGCCTGGACGCTGAATTATCAGGGCGACGTTGCGCGGGAAAAAGCGGACTTGACCGGCGCACGCTCATTTTGCGAACAGAGTCTGACAGCGTTCCGCGATCTGCAGGACGGCTGGGGTATAGCCAGCGTCCTCTCCGATCTGGCGAGTCTAAGCTGCGATCAAGGAAACGACGCCGAAGCCCGCCGTCTTTATGGAGAAAGCATCCGGATGTTCAAGGAGTTGGGTCACAAACGTGGCATCGCTCGGGCGCTCGAATGTCTGGCTGTAAGTGCCGCCGCACAATCGAATGCCAGGCAATCTCTGCACTTGGCAGGAGCCGCCGCTGCACTTCGCCAACGATTAGGCGCGCCGCTCACGCCGACAGAACAAGTGAGGCTAGAGAAGGCCTTGGAATTCGCGCGCCGAACGCTTGGCAATACTGCAGGTGTGAGGGCGTGGATGGAAGGCTGGGCGTTGTCAGTCGAGCAAGCGGTCTGTGAAGCGCTTGCCGGGGACGCGGAAGCCGGTCTTCGGACTTGAAACTTTGCCTAACTCAATTTGCCGTGTTGGGATCGATCATGCGCCGCACGGCCGAGATGCGATTCGCCGGAAAGCCTCCCCGGCGTGCATGTTCGCGAACCGTTTCCTCATCCGGCGCCAGGTACACACAATAAACTTTATCGCCCGTAACGTAGCTATGGAGCCACTTGATCGCCGGTCCCATATCCTTCAGCACCGCAACCGACTTTCTGGCGACTGCCTGCAGTTCCGCATCCGATAAATTACCTGCGCCCGGAATCTCCCGCTCGATCACGAATTGGGGCATGGCTACCTCCGAAACCGTCATAGTAGCAGAAGTTGCTTGGTAACAGCACCGGCAGCTCGTTCGATGTTTTAGCTCCATAATTCTGTCACCCGTAACAGCAACATGAAAATGTCACCCCATGAGATGAAGGGCATTTCGAGTTGAGTCAGCCAGTTCCTTCCAGATTGTTGGCGCGGCAAAGGCCAGCGGGCAGGAGTGCCCGCTCCACATGGGCAGAATCTAGATCAGACAACTCAAGGGGACAGCGAGTCAATTCTTCCGGTCAATTCGGAGAATTGGCTTGATCGCTGTCCCCTCGGTTTTATCTGCCACGGGGTTAGGCTGTGGATTTATACACTGCCGGTGCAGCCGGCGTGTTCGCAGCCGCAGGCGATGTCCGTGGTATCTTTCGCGGCTTCGCAATAAGTGCTGCAATACTTGCTGTCCGCGGGTGCGATGCAGCTGCAAAGCCGGTGAGCGCACTTGTTGTTCTTGGTGTCCGCCATAATTGATCGACTCCTTTCCGCGAGGAAAACGCAGATTCTATTTCAGACCGTAAACGTCGAGTTCTCCGGCGCCTGCGGTGTCGTGTCCAGTTGAGATGTAGACTTTGCCGTTGGCGACCATGGGGGATGAGAATTTGATTCCGTATCCCGGAGTGTCGGCGGAGTTGTTCGCGCTGTTGTAGAGCTCGGTGGCGAGGCCGGCGTCGTAGGCGATCAGGCTGGCGCTCGATGGCGTACCGCCGCTTTGGAGTGGCTGGCCGTGGTCGAGGAGCCAGACGACGCCGTTCGAAGTACCCTCGGCGGAGATGAAAAGCGTGTAGCCGTTGCTGCCTTCGAGGATGCTGGGAGCGACGAAAGCTCCCTGAGAAAGTGTGCCATTGTAAGGAAACTGTCTGACGAATGCGGGTATGCCTGATTCCTCAGTGGGAGTGATGCCTAGATAGACGGATCCGTTGAAATAGGAGGCGGTGCCGAAGATTTCATAAGAGTTAATGTCGGCGGTCTCGATTCCAGCGCTATCGGTACAAGTTGCCTGGTAGGGAGCAATTAGATCGGATTCGAACCATAGAGTCTGAGTGGCGCCAGCGTCGTTGGGACTCTCTTTGCCGAGCTGGAGGGTGTCGACCAGGTAGAGCTTTCCGGTTTTTCCTCCGGCGACGGCTTCCGTGGTGCCAGGAATCAACAGCAATCCGCCGGAGGCGAGATCGGCGTCGGCGCAGTCCATGTACTGATAGACGTAGGGAGTGAAGTAGTCGATCATGGTGAGAATTTGGCGGCCAGAGCGAGCCGGGCTGAACTTGAGGACGGAGTCGCTGAAGGCGGTCAGCCCGTCCCACGGGCCGTTGCCGGTGGTGATGTAAATGTTTCCAGTATCGTCGGCGACGGGACCACCACCGCCCATCCAAACGCCGCCGGCGCTGGCATACGTACCCTCGCCAAACAGGTTGGGGCTGGAGTTAAAGGTTGCAGGCGCGGCGGCGAGATTTTGCTCCTGGTAGGCCAACAACCAACCGTCATGACATCCGCCAAAGCCAATATAAAGATAGCCGTTGTTGACCAGCAGCGCAGCCCGCTGCACACAGGAGGTTGTGAGAGGACCGGCATTCGCGCCTGGAGCAGACACGCTGATAGTTGCCGGGCCACCGGCCTGTTGCGCGCCCGTGATGATGTTGAGGGCGTTCACGCGGAAGGTGGAGGCGCCGCTGGCTGAGGTTTGCGCAGATACGACATACATCGTGTTGGTGGTGAGGTCGATTGCGGGCGTTGAAGTGACGCCTTGCACTGGCTGGATGGGACCGGCCGTCATGGGAGTTTCGCCCGCTTGTAATAGCGAAACCTTCCACAAGGGCGCGCCGGTGCCGTAGTTATCGGAGTCGAAGGCGTAGACGCTGTCGTTCTCGGTGGCGGCGTAGAGGACATTGTGTGTAGCGCCACCGATTACCAGGTTCGAAACCAGCAGCGGCTGGCCATAGACGTAGCCATCGAGCGTGTAGGAAAAAAGTTTACCGAAAGCTGAAGTGCTTACATTCGCCGGCGCTAGAATTCCTTCGCCTGCGTTCAATCCGCTGCGTTGTGCGTCGAAGTGAAATAGCGGGACATTTGCGCCGCTGCCAGTTACTGCGATTTCTGCGGTTGCTGAGGAGCCGTTGAGAGAGGCGGTGATGGTGCTTGAGCCGGCAAGGATTCCGCCTGCGAGTCCGTCCGAATCGACGAAAGCGATGGTCGGGGTTCCGGAAATCCAAGTGGCGGATGACGTGACGTTTCCGGTCGATCCATTGCTGTAGGTGGCGGTGGCGGTGAGTTGCTGCGCGGCATCCACTGCGATGGTTGCGGTGGAGGGCGAGACGGAGAGCGCTGTAACCGTTGCCACGGTGAGAGCGGCGCTTCCGCTGAAGCCGCTGAGTGAAGCGGTGATGGTGGTTGAGCCGGTGGCGATTCCGGTGGCGAGACCGGTTGAGTTGATCCTCGCTACGGTTGGCGTGGAAGAGATCCAGAGGACGGATGAGGTTACGTTCGCGGTGGAACCGTCGTTGTAGGTGGCGGTGGCGGTGAACTGCTGCGCGATCCCAGCTGCGATGGTGATCGTTGTTGGAGAAACCGCGACTGCGGTAACCGTCTTGGGTAACACGGTAAGATTCGCGGTGGCTTTGAGACCGCTGAGTGTAGCCATGACGACCGTGGAACCCGACGAGACGGCTGTGGCCAGGCCAGACTTATTCACTGCCGCAATGGCTGGCGTGGAAGAGGTCCAGGAAGCAGTTGAGCTGACGTCTGAGGTGGAACCATCGTTGTAGGTTGCGGTGGCGGTGAATTGCTGAGTGGTGCCGAGCTTGATGCTGGAGTTCGCGGGCGACAGGGAAAGGGCGGACAACTGCGTGGTCAACGTTTTCGATGTCTCGGTGGAGTTCGAGAGAAGTCCCTGACAGCCCACGCCGGCGAGCATGAGAGCAAAAAGAGACACAAGAGTTAGGAACGAAAGCCAACGGTGACAAGTGGCGCTCATCGAATCCTCTTAACTGATCCGTGAAATTGATCCGAATTGTGAAGTCTTTAGACTCCGCATCGTGCAGGGCGGTTGCCGCGGGCGCCGAGGGTGCAAGCTGTTGCACATTTCGGTCGGTTTCTTGCGCATTTGTGGTGGCGGAATGTTGCTGACGTTTTCGGACGAAAATTCCCTTTTGAGCACATGCTCCGTTTTCGCACACACACACCTTCGTGCTGGCACGGTTTCGGTTTCAACTGAGCCCCCTCTAATTAGAATCGCACTGTAATTAAGGCGAACTTATGAGAATTCTGATTGCGGAAGATGATGCTGCGCTGGCGGGATTTGTGCGGCAGGGATTGCAGGGGGAGCACTATACGGTGGATTTGGCGGAGGATGGGGAGCAGGCGCGGACCATGGGAAGTGGGGAGGACTACGACCTGGTGATTCTGGATTTGAATTTGCCGCGGCTGGATGGGGTGAGCGTGTTGCGACATTTGCGGCTGCGGCGTCCGAGCATGCCGGTGCTGGTGCTGACGCTGCGCAGCCGGGTGGAAGACCGGGTGCAGTGTTTGGATATTGGAGCGGACGATTATTTGCCCAAACCATTTTCTTTTAGCGAACTTTCCGCCCGAATCCGGGCGCTGCTCAGGCGGAGCCATTTGCCGTCGGAGTCGGTGCTGGTGGTGGACGACCTGAAACTTGACAGGGTGGGACATCGGGCGGAACGGGCTGGGCGAAGGATCGAACTGACCACCAAGGAATTCTCGCTGCTGGAATATCTGATGAGGAACGCGGGGCGGCAGGTCTCGCGGGCGATGATCATCGAGCATGTTTGGAATCTAACTTTCGATACGACGACGAACGTGGTGGACGTCTACATTAATTACGCCTCTTCGCAGGTGGATAAAAGGAAAGTCGGCCAACTTGCGTTGGCGATCCAGGTGGCATTTCAGGAAATGGGAGTCTTTCCCGCATCCACAACCGAAATTCCCCTGAACGTGAATGACCCTATGCCTTTTAGTACGGTGCAAGCGATCGAAAATGTTGAGCGAACCTCGGAACTGGGGCGCATCGCATCGTCTCCCACGGACTCTTTGGCGGGTGCCTCCGAGGAAAAAGACATTTCCGTTCTGCAGAGTGAGTTGGAGGAGGCGCTGCGTGGCGAAATCGCCTTACATCAGGTTTCGCTGCATCGCGAAGCCGAAGGGTTGGTGGTGAGCCTCCGCGAATTTGGCTTTTTCGACATCGGATCAGCGGCGCTCAAACCCCAATCTCAACCGGCTTTGGATCGAATTGCCTCAATCCTTGCGATCCGCACCTGCAAATTGCGGATTGAAGGCCACACCGATAACGTTCCCATTCATACTCCGCAGATTGCCTCGAATTGGGAGCTTTCGACAAATCGAGCCACAGAATTAGTCCGTATGCTAATCACGAGGCACCGCTTCTCGCCGGAACGACTCTCCGCCGCTGGATACGCTGAATATCACCCGGTAGCCAGCAATCTCACCGCCCGGGGACGCGCGCAAAACCGTCGCGTCGATATCGTAATTTTGACCTCCCAGGTGAGGCAAACAGATCCGCCGGAAGGCCATCACTGAATCTGGCCGGAAGGTGCCCGGCATTCCCCGCATTCCCGCTTCGGTATCCGTCGATTCGAATCCCACTAAAGTAGCCCGCTTCCCTGCCGATGGATTTCATGGTTGCGTGCCTGTGCGTCTACACGGGAAGCGCGGGAGTTTCCACCACATGGATTCCAGTCTCAAGCATCAAGGACCAAGGCCCCGCGAGAGCGAGACGAAACCAGAGGAATTGCTTCAGTTAGTGGGATTTCACGTGGGCGGTGAAGAATTNNTTGAAATTCCTCCGGGAAAACAAAGCAGAATCGTGGTGGTGGAGATTCAAGGCACAGTGCTTGGCTTCATCGTCGACTCCGTGTCGGAAGTCCTTCGCATTTCCGCCGCAACCGTTGAGCCTCCACCCCGTATGGGGATCGTGGAGCGAGAATATGTTTCCGGCGTCGCCAAACTTGGGGGACGGCTCCTGATTTTGCTAGACACGGACCGGCTGTTGAGCGAACCGGAACCCGAACTTCTAACCGCTGCCGCTGCGCAAGCATGAGAGCTCTGCCACCCCGAAGGAGAGAAGTCCATGAGCGATGAGCCTCTCAATGATGCTTCCCTAGTACAGGACTTCCTCGTGGAGTCCGAAGAATTTCTCCAGCGGATGGACCAGGATATGGTCGCCCTGGAGGCAACTCCTCTCGATGCTGAATTGTTGAACCGAATCTTCCGGGCGCTGCACACCATTAAAGGGACATCGGGTTTTCTAGGATTTGAGCCGGTTGTGCGGTTAAGTCACCGCGCGGAAGACGTACTTAATGCGTTGCGTAAAGGCGAAGCACAATTGACTCGTTCAACCATCGATGCACTCCTGGCCACGCGTGACTACTTGGGCCGGATGCTTCAGGACATACGGGATGGTGGTTTGCAGCAGTACGAAATGGAAGAGCTGCTGCAGGAGTTAGAATCCGCACAAGCGAACAGGCAAACCCCTCCGGCTCTTGGAGAGCTGCTGGTCAAACGGGAGGTCATCTCTGCCGAGACGCTGGACGCCGTTTTGCAAGAACAATCGTCCTCCGCGGTGCCACGTAGGCTTGGCGAAATGCTCGTGCAAAAAGGATTGGCGTCGCCATCGGATGTAGGGGACGCGCTGGTTCGGCAAAAAGAAATCAATCAGCCGCGTGCTGCCGTCGCCTCCATGCGGGTTGAGGCCTCAAAGCTTGACGACTTAATCAATCTAATCGGCGAGCTTGTGCTCGAACGGAATCGCCTGCTGCAGCTCGCGCGCGACGTCGCGTCCAACAAGATGGCCATGAACGAATTGGGCTCGTCATTAGGACAATCCACGGCACGTTTGAGTTTCATCACCGAAGAATTGCAATCTGCGGGGCTGAAAACGCGGATGGTTCCGATCGAGACCGTTTTTCGCCGGTTTCCCCGTTTGGTTCGCGATGTTGCAGGAAATTTGAAAAAAGAAGTTGATCTGGTTCTTCTCGGAGAAGACACCGAGCTCGACAAAACCATGGTCGAACTCATCGGGGATCCGTTGATTCATCTGGTTCGAAATTCGCTCGATCACGGACTCGAATTACCCGGCACTCGCGAACAGGCGGGAAAGTCAAGACGCGGCACCATCCAGCTTGAGGCCCGTCAAGAGGGTGATCAAATCGTCATCAGCATCTCCGACGACGGAGCCGGAATCGATCCCGAACGGATTGGACGAAAGGCGGTCGAAAAAGGCCTTGTAGCCGTCGAGCGGCTGCGTGGCATGAGCGCGCGCGAGATTCTTGACTTTATTTTTCTCCCCGGCTTCAGCACTGCCGAGAAGACGACCGATCTCTCGGGGCGTGGAGTAGGCATGGACGTGGTTCGCACGAATCTCAAGAAGCTGAACGGATTCGTCGAGATTGACAGCCAAATCTCCAAAGGCACCACGGTAAAGCTGCGTTTACCGCTGACTCTGGCGATTCTTCCGGTCCTCCTCGTACAAGTGGGGAGAGAGATCTACGCGTTGCCCTTGAGATCTGTGGCAGAGACCGCGCAAATGGATATAAAGCAGGTGCATCTTGTAGAAGGAAGCGAAGTTTTGTGCCTTCGAGAAGAGACGCTTCCATTGATGCGTTTAGATCGGATGTTCGCAGACCGTGCGGATTGGAGAGGGGAGTCCAGGGAACCTCCCGTCCTCACCGATGAGGAGGACGAAGGCCAAAAGGTTGTAATCCTCACCGTTGCGGATCGACGTTTCGCATTGCTGGTGGATCGATTGCTTGGTCAGGAGTCAACCGTGATTAAGCCGTTGGGCAACTACTTGCACGGCTGTTCCAGTCTGTCCGGTGCGACCATTAGTGGTGACGGACAAGTTCGCTTGGTTCTCGATCCTTCAGGCCTACTGGCAAACTTGAAAACGGATGCTACTCCTCTTCTGGTCGGAAAGGCGTCCGCGTGACTACTGCTCTTCCGATCGGTGCTGGCTTCGGAGAAGAACCTCTTCCAGAACAGGAACTCGTACGGATCCGCGACGTCATCTATCGTGCAGCGGGGATTTTTCATCCAGATAATAAGCTTCGACTGCTGCTTGACCGTTGCGGTCGCCGCATGAAGGAGCTCAGGATTCCGAGCCTCCACGAGTACACCGAATACATTACGACCCGTCCCAACCGCCAAACCGAACTGGTAGCACTCTTGAATGAGATTACGATCGGAGAAACATCTTTCTTCCGAAACCAGCCGCAACTTGACGCATTCCGCCACGTCGTTCTGCCTAAAATTGTTCGAGCGAAATCGCCACTGCCAATTCGACGGTTGCGTCTTTGGAGCGCCGGCTGCTCGACTGGCGAGGAACCTTATACCTTGCGAATGCTGGTGGTCGAGGAAGCTGCGGCTCAGCTTAAGGATTGGGTGACCGAGATTCTGGCCACCGATCTCAACGAACGTTCACTCGCGCACGCGCAGCAGGCAGTTTACGGTTCTTACAGCACGCGCAATCTGACTCCAGCGTACCGCGACAAATACTTTATCCCCAGCGGCGACAAGCTCGAAGTGAATGCATTGGCACGCTCCAACGTAAACTTCAGCAGGCTCAATTTGTCGGATGATTCCCGCATGACCTTCATGAAGAGTATGGACGCCATCTTTTGCTGTAACGTGCTGATCTACTTCGATCTGGCGTCGAAACGCCGCGTCATCCAGCACTTTTTTAATAACTTATTGCCGCATGGGTATCTCTTTCTCGGGCATTCGGAGTCTCTTTACGGCGTGAACGATGATTTTCGACTGGTTCACTTGCCAGGAGCAACCGCCTATGTAAAAGGGGAACGAGGACTCGGCGGGGAGAAATCGACATGACGACCACCGCAGCCGCTCCCAAACAGGCTTTACTGCAGCGCCTCGAAGGCCTGCGGCAAATTCCAACGATTCCGGCTGTACTTGCTCCCTTACTGCGCTACCTGCAGCAACCCGTAGAGCAGATCGACGTGCAGAAGGTCACCGATCTGCTTTCACAAGATAAGTCGCTGGCGGCACAGTGCCTGCAGATGGCAAATTCCCCGCTCTTCGGACGTGCCAGGAACGTGCAGTCCTTGCGTGCCGCCGTGGTCAGCCTGGGATTTCATCATGTCAGCGATATCGCCATGTCGTGTGGGGTTTTGAACATGCTGCCCTGCGATAAGTCCAGCCTGGATCCGGTAGTCTTCTGGGAGCATTCTCTTGGATGCGCTCTGATTTGCCGCCACCTCGCGCGCAAGATTCACTTCGGCGATCCGGGAAAAGCTTACCTTGCGGGTCTGCTTCACGATCTCGGAATCATCGTTAATCTGTGGGTTCTTCCGAAAGAATTTCGAGAAGCCTGGGATCTCGGAAAAGCGGAGGGCATCCCGCTGCACGAGGCGGAACAACGTTGCCTTGGATTCACTCATTGTGAGAGCGGGCGTTTGCTTGCCGAACGTTGGCAACTTGCCCCGGAACTGATCGAAGTTGTTGGTTTTCATCATGAACCGGAAAAGTCAGCCGATCATGGTGGTTTGGCCGCTCTGGTCCAGTTGGCTGACTTGCTTTGCCGCATGAGCGAACTGAACTATGGATACGTGGAGCAGCGGCAGGTGAGCTTAATGGAGCAGTCCGGTTTTGCCTATCTAGCTCAACACGACGAGAAACTGAACNNCTGAACGACTTTGACTGGGCTCGACTGACTTTCGAGCTGGATTCCTATATGGAGGAAGTCCACAGCCTGGTTCGCGCTATCTATCGGACGTGAAAGTCCCCGGTCTTCGTGTCGAAGACGCAACCAAACGAGTTGCCCTCCAGCACATCAATCGCAGACTCAATGCGAACTCGTGCCTCGATCCCGCACTGGAAGAGCGGCATTTCATTTTTTCGGTGCTCACTTGGGACTGGTCAGCACAGTTTTGTTTGGATCGAGTAGGAGTCTGTGGGTTCCAGGGGGTGCAGAGAAACGAAACGGGGTTTCGGGGCCGTCAGCGAACACGCGCCCCAGCAGGACAGAATTTTTCTCGGACTTCACGGCGTAGATTGGAACCGAGGTGACCAAGTTATCCGCCAGATCCTTTTGTCGTATCACCCCCGTCACGATTACAGCATTTGCCCGTGATGAGAATTTGACGGACTGCAACTCTAACTTCGGAAGAGAGGTGCCATTGACCCAACTGTCCACGAACCAATCCAGGGAAGATTTGCCTTCATAGCGCAGGCTGGGCGGTAAATCCTCCGCGAAGACATTCAATAGTTCGCGCGTTGTGATGGCCTTGCCTTGGTAGCGTTCCCGAACCTTGCGTAAAGAGCGCACGAAAGGCTCTTCCTGGAGGGTACGTGGAGAATTTGTTGGCGCATTCAGAGTTGCCGCGTCCCGCATCATTGAACGCAGCATATGAAAAAGCCATGTTCCTCGCCCGTAGCTGATAGCTTCGTATCCTTCCGGAGAGTGAGAGGACAAAAGACGCACCCCCATCGTCACGGGTCCCGCGTCCTTCGGCAGGTTGCCGTTCTTATCCTTTGTTACCAGGGCCAATCGATACGATTCCATGATCTGTTGAAAGGCCGCGGGATCTTTTTTCTCCAAAATCATCAGGGCGCAATAATTGGCTAAGCCCTCCGAGAACCATTGGTCGTGGTAAGTGCTCCAAGTGACCAGGTCGCCCCACCACTGATGTGCGGCCTCGTGTGCCGGAACCAGTTGGTCGATCAATTCCTGTGTAGCATTCATGTGAAGCTCGCGCCGCTCCTCGCTGGTCAGAAAAGCATAGGAAGAAAGGAAGACCAAACCCGGCCAGCCCTGGCTTTCTGTTCCAGGAAACTGCACCAGAGCCAGCTGACCGTAGGGAAAGGGGCCAAACCAGTCGGAATAGTATCCAATCGCTTGGGCGGTTGTTTCAGCCACAACCATGGCGTTTCGTGCTGGAGAAGGTGGCAGCGGCTCAATGGCTAGCGACGGCGCCAATCGCCTTTGATCAAGATGTGGGACGGGCGATAAAGCCGGTGACGGAGGGCTAGGGAAATCGCGCTCCACTCCGGTTGTAGCATAGGCTTCCACGGGAACGTTTCCGGCCTGAGTAGCCGCCTCCACGTACTTGCCGAGGTCAAATCCCGCGATTGGGATGGGACGCTCAGATTTCCAATGGCTTACTTGTTCGGTGGTACTCGACTGTGAATGTGCCCCGGGAATTGGAGTTGCTGTCTGCGGTCTACCTGTCGCTAACAAGGTCCAGCCCTGCGGATAATGAAATGTAATGTCGAAATTTGACATGGAGATGCCACGGTTGGGATACCAGGTACCTCGTGCGCCCACATAGAGCAGACCCCTTCCAGCTTCGGCCAGCACCTCTCCGCCGTAAACAAAAGTTAGGCTCACCTCTTGTTCTCTTTGCACTGGTTCCGGCAGGACAACCGCTATGCGGTCATTTCCGCTGCGCGCAATCCGGGTACCTTCGATGGCGGGATTCTGGATAAATTCAACGGGTTTGCCCTTCCATGTGACGGATTGTAGCTTTAGATAACGCGACAACTCGAATGCCAGGAAACGTGTTTGCGGCTCTGTCACCTGGAGTCGCAGAGTCACCGTTGCATTGAGTTCCTTCGGAGGAGAAACGTGAGCATCGATCACGTAGTCTCGCGACAGAAAGGCATTACTGCGGGTGGATGCTCCCGACCCAGGCTCCNNCAGGCTCCTCAGGTTGTTCAGATCGTGCATGGGGCTTCGCCCGGAATTTGTCGGGCGAAAATGAAGTCCACACGTCGTAGTACACAGTTCCATTTTCCGCTGGTTTAGACTGCCCGACCCCTATCTGCTCTTCCGCAGTTGAGTCGTAGATAACGTCGAAGACTCCAAGCGTGTTTCCCTGCAAACGCGCATGCAGCATGCGATCATCCGCTTTGAAGGGCCGGACGGATGGTTCCTGATCTTTCCCATCGATCGGCAACAAGGTGCTGAAACTTGCCAGTAGTCTCATCGCGTCGGATTGTGCCTGAATGCGAGCCGCTTCATTACACCGTGCGATGAATTGCAGCGCATCCTCCGGAGCTCGAAGGCTTGGTTGTAATTCAGCGGCGGTATTGTCATTGAATCGAAAATAGGCGCTGCCGAACCGTTCTTCGAGGATCGCCATTCCAGTGAACAGCGTCATCGATCGGCGTTCAACTTCGTCAGGAGGGGGCACGAGGATTTCTCCGTCTCCTTCAAAGAATGCACCTGTGATCTTGCCCATCACATCTTTCGTGAAGGCGATCGTGCCGTCTTCTAAAGTGATGTGGATTGCCGACCGGTCGATCGAACCACCTCGAACACGAAAAACGCGCGCCGGGTCGAGCCCCACATCGCTCAGTTGCAAGTAAAGTGACATCGCAGGACCCGGAGGTTGCCCTTGTGGAACAGCAGTTTGACCTGCACAGAACGGGAGAAAGACCTGCAAGCCAACGGCGAGAAGAACTCCGGCTCTAATCGATGCGGTCCGCACTTTGGTTACGTAGGAGTTATCACTTCCAGTTGCTAGAATGCGCTTCAATGGGGCTTCGTGTCACTACCGCTGCCATGTTATGGATTGTAGCCCTCACTGCGTCAGCGCCTGCGGACACGATCCATTTGAAGAACGGCCGTACGATTCTGGCCGATCACGTCCGAGAGAATGGCACCCACTATGAGTATGAAATAGGCGACGATAGCTATGCCATCTCCAGGAATTCGGTCGAACGAACTGAGGCGGGAGGCACCCCCTTCAGCGTTGCGTCATCCCTGGCAAGCAAAAACGATCTCCCACTTTTCAAGCCAGTCGACACCTTATCTTTCGAAAGCGATCTCCCTAAGACAATCATAAAAGACGGAAAGGTCGATACCGAGGCGCTCTCCAAACTGGAAGACAAGGGAGACGCCGAGCTAAGCGCCACGGCTGATTTTATCGCCGGAAAGTTCGAATTTGATCATGGAAACATCAGTATTGCACGCCACTATTTCGAAAGCGGGCTACGATCCGAGCCGGAGAATTCCACGATTCTTATCTACTACGCTGCTCTGCTCGCTCGAACCGGGAACGCGTCGCAAGCTTTATCTTATGCACAACGTGCGGTGAGCGCTGCACCGAACTCGCCTGACGCATATACCGTTCTCGGTTATGCGCAACAAGCCGCCGACCGCACCAAAGACGCGATCGCTTCCTGGACCCACTCTCTGGCGTTGCGCCCAGATCCTGCTGTGCAACAGTACTTGGCGAAAGCCCAACGCGAACAGACCGTCGAAACCGACTTCACCCAACATGAGAGCAGCCACTTCGTATTGCATTACGAAGGAAAACAAACTTCCGAGGCATTTCGCGCACAGATTCTGGAAGCGCTCGAAAGCGACTATGAAGATCTCGTTCGTGATCTTGGCACTCCGCCGCGCGACAATATTCTGGTAACCCTTTACACGGAACAGGCTTTTTTCGATGTCACCCGCGCTCCTTCCTGGTCAGGGGCACTTAATGATGGAAAGCTTCGCATTCCGATCAATGGGCTGACTTCGATGACACCGGAGTTGGCTAGAGTCCTGAAGCATGAACTTGCGCATTCTTTTATCAACCAGATTTCCGCGGGACGCTGTCCACCCTGGCTGCACGAAGGAATCGCTCAACTTCTTGAGCCGAAATCCCTTGGTAGTGACGGACGTCAGCTGGCGCAGATGTTCAAGTCGCAACGCAATATTCCATTGAACGTGCTGGAAGGCAGTTTCTTGCGCTTCTCTGGCGCCCAGGCCTATGTTGCGTATGCGGAGTCGCTGGCCGCAGTTTCGTATATCGCCGACTCTTACGGGATGGGCGACATCCAACGAATTCTGCAACGACTTGGGCAGGGCAGTTCCACCGAGGCGGCTTTGCGAGCAACCATCCACTCGGATTATGGGCAACTCGAAAGCGAGCTCGGCAAATATCTCGCCGATAAATACGGAGATTAGGTTCATCCCACAAGCATGTGACAAAATTGCACGCCATATTGCCGTTGTAGAGTCGCTTGTGCTACTTTCGGACTGGGCCTTCGTTAATGTGCTCCTTCTTCAATCCTAGTGAGCCCGAACCCATCCCTTCCATTGAACCAGTCAGTACAAATTTCCCAAAGATTGTAGGCGCTGAGATTGCCGCTGCCACTTACGGGCAACGCATCGCTGGAGATTTCTATGAGTCTCTGCGCGTGGGGCCCGAGCGGATTTTATTTGGCCTGCTTGACGTCGCCGGCCGCCGCGAGAATAACCAGGTAATCTTGACGGCGGCACAAGAAATGTTCAAAGCCGTCGCAGGCGAACTGTTTTCAAAAGCTGATTTCAACGAAGCTGAGGCGATGACCGAGTTATGCCTTCGGCTTAACCGCAGCCTGATGGAAGCTGCCCAGGGGGTCATTTCCTGCCCTGCTTTCATGGGCTGCTATCACGAAAAATTCGGAACGCTTTGCTACATAAATGCAGGCCATACGCCCGGCCTTTTGCGCGACAGCACTGGCACTACCGAACTGGCTTCTACCGGCCTTCCGCTCGGGCTATTTTCACACGCGACGTGCGACGCTCCTACGGTTGGCTTGGAGCGCGGCGCGGTATTGCTGCTGGTTTCGCGAGGCGTGGTTGAGAACAAGTCTAATGGCGACCAAGACGAAGATTCAGAATATGGTTTAAAGCGCATTAAACAGCAGTTCACGGAAGCGGTTTCGCGGGATGCCCAAGCCCTCGCAGCATCAGTCTTGAACGCGGCCGGCGAATCCACTAACGAGAGCGAGGGGGCGCAGGGCATGACCGCTCTGGTGNNGCGCAATAGAAAGTTCGCGAGTAGAGCTGAAATCCCGGTGCCGCATCGGATATAATCATCGAACGCCATTCAAGTATTGCTCTGGAGTAATAAATTACGAAAACGGCCTTAGTCACAGCCCGTAAGCTCAGGCTGCGTGGCGGCCCTCCCGGAACCTTATGAAAAGAATTGTTTTCTTGCTTGTCGGTCTGTGTTGTTTGCCCTTGTTCGCAACCGGGCAGGTAGTTGAAGAGATTGTGGCTCGAGTCAACGGCCAAATCGTTACGCGGTCCGAATTTCTTCGCAGCAAGGATCAGCTTCGTGACGACGTCAAGCAGCAGGATCCCAACAACGCCGATAAGCTTTTCAGCGACCGGGAAAAAGATATTCTCCGCGATCTGATCGATCAGCAGCTTTTACTTGAAAAAGGGAAGGATCTCGGCATTACCGGCGATACGGATCTGGTCAAGCGGCTCGACCAGATGCGTAAAGACATGAAGTTGGAAACAATGGAGGAACTGGAAAAGGCGGCCACCGCTCAGGGCATCTCTTACGAGGATTTCAAGCAAAACATGCGTAATCAGATCATTACGCAAAAGGTAATTGGAGAAGAGGTCGGCTCCCACCTCAATATCGCCACTGATGAGCAGCAGAAATTCTATGACGAGCACAAGAACGAAATGGAGCAACCTGAATCCATACGGCTCAGCGAAATCCTGATTGCTCCCGCAGCTCCAGAAAAATCTGCCTCGGCGGCCGAGCCTGCGAAAGATGAAGCCGCTAAACAGGCGGACGAGGCAAAGGCTCTAGCTGCCGCTGAATCCAAGGCGAATGACTTGCTAAAGCAAATCCAGGCTGGAGCGAAATTCGACGACATTGCCAAGAAGGACTCCAACGGTCCTTCGGCGGCGCAAGGTGGTGATCTGGGGGTTTTCAAGCGTGGAACTCTTGCCAAGGAACTCGAGGACAAGACTTTCGCGATGAAAGCCGGACAAGTAACCGACGTTATCCGCACCAAACAGGGTTTCGTAATTCTGAAGGTAACGGACCACCAAATGGCCGGCATTCCTCCGATGAAGGATGTCGAAGCGAAAATTCAGGACGCTTTGTATTACGAGAAACTGCAACCGGCACTTCGGGCTTATCTCACGAAGTTGCGCGAGGACGCCTATATCAAGGTCGCGGAGGGTTACGTCGATTCCGGCCGCAGCCCGAACCAGACCGAGCCCGTAGAAACTGCCACCGTTAAAGAGACCGATGCCAAGAATCT